>JAKSBJ010000403.1 GCA_022361195.1 Flavobacteriales bacterium
GATTTTTTCGTAATTCTGAAGATTAGATAATTTATCTTCAATGGTTGATCGATAAGGGATATCGGCCAAATAATCAAAAGTGCATTTGTTTTGGTCAATCACCCATTTTTTAGTCTCTTCACTTCGGTCATCCTCCAACCACTTGTACGGATCTGCAACCCTGCTTCCAAAGTAAGTTGCTGTACAATCTCTTTTTTCTGTTGTTGGATATTTCATTTGAGTTATTCCTGAAAGTGAAAAAAAAGCCGTGCTTAACAATAATACTGTTCTTTTCTTCATCATACCATTTTGAATTTTGACTTCTAAAGATACACGATTTAAGTTGAGATTTTAACCTCTTTTACAATCAACGGGAAAAAAGACCCTTTAAATGGTTATTTAGCTTTCTGAAAGCGATTCTATTCCATTGCACGCGATTTTAAAAACCAGCTCCAACACCCAATAAATCAAAAATGCGTCAACGTCATTTTCTAAAAAATCAAAAGCCCTTCAACTAAGATGAAAGGCTTTGCAAGTTCTGGGGTCAGCGGGTTTCCCGCCTAATGCTTTGACACAAAAGTACTGGCGGGTTTTTGAATAAAAAACAGTATAAATACCTAAAGACCAAAATGGCTGTCGTTTTTTATTAACAATGGCTTGAAAAGAAAAATTTGGGCCGGCGTGTTGCAGATTGATTGGCTTACTTAATACACACCACCGGCCCAACATGAAAAAACACTGTTGTACGACTATCTATTCTTACTGGATTAGTCAGGATCGTACAACACTTCCTGACCAATTTCTTATTGCAATTCAGGAATACTTCTATCGTCCGAAGAATCCGTTGAATTGCTATTACGTCTATTTTTTCCCTGAACCATCTTTCCAAAATTATAGGTGAAAGAAAGGTAGGCTGAACGGGATTCCCATCTCCTTTGCGAATTGAAAGTATAATTCCCCAAATCATAACTCTCAAAGGTGAACTGCCGCGTTTTTAGGATATCAACCACACTTAAGGAGAGGGTTCCCCGATTTTTTAATACTTGTTTTTGGACAGCAAATCCACCTCCGTAATTCGGCAAAATGTTTCCTTGAATTACTGATAGAGTTGGGCTGTAAGAAGCCCAAATGGAGAAAGTCCAACCTTTCTTTAATCGATAAATTCCTTGCAAACTGGTGTTCACCCCAAAATAATGCACCACATCTCCTCCCGTCAATACTTCGTCACGCGTTGAAGTATTCCATAGTGAGGTAGATGAGGTGATTCGCATGCCTTTTAAAGGCATCAGGGTCATGGTAAAGTCTCCTCCCGTTAAACTACTCGTTCCTAAATTGGTAAAACTCACTGTAGATTGAACACCATCGTTAGTTAGGTTTCGACGAATAAGGTCGGTGATGTAACGGTAGTAAACAGAAGTACTAATGTTGAATTTTTTCCAGTACTTGAGGTAAGAGAGTTCATTGACGTGAATAATTTCAGGACGTAAAAAAGCATTTCCTGTTTGAAGGGTCAAAGGATCGGAATAGTTTGTAAACGGGTTTAAATGGTGGCTGCGTGGACGATTGATTCGTTTACTGTAGCTGAGTTGAAACTCGGAATGTTTCTGTGTTTTATAGGAAAGGTGTACCGATGGGAATAATTTGAAATAGTCATTTTCAAATACCTCCTGGGTATTAATTAGCTCAGCGTCAGTCAATGTTTGTTCAGCCCGTAAACCGGCTTTGATTCCAATTTTCTTAAACTGTTTGCCCAAAGTCACATAAGGAGCAAAGGTGTTTTGAATGTATTCAAATTGATTACTGATAGTAGTATCTTCTGAGAATTGCTGATCATCTCCAGCCGATTCGGAATAGAACAAATTGTCGGATAAACGATGTGTAAAATGAAAACCTGCCTCAAGTGTTAGCGAATCAGTAATTGGTAAGACATAATCCAATTTAGAAATGGATGTTGTAAATGCACTTTCCTCCAATGTATTTTGATAGTTGAGTAAGTAACTTTGATTATTAATGTCAAAATATTCATGATCCAGATTCTCATCGGCCGTCATTAATGACTGATTATAGGTCACATCCAAATCTAAAATATGTCCCTCCTTTTTAAAGGATTTTTGCCAACCTCCATTCACAGAGTAATTGAGGGATGGGGCATCAATACTTCCATTACGTACCGAATTACGAAGCAAATAATCATCTTCATCAAAATTCTCATAATTCACTTCTCTACTTCCAAGGTTGTGCCCAACATTTGCCGACCCAGAAACATAGATGGTATTGTAATCATTGATAAAAAAATCGATACCAGCCCTACCGCTGTGCGCCGTATTAATTCGTTCTCCGTAATCTGTTTGGCGTAAACGATCCCATAAGGTATCTCCCAATAAAACGTCTCTATTTTGATAACCACCAAACCATACTTTTCGCCAGTTATAACTGTAGTTAGCAAACACATTCAGCTTTGGTGTTCGGTAATTTAATCCCAACGAGCCACTGTACTTTGGAAACTTACCATACCCTGCTGTGAGATCAACATTTCCGTTAAAACCCGAAAGCTGATTCTTTTTAAGAATAATATTGATGATTCCGGACATCCCTTCAGGATCATATTTAGCTGAAGGATTGGTTATCAATTCAATTTTTTCAATAGCCGAAGCCGGAATTTGCTTTAACAATTGATTGGCAGGCATAGCTGTCGGTCGACCATCAATAAGAATCGTCACATTCGCATCACCCCGCATTTGAATGTTGTCATTTTCATCAACCATTAGTGTTGGAACTTGCCGAATTAAATCTAAACCTGTTCCACCTTTGGCTGTAATATTCTCATCAGCATTAAAAATCTTTTTATCAATTTTTACCTCAAAGGGACTTTTATTGGCCACCACTTCTACCTCATCGAGGGTTTCGGCAGGAGTAAGACCTATTGTCTCTAAATTTACCAATTGCCCCTTTTCTTTGATTTGGATATCATTTATATACATGGGATCAAAACCGATGAATTTGATTTTAATGAAGTATTTCCCAACTGAAAGATCTTCTAACAAAAACATTCCCTGTGCATCACTAACTGTTCCGTTTACAACTGCTGAGTCTGCTTGTTGATTAAGCGTAATCGTAGCAAATTCAATAGGTTTATCATCTAATTTATCGACGACCTTCCCCATTACAGAAGCATTTTGCCCATACACCGTACACAAGGCCAAAAGTGCTATTGCAGTTAAATGAAGTCGAATCAATTTGTACATTCCGTTGTTTTTTAGCGAAGGTAGATGTGGTGATTTATTTCTCATTTCCTTTTTCTCTCATCGGTTATTTTTAGGTCCGAAATTATGAGCGGTTTTTATTTTTTGTGTTGAGCGGTAAATATCTGATGCTAACGATTAGCCTCCATTACCTTTAACCTATTTTTAACACTATCCTTGGCCATATTACTATTGTTTTATAGTTCAAAATTAGAAGCCTGTTAGCGGAGAAAATTGGAAAAATGTCAACCTATAAAAGCCGTTTATCCAGTTCCACAATCCCATTCACCAAAAAAGTGCTCCTTTTAACCGTTTTTAACTCAAGTAAAGACCTGGCCTTCGTATCTTTATATCAATGTTAATTCAGGAAGCAAAAGCGAAAAAGGAACTCTCCCGTTACATTGAAAGTTATTGGCGATTTTCTCCAAATGCTGAACAACACCCTCTTTTACTTTTTCCTGACGGAACATTCAACGTCGTTTTTGCCACACAGCCTTTTAAAATGGATAATGGTAAAACCTATTCTAAAGGAACTTATCTCTTTCCTTTGCTCAATCAACTGCACCATGTTCATTCGGACGGAATACTGGTTGGGATTAGATACAAGGCTTTTGCATTAAACAACATTGTAGATGTTGATATTGAAAAATTAGATGGGATTTGTGAACTCACTGAGGTCAACCAACAAAACTCTGTTTTAACTAAAATACATACAGAAATTGGTCAAAATCCGGACTTTGAATGGATACAACCATTGTTGGAATTAGGATCGTATGAATTGATTTCATCCAAACTTCAACTCAATTCGGCCTTAAGAGATAAAGTCAATTACATTTTAGACCGAAAGGGAAATGTTCGGATTGATGAGTTGTGTCAGGAATTTAGCGTATCTCGACAGGCTTTGCATAAGGCCTTTAAAAAGAACCTGGGAATTAGTGCCAAACAATTGGCTTGCACCTGGCGATTGAATTATTTTTTGACCTTAATTGAGGATCCTGACTCGCTAACCTCTAACGCTTTAAGCGCAGGATTCTTTGATCAAGCTCATAGTATCAATTCTTTAAAACGAGAATGGAAATTTTCTCCGGGAGCTTTCAAACGTCTCAATGATGATACTATTGGTTATGTCAAGCAGACGATGAAGAATCGATTCAATAATTTTTATGACCCTGACATTCAAAATGAATTTACAGTAAGTCATTTTGGTGGATAAGGTCAACGAACATTTTGATGCCGGACTCTGCAATTTGATCAGGAAAATCATAATCCGGATTGTGTAAGGCTGGCATTGCTGTCCCAGCTCCCAAACCAAACATAGCTCCACGGTACTTTTGAGTAAAAAGTCCGTAATCTTCTCCCCAATTCATTGGATAAGTCATTTGCTTAAAAGCACAATTGACATTTTGAGCTGCCTTTTCAATTTGCTCAGCCGCCAAAGGATCATTCACTACCGAATTAAATTCCTCAAAGAAATGGGTCGTTAATTGCAGATTATGTTCACTTCCTATACGCTCAATTAACTGCACACATTCACGCTGTAATTGTCGCATAACTGCTGTTTCCCAAGTACGAATTGTATAACCTAAAACCGCGTTTCCAGCCGAGATTCCATACCACTCTTGTCCCATTTGAATAAAAACCGGCGTGATTAATTTAAAATCATTGGTGTTTTTATCGAGGTTTTGAAGTTGATTAAGTCCCTGAATTATCTCCGAAATAGCTGTGGCAGGATTGATCCCATTTTCCGGTTCGGCTGCATGCGATTCTTTTCCGATCAATTTTACCTCCAGGCTAATAACATGTGGTGTGAAAATTCCAGCACGACAGTGAATTTCATTTTCGGAATGTCCTGGAATGTTGTGCAGGGAATAAAACATATCAATGGGCTCCAATAGCTGAATAATTCCTGAATCCAACATTGCTTTTGCTCCTTGTCCCGACTCTTCGGCTGGTTGGAACAACAAACTAACACTTCCTGTCTTTAAGGGATTTTGGTGCAAGTATTTTGCAACTCCTAACAAAATGGACATATGACCATCATGACCACATTTGTGTGAAACGCCCTCGGTGTTAGATCGATGCTCAAAGGTATTCACCTCCTGAATTGGTAATGCATCCAGCTCGGACCGAAAAACAATATGTTTTCCTTCCTTTCCCGAATCAAAACGAGCAAATAAACCTTCGCCTCCTATTTTAGTTTTTAGTTCAGAAGGTTGACATTTCTTAAGCTCATTTTCTATAAAAAGGGCCGTTTTTTCCTCTTTTCCCGAAACTTCGGCGATTTGGTGAAGTTGAAAACGCAATTGATTAATTTCCGAAACAATCTCTTTCATATTCTGATGGACTTTCAACAAACATAATGAAATAGGGACATCAATCTAAATGATTTGAAAATGAATTTTTTCGCCAACGATAGATTTGAAAGATGAAGAACAAAACACCCAAAACAACGCTTATTCTAAAAACCCATGTATCCCAATAGGCTTTTCTTATTTCAAATCTAAATGAAACCGTTTCGGAGATATTTTCATTTAGATTTTTACACTTTAACTCAAATGTAAACTTGCCTGTTGGTAGATCAGAATACAGGACATGATCTTTTTCGGACCAGGTACTCCACTCCTCATTCAATCCCATTAATCGCCAGCTGTAAAAAACCTTGTCATTTTCTCTATAGGTAACTCCGTTAAACCTAAACAATAGTTCATTTAGTTCGTGATCCAGTGCAGGATTTTCGGGATAACCACACCACTTTTCCATAAATTGAAAATCAGCACCTTCCAACTCTACCCAATTTATTTTCTTCTGATTGACCTCTATTTCCGTTATCACAGGCACAGAGGTTAAGTTCTCAATATCTCGTTGCTTTTTATAATTGCCCTTAGTTGGATATTGTGTAAGCTTTAGTTTTCTATGTCCTATCCAAATATTCCCCCATCTGTCACTAGAAATACACCGTACACTACCTTCCTCTAACATTGCTGTTGGCAAAATAATCTCAGACTGGGCCTGCTCGTTCCACTTTACGAACCCTTCTGTAGTTCCCATCCACAATTGTTCCCCATCCAATAAAATAGCTGATACCTTTTCATCCCATTCCTTACTCCACGTTCCACCTTCAAACTTTAACAATCCGCCATAAGATCCAAACCAAATCGCATCTGAAGATTCATTTAAACTACTTTCAATGCTTGTGATATATGAATCTGAACTTCCTTTTTCAAAAGGATGAGAAGTAATCTTTCCATCATTATATTCTATTGCCCCGAATCCATAGGTCCCTAACCATACTCTACCGTCTTTCGCCTCATAAATATCTGTGATTTGAATATCATCATTACCCTCGATTTCCATGTAATGAACGGCCTCATTGTTTTCATGAATGCTAAATCCCCCTCCTGTCGTTCCGACCCACATTCTATCCTTTGAATCTCTCATTAGAGATCGAACGGCTGCTGCTCCGAAATTTCCTTTATCCTTACTCAAATAACTAAAATTGCGACCGTCATAAATACTTACTCCTTGATTGGTAGCAATCCACACTCGCCCATCCTTATCCTCTTCAAAATCCCAGACTACATTACTGGACAAACCTTTTTCTGTATTCAATAAGGTGTGCCGTTTCCCATTATAAATAATCACTCCTTCTCCATTGGTCGCAATCCAAAGATGATCTCGCTGATCCATCCATATTTCATTAATTCTAATCGACGGATGAAAACCTGCTAGTGAAGAATGCTTCATCATGCTTTCATTCACGTCCATTGGAGACAAAAACGAAAGGTTTTCGGAAAAAAAACTGTAAAGTAATAGTATGACAATGAATCTTCTCAATCAACGAGTTTTAATCTTGTCAAAGATAAAGCGAAATTTATCGTGAATTATTATCAGGCCCACACCTTAATGTTAAAATCATATTCTATTTAGGTGAATTATTCTCAGCTACAGTCATTTGATAAAGTAGAATTGCTATTTTTATGAGGACACTAAATCAATTTCATTAACCCCAAGCTAGTTGTATGAAAAAGCTAATTATACAAGGACGTTCGTCCGAAGAACAAGAAGATAAATTACATGAACTATATTCAGATGATAACCTCCTTGGTTTAGAATTGCAGGAGAGTATTCATTTAAGTTTAGATCGAGATACATCGGCTGGAGATTTTGAAATTGTGGTCAAAGATGAGGATGTTATTCAATTGGTTTTTGAAGATGATAGTGAATGGATAGGTTCTGGACTTGATCTGGATGAGATTATTGATCCAACCCAAAATGTTGATCGGTCGGGCGCAATTAGTTTTAATCCTCGCATTCAGTCTAATAATTTAGATAGGGGGATAATTAAAGATGCAGTTGTTCGACTTTTTAGACGCTTTACCAAAAAGACTCTTAGTGCATCTATTGCCAAAAAACTCACGACAAAAGTTGACACCAATGTTTTAAAGGACAAAGAGGGTGTTATTCCTGAAGGGTTATATAGCGTTGGGCGCAATTTTGATCTTAAAAAAATTGACAGTGTTAAAGGCAATGGAGAAAAATACCTTTTGCTCATTCATGGAACCGTTTCGAGTGGTTGGGGATCATTTGGAGGTTTATTGGAAGGAGATGAAAACATTTGGGTAAAGATTTACAACCAATACAACGGTAATGTGATTAGTTTGGAGCATTACACTGTTGGGAAGAGTCCTTTTGAAAATGCCATGGACTTTTTAAAGCATGTAGAAGGGGAGATTGAACTGGACATCATGAGTCACTCGAGAGGGGGATTAGTTGCCGACATCTTATGCCGATTAGATACCGCAAACTCTTCCCAATATGAAGCAGGATTTCGACAAGCTGAGATTGATGAAATCGCGGAAAATCATCAAAAGACAGCTGATGTCATTCAGGCTTTAAATCTGAGTTTGCAACATAAAAAAATTAAAATTGGTAAGTTGTTGAGAGTTGCTTGTCCGGCTCAAGGAACAACGATTTTATCCAAACGACTCGATATTTTCCTCAATGGACTGCTATTGGCCATAGGGTCTGTTGTTGGAGGGAAATTAAATCCTGTTTATCAAGTCATAAAGGAACTATTGACTGGAATTATAGGTCAAAAGACCAATCCTGAAATTATGCCGGGACTTTGGGCCATGGTTCCAAAAGAACCCATTGTTAAAATGCTGAACAATCCTCGAGAAGTTGTTCCAAGCGAATTGTATGTCATAGAGGGAGATGCTGATATTGGAGGAAGCTTTAAACGAATGGCATTGGTTGTATTAACCAATCTATTTTACATGAAATCCAATGATTATGTTGTGGATACACGTAGTATGACCCGTGGAGTTTCCCGGAAAAATGGACTTCATGCCTTTTTATCTAAAAATTCAGAAACACACCATTTAAACTACTTCAGCAAAGCTTATACTCAAAATGCTGTTTTCACTGCTTTATGTAAAACAGATTCTGCCTGGGAAAAATTTCGTCACATTCCAAGACAAGTTGAAGAAGATTCGGACAGAGGCGTCATTTTACGTTTGGCCAATTTTGAAGGACTTGAATGGGAACAAACCATTGATGGCTCTAAACCAATTGCGATTGTAATTCCGGGTATTATGGGGAGTGCTTTGCGTAATGGAGACCATCATGTTTGGATTGGAATGGATGAACTCTTTAAAGGGGGAATGAAAAAGTACTTATCCATTGATGCTGATAACGTTCATGCTTCAGGTGTACTAAAGAAATACTATGAAAAGCTCGTTCGTCATTTATCTAAGACCCACCAGGTTTTAACCTTTTCATTTGATTGGAGGAAGGATATTGCGAAAGAAGCTGAAAAACTAGCTGGGAAAATTCGTGAATTTCAAACGGCATTCCCTCAAACACCATTGCATGTTGTAGCTCACTCAATGGGAGGTTTATTGGCTCGTCAGGTTTGGATGGATAATCCTGACATTTGGGAAAAATTCAAGCAGAATGATTCATCCCGTTTTTTAATGCTTGGAACACCATGGTTAGGTTCTTATTTAATTATGGAAGTGCTTACCGGTCACTCCAAACGTGTAAAACAACTGGCCTTGGTTGATATTAAGCACAACAAAAAGGAGCTTTTAAAGATCTTTGTTAAGTATCCGGGTATTTATCAGTTATTGCCTATTGATAATCGCGAATTTGAATCGGCAGCTTTTTGGAATGAAGTACAAAAACATGCTGGTAGTAAAATGACCGTTCCTACTCAGCGTATGCGGACATTTTTTAAGAAGTATAAGGCAAAAGTTGAAGCCTTTGACCGAAAAGAAACTTTTGAAAACACCTATTACATTGCCGGTAAAAAAGATTCCACCGTATGCGATTACGAATTCACTGAAAACTGGTTTGGTAAAAGTGACATTGAATACAAAAAAACTGCTGCTGGCGACGGTAGCGTAACCTGGGAATCGGGTATTCCGGTTAATCTAGATCCAGAAAGAGTTTATTATACTCAAACCGACCATACTAACTTACCAAATGATCCCGATTTATTTGGTGGAATTTTGGACATTTTATTTAAAGGTGGCACTAACAAACTCTCATTAACTAAACCTGTAGTTCGATCAACTGGAAATCATGTTGTAAATGATGAAATTGTGTTTTACGGACTTTCGGATGAGGACATCTTTAGAAATATTTTTGATGAGGCC
The DNA here is from genome assembly GCA_022361195.1 of Flavobacteriales bacterium. GTDB lineage: Bacteria > Bacteroidota > Bacteroidia > Flavobacteriales_D > Crocinitomicaceae > JAKSBJ01. The sequence goes on from JAKSBJ010000403.1 coordinate 9,881, forward strand.
GAATCGGATAAATTGCCTCACGAGTCGAGTAATTTTGAAGTTACAGTGACCAATGCTTCACTTCGCGCGGCTTCTTATCCTGTAGTAGCAGGTCACTTTAAGGACGATGGTATTATAGGCGCGGAAAAGGTGATTGACGAATTAGTCAATTATGAACTTTCAGAACGTGAAAGAGCTGGAGTTTATCCTTACGAAATTGGGGATAATCTCATCATCATTAATTCAGCCGAAAAGTTGTTTAAGGGGGCTGCAATTGTCGGAATTGGGGACTCTGAGAAGCTCAACGTTTATCGTTTGGCTCAAACCATTGAAAAAATGGTGTTGAATTATGCTTTACATCATTCATGTGATGACGATGAAAGCATTAAAAACGGACTGTCTTTCCTATTGGTAGGAAGTAATTTTGGGCAGATTAAAATTTCCGACTCGGTTAAAGCCATTTTGGTTGGAACCAGCCGGGCAAATACGACCATTCGTAAGCTAGAAGGTAACGCAAAAGAAATTACAAAAATTGAGTTCATAGAGCTTTACGAAGAAAAAGCCGCCATGGCCTATTCTGCCTTAAAAAAGCTTGAACGAGAAGATCAACGTTATCGTTTAAAACTGCAAGGTAAGCTTAACGTTGGTTATAATGCTAAAAAGATCTCTCCTTTTAAAGAAGATGAAAGCTGGTGGATTAAGTTTGGAACAAAAGCCAGAGAAAAAGAAGGTGTAAATGATGGATTTACTTATGAATCATCAAACGGTTTAGCTCGAGTTGAATTAGAAGATGTAGCCATTCCACTTAAGGAATTTGATCGATTGGTACGTAAAATGGCACAGTCTAGTCGTTGGGACATGCGATTATCCAAAGTTTTAATGGAGATTATGATGCCGAATAACTTTAAAGGCCTTATTCGCAACCAACACAATATTCATTGGAAAGTTGATGAAGTTTCAGCTGCCATTCCGTGGGAAATGTTCCATGATACAGACTATGACACCGAGCCAACTTTTACAAGAGCGGGACTGATTCGTCAATTATACACTCCTAATTATCTAACCAACATCAAAAGAGCTCCATCCAAAATAGCTCTTGTCGTAGGTAATCCTGATTATTCAAATACAGATTTAAGCTCTTTACCTGCAGCTCAAGTTGAAGCCGAATCGGTTCAGAATATTTTAGAGTCATCTAATATTGGATTTAATGTGACCTATAGTGTGAACGAACAAGGCGATGAAATTTTGGCCAAACTATATGAAACCAAGTACAAAATTCTTCATTTTGCTGCGCATGGGGTTTACGATCCTGAAAAAGGTGAAGTTGGAATCGTCATTGGAAAAGATCAGATTTTAAGTCCAGCCTTATTCAATCAACTTTCTTACGTTCCAGATTTTGTCTTTATTAATTGCTGTTACTCCGGTAGTATGCAAGACAGCAAAGAATATACGGAAAGTAGAAATAACCTGGCTGCGAATATTGGAACCCAACTCATAAGAATGGGTGTAAAAGCCATTGTAGTTGCCGGTTGGGCTGTAAACGATTCAGCAGCCAAAGCCTTCGCCGATAAATTGTATCAAGAACTGATGAATGGAGTCAACTTTGGAGATGCTGTAAAAACAGCTCGTAATCATTGCTATATGGCCTTTGATTATACCAATACCTGGGGCGCTTATCAATGTTATGGAGACCCATTCTTTAGCATGAGTAACACCCGAGCGTATAAACCGAATTTAGAAGATTATTACCTTCCGTCTCACGTGGCAATAGAATTGGATAATTTGCTCACAAACGCTAAACGTAGAGAGCATATGAAATGGGTTAAAAGCGATTTGAAACGACTCATGAATAATGTGAAGCAAAACAATCTGCTCACTGCCGAGATTACTGAAAAAGAGGCGACTATTTATGGCGAATTGGGTTATTATGACAAGGCCATTGCCAAATTCCAATCTTTATTCTCGGTTGAAAAAGCCAACTTCTCTGTTAGGTCCATTGAACAATATTGTAATTATCGTGCAAAAGCAATGGTTAAAAACCAAGAGTTTAGCCAAGAAATTTTAGAAGAGATTGAGCAAAAACTAAATGCACTTATTGGTTTAGGTGCTACTTCTGGTCGATATGCATTGTTGGGAAGTTTTTACAAACGAACAGCTCAAATTACCGAACCTGATACTCGAAAAAAATTAATTCAGGATATGGAAGCGGCTTATTGGGAAAGCTATAAACTGCTAGATCCGGATGATTTACAACGCATAGTTTACCCTATTACGAATTATGCCATGGCTCTAGTGATTCAAAAACAAATGGATCCAAAATTTAACCTAAATCAAGCCTTTAAAAAGATGATGAAGGTTAATCCAATTGACTATTTCACCCATCTTCAAGATGAACTCAAATCGCATACTAAAAAGAGCTTTTGGGATGAGGTAACACTTATTAATATTGACATTGTCCTGGTATTGTTCCCAGATTCTGAAGCACATCGTAAAGAAGATGATATCATAGAGAACTATAAGCAAATTTTCAAGTCGAAAGGAAGTATTAAGGACATCATTGGTGAACGAGAACAGCTGGACTTTATGCTGGAGATTATGAAAGATGCTCTCACTGAAGAGCAAACAACCTACCTGTCGAAAATACGGAGTTTTTTACAAGAAATAGCTCAAAAACGTGAAGAGTCCTTGAAAAACTAAAAATTTAGTTTTTAATAAAATGTACTGTACTTGAATGGTTGTTTTCATCCATTATTCTAAGCATGTACATTCCAGATTCTAGTTGATTTGTATGAAGAGTATTCCCATTTAATTGACCTTTGGAAAGAAGTTTACCTCTAAGGTCAAATAGCTCATAACTTTGATCACTTTTAACAGGGCCTGAAATGGTTAATTCATTCCTTACCGGATTTGGAAAAACAGCCAATTGGCCAGCCGCCTCAGGTTCTTTAAAACTGAGTGTTGGGTTTTCACCCGGAAGGATGATTTGTGAAGGATGGTCCTCGTTATGATGAACTGTGATGTTGGCGACATTACCCGTTCCACTCTCATACATAGCGCCTCCATCCTGCAAATTGACATTAAACCTTGAGGCATTATTTCCACTTACATAAATTTTGATTTTATGTCCGGGCAACCAGCTGTAATTGGTAAAAGGCAAGTCAATGGTGACATCATAGACTACCCCATCTTCCATCATCTCCTCTCCTGTTTCAGTATAATCCCCACTTCTGAATCGCATTCGTTGAATACCATCCGTAATCAACATCGAACGTCCATCGGGATAAACATCAACCAAACGAACCGCAATATCACAATCCGGTTGATCAGAACTGATGTATAGATTTAAACTCACACGTCCGCTTATTGACACTTCATCATTTAATTCGGCAGTGGAAAACGTAATAACATCTGTTCTTGCATCCAAACTATTTTGATCATAGGGTCCTTGCTCCAAATCATCTGACAAGGTAGCTCCACCAATAGTAGGTGAAGGATTTGACGGATCCGATACAAAAGAACTACTTCCAGCTCCGTCTAGAGAAGTCAGCTTTTCTGAAGCTGTAAGGTATAAAACAGAAGTTCCAACCGCCTCAAAATTGTCCTCATTTGACGTCCACCACTCGTCATTTCCCCCCATTTCATAATAAGTGATTTTGTCCGTTAAATTCCATCCATTAGGTGCGTCAATCAGATAATACTCCAAAAACTCCCAGGCCATTGTATCACTCACAAATTCAGCATTTGGATAAGTTAGTTCGCCTTGATCTGCTGAACCAACATAGGCAGAACCTGTTCCACCATGCACCCAAGGCCCCACCAACAACCACTGTTCGTCAGTCACTGAAGGATCAGCATCATTACGGCTTGATTCATAAAATTCAATCATCTTATCGATGTTATGATCGTACCAACCTCCAATTTGTAAAGTCGGAATATCAATTTCAGAAGCATACCAACTCGCCGCTGCTGAAAAATTCCAAAGCGGGCCATCATAATGATTCGCTAAAATGAAAGGTGACAATCCATAACCCAAAGCATCCAATTGATACAGTCTAGCCTCCTCCAAAACTCCTCCATAAAAATAAGAGTCATAGTCCTGATGTCCTGTAGCCACTAAAGGAACAGCACATACATGATTAGGATGATGTTTATCAATTAGTTGATATTGCACCCCTCCCAAGGCTGACGGTCCCCAGGTTCCAATTCGCTCATCATGCCAGGCCTGAGCCACAATCCAATCACAAACATCGTAAGCATCCTGTCCTCTATCCACATCCGAAACATCTGCACCAGCAGAGCCATAAAATCCTCTCCAGTCAACAATCACCCAAATAAAGGGCTGTGCATCCAAATCCATTCCTACTCCCATGGGTAATGACCATGCAAACCATTCCTTATTGTAAGGAGTTTGAATTAAAATAACCTCTCCTGAAGTCACTCCTGAAGGGATGTAAACATCCGCCTCTAGGAATTCCCCATCACTCATTGGAATGGAAATATCATCATAGGTTGCAGTCAGTTGCGCCCTGCCCTCAACAGCCGTAAATGCCAGCAATAATGCGGAAAAAGTGGTTATAAATCTTTTCATAGTTTGGAATATCTTTTAAAGGTAAAAATCTTTTACCCTATTCATTGACAAAAGTTTGGCACAAAGGTTTAACATCCCTTTCCTTTATTTCATCTAAGTATTTAATATTTGGTACTTATGCCTATATCATTGATTCCTAGTTAAAAATAAAAAGATTATGTTTAAATTAGGGCAAAACTCCCAGCATGAAGAAGTACATACTTTTCGTATTCTGTTTGTTTCTTTTTCCTTTTGTGATTCAAGCACAAGAAGATTGTACAAACGGAATTGATGACGACTCAGACGGACTAATAGACTTAAACGATGACGAATGTGAATGCGCAGGATTAGTTGGGGAAGCCATTACTTCCCTTATTCCCAATCCTTCATTTGAAGAAATGAGTTGTTGCCCTACCTTTCCGGCTGAATTAACCTGTGCAGATACCTGGATTCAGGCCTCAACAGCGACCTCAGATTATTTTAATACTTGCGGTATTACGGCCAAAGTGGGTATGACTCCCCCCTTGTTTCCTTTACCCGGAGGTGGTGATGGGTATGCCGGATTTTACGAGCAAGGATCAGCTCCTTGGCAAGAATATGTAGGTGCTTGTTTAACCTCACCTATGCTGGCCGGAACACCTTACGTTTTGAACTTATCCATTGCCTGGGGAGATTCGGGTAATGACTTGGACCTAGCCATTTTTGGAACACCTGATTGTGCCGATTTACCGTGGGCCGACAATGATTGCCCAATTGGAGAAGGAAGTTGGGAACTATTGGACGTTACACCTGTCGTTGTTCCAATGGACGGATCATGGATAAACGTAACGCTCAACTTTACTCCCACAGTAGACATTAATGCCGTATGTATTGGTAGTGATTGCGAACCTACACCTTCTACCTGGGATTTCTTTTATGTGGATGAGTTAGTTTTATTAGACAGTGCTTCTTTTGCTTCTTCATCCGATATTGTTGAAAGTGGTAGTTGGTGTGCTGGAGACTTGGAACTGAGCACTTCTATTGATACTGTTGGCGGAAGCTGGCAATGGTATTTAGAAGGTGTGGCTTTGGTAGGAGAAACAGATCCTACTTTAGACGTAATGCCAACAGGTCCCGGAACCTACCAGGCAGTATATTATTTGGATGGAGAATGTGATTTAAAAGAATATACTTTGACCATTCCAAACGATCCGGTAGCGAGTTTTAATGTTGATGATGTATGCGATCCGAATCCCGTCAATTTTACTGATGGATCAACCGTTGATGGTGGAACAATAACAGCTTGGGATTGGGACTTTGGTGATGGAAATGATGCCGATGAAGCCAGTCCATCACATACCTATGATTCACCCGGAACCTACGATGTAACCTTAAGTGTTACTTCAGACGCCGGCTGCACTGACGATACAACAATTACCGTTGAGGTATTCCCAGCTCCAGAGGCCGACTTTGAATTTGAGATCAATGGTATTTCATCAGCCGATGGATTAACCGGAGGATGTATTGCCAACACCGTTGACTTTGTCGATGGATCATCCGTTGATGCTCCTGGAAGTATTACCGATTGGAACTGGACCTTTGGTGATACCGGAGGATCATCCGATCAAAATCCATCCCATAACTATGGTGCTGCCGGAACTTATACCATTAACCTAACAGTAACGACCGACAATGGATGTACCGATAACTTTAATATGCCCATTGTTATGACCTCAGAGCCTGATATCTCCATTGTACAAAACAATCCAACCTGCTTTGGTTATTCAGACGGATCATTTACTGTACTCATCTCAGGAGGAGCCGGAGGAGAAGGTTCATCCTTTATCATTACCAATGAAGATGATGAAACCATTAACATTGGAGGGTCCAATGCCGTTAACTCATTAGCTGCCGGAACCTATTACTACGATGTTGATGATGGAGGAGGATGTACCGCTGAAGGAAGTGTGATTATCACTGAACCTGAAGAAATGGAGATTGAAATGGATTTAGGTCACATTGCCTGTCATGGTGATGCAACAGGTTATGCCATTGCCGATACCGTTTACAATGCTCAGGGACCAAAAGACTTAATTGTTTACATCTGGTCTACCGGAGAAAACGGTCCTGCTTTGGATTCTATTGGCGGCCTTGTTGCAGGAGATTATGAACTTGATATTACTGACAGTGCAGGATGTGCTGCTTCAACAACCTTTACCATCACTGAACCTCCTATGTTAGAGTTCTCTGAAATTGGGTATGAACCAGCTTATTGTAGACTATATCATTACCAAAGTGGTAGTGGACAGGTGTATGCAGCTGCTACAGGTGGTACTCCAGATTATACTTACCTCTGGGAGAATTTGGGTACTGGAGCTACTTCTATTAACACCACCTGGGGAGGATTAAACCCGGGAGATTATGAAATCACAGTAACAGACAACAATGGATGTATTTTAACTCAGGTAATTGTACTGGATTCTTTAAACCCATTCTCAGAATTTGATGTGGTATCTCAACAATTGAATGCAAACTTAGAAGGTACTGCAACTGTTTGTGTAGAACTCATCAACCAATCTATGTACTTTACCGATGAAGATGCTGATTCGGATGGAGATTCAACTTTCTGGTGGAATTTTAACTATCCTGATGCACAGACAACTCTTCATCAAGATGCAGAATATTACACTGTTTACGACACTTGTTATGAAGAAGGAGGAACCTATGAAATCTGCTTAAAAATCCAAAATAAAAACGGATGTGAGCATGAGAGTTGTCAAACCATTACGGTATTTAATCCATTAAAGGTAGTTCCTCCAAACATCTTTACTCCTGATGGGGATGGAGTCAATGATGTTTTCACTTTTGATTTCTTATCAGAAGGAATACAGACTTTCAACTGCATTATTGTAAACCGTTGGGGAGTTCAAATGGCAGAGATTGACAATGTTGCTGC
>JAKSBJ010000053.1 GCA_022361195.1 Flavobacteriales bacterium
AATTATTGCTCCTCAAATTACTTTTGACAAAACGACAGGAGAAGAATATCTTTATTATACTGGAGCCGATCATCAGCAAGGTTGGTGGATGATGCTGGCCAAAAGAAAATAAATTTGTTGTACTTAGGTTTTCTTAGGTGTTAACAAGTCGGGTTTAGAGTACTTATAGATTAAAAAATGATGCCCTATAAGTAGGGCATCAAAGCTTGAAGCTTAAAAGAATTACTTTAAACTACAAACAGTATTTGACGAAACGCCTAAAAAGGAAGTACTGCTATTGTATCCAGAGCATATGCTGCTCGCATCTTTCTTTTTCGCCTGAAAGTTATGTGTGATATCCGCAGTAGTTGTTGTCGTTGTTGTCTCCCAAGTATCAAAAAATGGGTCATATTCCTCCGTTGTAGTAATAGTTGTGGTAGTACAGTCACAAGAATAGTCTTTCTTACATGAAACGGTAAAAAGGGTTAAGCTTAATGCGGTAAAAACTAAAATTTTTCTCATTTTTTATTTTTTTTCGGCAAAAATAGACCTTGCAAGCCTAAATCAGTTCAGTCTTTCATTGTTATTATAAAGTTGGTAGTGATTAATATAAGATTGGTAGTGATTTTATGTTGATCTGGATTTTATTATTCCAATGTAGACAGTTCTTTTCTTAGAATCATGACTGATGTAGAGTAATGCATTAATGTAGTGAGTAGTTTTAGTTGTCTTCATTAAATGGTTATTCTAGTACGAGAATTCACTGTTTTCCTTTGGCTTATTTAAGAATCAAAATTGATCAGATTTGGCGTAGTTTTTTAGTAACAGTCTGGTAAACAGGTCTTGATATTTTGTAAGATTATTTTATTTGAATTCGGATAGGAAAGTCATTATTAATTGCTAAGTTCAGAGTTAGTATTAACCGTTAAAACTTATGACCATGTCAGACAACCATTCGTTTCAGACAGAAACGGCAATGATGCAAAGTTATCGTGTTGGTAGAAACCAACTAGATACAAGCATTTTAACAGTTGAATCAAAGCTGAATAAGCTTGGATCAATAGATCTTTTAACAATAGATGCCAATCAGAATTTGAGTTGCACCTATGTCGACCCGGACGCCAGTACCGGACGAGTAAAAACTACCTTGACAGGAAAGGCGATTAACGGAGTACAGGTGTCTCCTAATTTGGTTGACCCTGAAACACCAGAGCTTTATTACCAAAGAGCTTTTGCCTGGTCAATCGGTGGTGGAACAACTATCTATGAAGTAAAAATTAACAGTGAGAGTAAAACCATTGAATTGGAAACAATTGGTACGGTAGGAATAGATCTTCCCGATGCCAAAAGTAGTATAGGACTACATGATGATGGCCTATTTCTAGTATTAGGAAACGTCATCATTCGTCTGGACCAGGGAGCATTTGGTTATTACAAGACAGGAATTCCTGGAATAGTGAAACCAAGGATGAAGCAAAGCTCAAATGGTTCTTGGCCATTGGTGAAATTAGTTGCAGCCGAATCGGGTAATATGAAAGGATGGAGTGGCCGGGAAGTATCAGGAGATACAGTTCTTTTTAACAATGTCTGGGGGACTGGAATAGATTCCATCCACTCCAAGTATCCGCAATTTGATTTTTCCTCTTGCGAAGATTCCGAAGGAAAAGCATCCTTTTATCAGGTAAACCTCGGAAAAGTTGAAGGCAATCGATATGCCACGCAACTCATCGTCACAGAGGTGATTCAGGAGAATGATACATATGTCAGAAGTGGGATCGTTAGTAGAGATATTGAACTTCCTGTTCCCGATGACAATTACGATTGGATAAATATCCCCCCTGAATTAAAAATTACGGCTGAAAGAAATAATGTTGGCGACATTTCCATATTTACGAGCATATCTATGGTTACCTATATCTATGTCCCTCCATACATGGGGTCAATAGACATTAAACAACTTAGTCTTAAAGCGCACTTAACGAAAACTTACTTACGTGAAAAGCCCGAAGACCCTATACCTGCGCACAGAAGCTGGACTAAGATGATGCCTTTTCACGAAGAACCAATGTTTAATACATTTTTAACATCTAACCGTCTTCCCAACTCAAAGTTTCCCATGACTTATATTGTCAGTAACGAAGGGCGAATAATAGAGTACTATCAACGACAATATGCGGACAAAAATTCTTATCAAAAACGATGGTCCACCAAAACCGTTGAATGGGATGATGCCTCAAAACCACAGGAAGAAGAACCGCTACTGGAAGGAAAATGTTTTCACACAACAATCCGATTATTGGATCAATATAATGAACCTATACCACTAACCGAAGTATTTATTACCCCTAGTAATTATTACCCTTGCCATTTAAATGGCAAATTCACCCAAATGACCGCTTTAACCCCACAAGCTGTAATGACCAATGCGGCGGGTGAAATTAGCGTTGAATATGAACTGGAACATAGTGGTCATGCACCCTCTCTGACTGTGAGTACCAATAAGGACAACAACGCTGATGCCAATTCTAAAAAAGTTACTCCGGACGAAGCCGTATATGAAAGGTACAAGAACGTTAGTGATCAGGATTTATTAGCAAATCTGGGAGGATATCAGGTAATTCCTCCGCATTTGGCGGGTACGGTAGGTGCCGTTGGAAATGCTATTCGGAATATTTGTAGTCATCAATTAACTTCTATAGAGAATTCGATGGGAGATCGAAAATTAGAGCCCAATTCCAATCAATCACCTTGGGTACTTAGTTTTTCAGAGGATATTCCTTCCTATCGGGAAATTGATCGAAAAGAGTTAGAAGAACTGAAACAACAGTATCCAGATATAAGTACATTCAAGGATCATCCTAATTTCCAAAACTTAGGATTTAATCCTTTTAACTGGATCGCAACAACGATTGGAGACGCAATTCAGGCTGTTGTTAGCACTGGAGCTAAAATTGTTGAGTATATAGTGGATGGTATCAAGGCTCAAATTAATTTTGTCATGGATGAACTGCAATTTAGCCTGGCTCTGGAAATTGTTGTTGTTCGAGATGCTCTCGGGTTTGTACAAGTTATTTTCGACAAGGTTGGAACAGCTGCTGGAACAGTCATTGGCTGGACCATGAATCTTCTTGGATTCTTGTTTAATTGGGACGAGATTAAGCGAAACAAGGAGATGATTGAAAATCTATACAACTCGGGCTGGGAGTCTATGGCGAATGAGGTTGACAAACGGCTTCAAGACCCCATACAAAAGATAGAGTCACTCATTGCTACGATAAGCTCTACACTAAGTGGCCCTTTCCAAATGACTCCTGAACAAGGTGGAGATAAAAAAATGGATAGTTTTGGTACAGGTGGTATCATGGATTATCTTCCTGCCAATTCCGGATCAGCCATCAATCCCATCAACAAATTTTTTGACTTAGCAACAAACTCATCAAATTTATTCGCAGCTAAGCTCAATTTTCAGATGGACACCTCAGAAATTTACGCTCAGCTCACGCAGATTCTTGCTAAAATCCAATCAAAGTTACAATTAGAAGGAGAAACAGCTGTCAATCGCTTGCAAGAGCTCATCAACCCTCCAGCAGCATTCGCCGAAAAAACATTCAACGAACTGCTAACCATCATCAAAGAGTGTATTTTATTAGTTCCAGAGATTCTTACGGAAATTAAAGGAGAACTGGCTACATTGACCGATAAAGTAAGAGGCCTTGTGCGCCAAGCTTTTGAAGCACTTAAGGCTGAGATTTACGTACCTGTATTGAGCAGTATTTATAAAGGAATCTTTGGAACACCAATGACCGTTATTGGGATGATTTCTTTGCTAGCTGCTATTCCGTTGAGCTTTGCAGGATTTGCTTTTGCTGAGGGTATCTCTATTGAGACAGGCTGTATTGTGGCGGGAGTTATGTCATGTTTGAGTGCAATTTGGGCAATCTTGTTGGATGGAGTCCATAAAATGCCTGATGAGACAAGGATATTTGCTGGTGTGTTTTATTTTGCCTTTACGGTGGTGTCTATGATCGTTTTAGGTCAAACGGATGGCGTCAAAACCGATGAACTGGCTGTTCGTATCGTCTATGTCTTTTTTGGAGTAATAGGTATAATTGCATCATGTACCATCGAAAATGCGACACAAGATGGTTGCCGGATAATAATTGGTGGTGTGGAACTTGTCGGAGGGGCGATTTTATGTATCATGTCTGCCGTAGAAGTATTTGTGCATCAAAACGAGCGTTTTTTGCTAGGCGGTATGTTGGCAGACAGTGGACGCTTCGTATGTTGTGGAGGGGCAAGGCTTGTTGATAAATTGAGACTTCCTGTTGTCATTGGAGTAAACGTTGGCCTGGGAGGAACAGCAGCCGGTCTTTATGGTCACGAAGCCCATATTCACTCTTAAATAAGTAAAAATGAAATAAACCATTTTTTCGGTTGAAAACCATGTGGAAATAAACCGAAGAGAATGGTAGAATTATAAATCTTTCACTTAAAAAGAAAAAAGAGAATCAGTTTGGTTCTCTTTTTTCTTGAGTAAATCAGCAGATGAAGTTATAAGAAGGGATGCACATAAGAAAAATAAAGTTCCTTATCTGTATCTTCTGTGAAGGATAAGATGCATCTTTATACAGATGTTGTGGAGCATTAATAATGGACGAAATAAAAACATATCAAAGTAGAAAAGTAATTTGGATTAATTATGATGAAATGCTTGAAGGCAAAATGCCCGAGAGTGACTGGATATGTCTAATGACTTCATCTGAATCGAAACCGAACTCTGACAAATTTGACAAGTTTACCCGTAATGCAATTAAACATGGAATTCTTGAGTTTAAAGGTCATGGCGAGTTTGGAGAACTCCTTCATGATTGGTTTGATGAAACAATGGTTATAATGGAGACTATGGAAAATCATTCTGAAATAGATGTGATGACTACTTGGCACAATAACGAATCTCTTGCTGATGCATTTTGGCAATGCTTCTTTGCCACTTGTCTTCCTGAAACCACAGATTATGACAAACTGAAAATTGTTTGTACTGATTTGGATGGTAAAAACAGAAATGTAGAATTAACTGATTATCTCAACCGATTTGAACAAGGATGGTTGCCAAAAGATTGAATATGAATAGCTGGAAACCAATATCGATTTATGAACTGAATATGGAAATTGAAAATGGTCTTAAAAAAATGACACAAGTTCAGGTAGACTACTGGCAAAAGATTTCAATCAAACCTGAAAAATGGATTGAAAAGGAATTTGGGAAAGAAGGTGGAGGATTTTGGGTAGTAGCAATAATTGGAGACCTTGCTGTATGGTATAATGATATAGAAGAAGGTTTTAATATTTCAACTTTTTCAACCTACGGAGAGATTAGCGGGTATAAGGCTGAACAAGATGAATTACAATGGACAATAAATAAATTAAAACGACACCACAACACTATGTAAAAATGCATTAAAACGCATTTTACACTAAACGTTATGTTTCATAAATGGCTAAAAAATGAAGAACTGTATATTATTTATTGGAGTGTTAGTTTTAATTAGCAACAGCGGTTTCTCGCAAAAAGAAGAAAACCATATGATCAATGACTCTACCTTAATGAGTACTTACATGAACTATGGTATAAATATTTTTTTCAAAGGTTCTATTGATATTATTAAGAATAATTATGACGAAGACAAAAACCAAGACAAAGGATATTTTTATAAATCATTTGAAATAATACGTTTTAATGAGAATAAAATAACAATAGCCCCTAATTCCCAACACATAATATCAGAAGAAATACATCCTGATCATTTATTTCCTGATACAAATCGAATAGCTATTGATGATTCTTTGGAGGTAGAAAAAAACGATGAGTTCTCTTCTGTTAATGATGATACTTCAAAGCCGCCCTATTCATCTCTTTTCAACTCTTTTTCTTATCACCATTACCTTTCTTCATTGTATATAATGCCTAAAATGTCAATGAGGAAATTAAAGGAAGAGATCGAACTCTACGTAGGCAGACATAGTCTTTTTCAAATTGTTCATAAAATCCAAGAGATAATAATAGGCGATAAAACAGTACTCAAATGGAGAGCTCAAAACGGAAAAACAAGATTAGATCATTATGTTGTTTTCGGAAAAGACTATAATTATTTGTTTGTATCATCACCATATGGTACAAACGGGGTTATAGAAAATGTAATATTAGAAATGGAATTACTAAAATGAAATCCAACCAAATGACAAGTCTAAGTTAAAAGACAACGAGTGCATGATTTTAAAATTCTATAAATCAACATTTGGGTGATTTAGTACTGTTTTTTTATCGTGCGTGAAATGGAATTTGTTCATGATTGTCGGCAACATATTGTCTCATTTCGATAATATCATTATCAGAAAAGCTTTCATTATAAGTGATGTCTTGGTCATTTAAAACAAAAAGTTGGGTCAATTCCGGTACCCACTTAAACAGTCCAACATATCTATTATAAACGTATTCATTATCTATACCCTCTTCAAATAAATTCAATTTACGGATATCAACGTCATCAAATTCATCGTTATTCGAATCCATCCAGTTCACAATTTCTCCTACATAGGGCATCAAATCCGGATATCCTCCCATTTGATTATGCGCTTTTACAATGAATTCAGATTCTGATGTTAATTCCTTAAGATCGGTGTAAGCAATCATTTCATCAATTATCTTCTTAATTATTGGTTTCATTCTTTCTTGTATTAATTGTGATGAACAACAACAAAATAATTCATTTATTTACGTTTTGGGTATTCATAAACCCCTTCAACAAAATCAAAAACTTCTGTAATTTCTCTGATTTTGTTGAGATCATTTGATTCGTGAACCAACTGCACAAAGTGATGTTCTGGTGTGTATTCCGATTTTACTTCGGCCTGATGATGAGTAATAATCTCTTTGACTTTTTCCAAATTAGTTCCATTCTCAAAGCGTAAGGTAATTTGCCCTTTGTGTTCAATTTTTCCAGCTCCAAAACTTTGCATTGGAAAGGAGATATCACCTCTCTCTTTAATTTCTGTAACAGTTTCAATTTGTTGAATAATGGTTTCAAATTTCTCCAACGCTTTTCGTTTGTTTTCATCCTGTTCTGCCGGCCATTTGCTTCGATCTTCTAATTCAACAATGGGAGAAATTTGACTGTAAGTAAAGGTGAGGCTGGTATAATGGGCTGAGGTTCCGTTGAGGAAAAATAAATTTAGGTCGTGATGAGCCGAAAAAGCTTGCAGAATAGCCGGGGGATTGGTGGAAACGGGAACTTTTAGGTTATAAATGTAATGGGGAGGTTGTGTTTCCAGTTGTTTGATCGCCCCTTGCATGATGGACTGAATTTTCCGATTGTTTTTATGAAATTCTTCACAGTCTTGATTAAAAGCAATACTCTCTATGTGGGCATCCGAATTTGACCAGAATTGTAGCACATAATGATAGCCACAAGCGTGTCCTATTCGTCCATTATCTTGAAACAGCTTCTGAATTTTATCAATTTGTTTTTTGTCCTGAATTAGTAGTGCAGCATTGGGTTGTGCAATGTCAGAGCTCATCATAAAGGCGTTTTGAATGAGTATGTAATTAGCCTCATTCATGGATGGAGTGTAGGGCTTTTGATAAGAAAATAAAAGTCCCGTAGTAAGCAGGAGAAATAGGATACTAAGTTTGTGTTTCATTTTAGTTTAAGGAGGTTGAATTTTTTCTTCTTTTCAAAATAAGAAAGAAATGGCAAGAATGGACAAGGGCTTCCGGTTCAAAGCTGTTAATTTTGGTTAAAAGATAAATGAAAGGTCTATGAAGCACGAGTGGAGAAAAAAGGAAAAAGCAATTTACCTTCCCAAAACAAAAGCCGAAGTGATTGAGGTTCCCGAATTTCAATTCTTCACCATTCGGGGAGAGGGTAACCCTGGGAATGAAAGTTTCTCCCGCTATATAGAAACCTTGTATTCCTTGTCTTATGCAATCAGAATGAGTCATAAAAAGGGATTGGAGCCGGAAGGATTTTATGAGTATACTGTTTATCCTTTAGAAGGTGTTTGGGACATTAATGAGGAAGCTAAAAAGACTTTTGATGGTACGATCAATAAGGATGATTTTGTCTTTCAATTGATGATTCGCCAACCCAATTTTGTGACGGAGGACTACGCTGCTCAAATAATAGAAATGGTTCGAGATAAAAAGCCCAATGAACTATTGGATGAGGTAAAGTTTGAACGAATTAAGGAAGGCAAATGTATTCAGATGCTTCATTTGGGGAGTTATGACGATGAACCGGGTACATTTGAGATTATGGAGAACTTTGCCCAAGAAAATGGACTGAGAAGACGATCTAAAGTTCATCGGGAAATTTATTTGTCAGATGCTCGGAAAACCCCTGCAGATAAGCTAAAAACTGTCCTGAGGTTTAATGTTGAGTAGACGATTGACTCAACTTAAGTTTAAATTTTTCAATTTGTCTTCGATGTCTGAGAATGTGAACTATAGCATGTTCGTATAATTGTTCTACGTCATAATTTTGTCCCCATCTTACGGTCATTCTCTTTTCAAGGTTGTATTCCTCTAATTGAATGTTGGGATGATCTGAGAACAAGGCTTCGTTGAAGTTGAACATTTTGGTGAGTGCAATGATATAATCATCTACGTTATCAAATACCTCTTTGTCTCTGTATTCAATCTCTTCTCCCAACCACTTTCTAATTTCAACGACATAGGTGTAGCCACTTTGCACAAGATGTGTTAAAATGGATTGGATGGAACGACAATCTTCATCCTTTGTTTCAGCGTCTATGACGGTTTTCAAATCAAAGTCAGAAAAATCTTGAATCGTAGCAATGAGTTCAAGAATTGCCTTTTCGTATTCATCCAAAATTGCTCCAATTGCTCCTTTGTTTCTGAAATTGTTCATTTAAACTTAAAATGGTATTTAGGCTCAAGATAGCAAATTATTTTTCTCCTTTAGGAGGAGTAAAAGGCCATAGATATCATAAAGTTCCCTTACCGTAGTTGTGATGATTTGTTTTTTGAAAATGAGCTCCCATTCGTTTAATCAAGAGCATAAAAGTACTGCTAAGGGAGTAGGGAACTTCTGTCGCGAAATGAATATCTGATATCTATGGCCTCTTTTAATGTTTAGGGTATATTGTCTAGATTACTCTACAATAAATTTGCCTTGCATTACGCCATAATGTCCAGGGAAACTGCAGATGTAATCGTAAGTACCTACTTCAGGCGCATCAAAAACAACAGAAGTACTTTCGCCACCTCCAATTAGGCCTGTATGAGCAATAATAGCACTATTGTCTTCCGGAATATAGTCGGTTTCTTTAGCACCCATGGCTTCAGCAGCAAAAGCTGCAAGGTCGGTTCCGGCTTGTAACAAAACAAAATTATGTCCCATAGCTTCTTTAGGCATTTTTCCGGTATGTTCAAGTTTCAACTCAACTACCTGACCAGCTTTTACTTTTAGCTCTGTTTTATCAAATTGCATCTGGTCGTTGGATGACAATGTGAGTTGTACATCAGCTATAGAGGTTTCTTCCTCTATTACTTCATCCTCATCTGTCGTTTCTTCTGTGACAGTTTCATTACTTTCTTCTTCCGTACTTTCTGAATTGTTTCCACAGCTTGCAAGTAAGGCTGCAGCTCCGAAAACTAAGATTAACTTTTTCATTGTGTCATTATTAATTTGAACGGTACTAAGTTCAGCAGACTAAAGCCAATCTTTCATGATGCCGATCACTAACAAATATGATCTGCGAATGGATGGTCAAGGATCATTTGATCTCAAAGGTGTAATCTTCACTTTTTACTTCGTTTTCAATCAACGGTTTGGGCTCATTTTTTAGGTAGGTATCCAAAAAAGATATAATGAAAGAGTAGGTAATTTGAAGACTTTTTTTTGGATTTGATTTTCCACAAAAACTTTGATTGACCAGCGCCAGATCTGTGAAATTGTGATGTGTAGTATGGCTTAATGTCAGTTCATAAAAATGGTTAGAGGACTTTTTACGGAGAGAAGCTTTTCTCTGATCATAAAAATTCATTAAACTATCTATAATGTGCATGCCTCCTAAAGATTCAATCTCAGCCTTTTTTGGGGAGGAATAATCGGCATTGACGTAAAGAAAAGGTTGACTTAGTTCATGCAGATGAGCATCACCATATAAAATACCATTGAGGTTGATTCCGACCTTAATAGCCTTTTTTTGAGTGCAAATTTCAGCAGCGGCGGCTCCTCCAGCCGAATAGCCCATGCAAGCAATATTGTCTACATTCAACTGTTCTAAATCGTTCTCAGGAATAAAGGATGAGAGGTTTTTGATCACACTTTTCATATCCTCGCATTCAATTTTAATGTACTGATTGAGTACTTGTCGAAACGCGTAGCCAATTACATTATCTGATTCCATTTTTAAGGTGTCCATTCCAAATAATTCAGGAGCAGAACCATTTGGAAATTCAGGAACTTCATTGAAATAGCTATGGCCAATGTTGATCACATAATAACCATGACTGGCAATTTCTTCTGCTAAAGTGGCATTCATTAAAAAGTGGCCTCCCAATCCGGGAGAGAGAAGCACAATTGGAAGTTGGTTGAGGGAATCGTGGAGAGGAGCATTTAAACAGTGGTAGTAATTCACCTTTTTACCGTAAACCGATTCACTTTGTTGACAATTGGGGGAAGTCTGACGAATGGGATAGTAGAGTTGTATTGCCAATTGTCTGTAATCTGTTGGATTTTTAGTGAGGGTTTCCATTCGGCTGGAATCTGTTAAATAGACTGTTTTGGAGCCAATGGAATAGGGACCTGATGGATTCGGGAATGCTTTAGAAAAAGCGATGAAATAAGGTGAAAAGAGGAAAAATAAAAGAGGGATGTGTTTCACTTTATGGATGGTTTTTCAGATAAAACAAACCATCCCCCTAAAATGTTACTTTTCTTTGATTTGTTTTTGAATTTCTTCCGTTTCAAAGTCTGTAAATAGCTTATCCCATTCGTCTTTGGTTGTATAAAGCAGAATGTTCTTTTTTATAAAGTTTGGAGATAAGAGGATGGATTAAAACAATAGGACACAGTCGTGGAGAAAAATACGCACTTTTAAACAAAAAAAGCAGCTAAATTGCTTAAACAAGCTACTTTTTAGGGAGAATTAAGATCTTCTTTTCACTCTGTCTACCTCAATGTTGACCAATTTTAATTTCGTCTCCCAATAATCAATGTACTCGGCCAATTGCTCTTCATCTTCAGAAATGGATCGATCCTTTAAGCGCGTCTCATAATCCACTTTTACTTTTTCCAAATAACTCAAATAATCTTTGAGGTTAGTGGGGATATAACCGGGACCATCACAACCACAGCTGTGAAAAGTTCTCCCAATCTTATACATACTTCTCACAATTTCCCATTCTTTTACCTTATGCTTCTTAGGTGCCTTAAAGTCTAAACCAATGCTATTCATCTCTAAACCACAGTCGGGGCAGAGATATTTCTTATTTCGGTACTGTTTTTCAAATCGACGAATGAGTTCGGGATTATTCTGCCGGAATTTTATAGCTTTTTCTGACTTTTCATGAAAGTAAGCCTGTTTGTACGAATCCCAATCACCATTTTGCATAATAATATCCTCCAAAATAGGCTGCTTAAAGGTCTTTCGACAGTCAAAGCAAACATAATGAGGCTTATATGACTTGAAGGCATAACGACACATGCTAATTCTATTTTGGCTCAAGTGTCATGACGTAATCGTAGCTTTCATCCAGGTATTTGGCCAGTGTATCCAAATCATCCAGCATACTATCCGGAATCAGGACATAGCCATGCATAATGGAATTATAGGATTTGTAGATATCTGAATTAAACTCCTCAATGTACTTTTTTTGAACCTCTTTAGAAAAACGGATTCCAATTTCTCCTGCTTTATTCAATAGTGAAAACATATAACCATTTGCGGAGGTATAAGGCATGGTTTTCCCCTTGCGTTCAAATCTTGAGCATTTGGAAATTAGCTCATCGTATATTTTTAATCTTTCTTCCCACATAGCTTATTGTTTTTCAACGAATTCTTTAAACTGTCTCATCCATTTTTCTCCTTGTTTACGATACATAGACGGAAATAAAATGGCCATTAGTTTTGGCATAAACCAATTGATTCGGACATATTCAAATTCGTAATCATATTGAGTTCGCTCAGTATCTAAAGCCTTAAAATAACATTTCATAGTGTTATCCATGTGTTTGTGATGATAAAATGCTTCAAAAGAATCGGGTAATTTGTTGTTAGTAATGGTCTCTGTCAATTCCATCTCTCGTTTGCCATACTGATAGTACATCTTAGAAACGGTCCCATTTTCACCTTCTTCGCCACTGACTAATTCTTTACGAACAAAACCGTCCTGATATTCTTTTAAGTTGCTTGGATCAGCAAAAAGTTGTGTGACCAAAGTGATTGGTTTATTGATTTCGATTGAACCTTTAAACTTCATAAACTATTTTTTTTGATTAATAGCCACAATTTTATGGAAGTCCCTTTAGATTTAGGTTACAGAACGATTTTGTAACCATTTTTTTTCAAATTTCTCCTTTTTTTACCTTCTCAAGATAGTCTGATGGAGAGATATTTTCAAACTCTTTAAAAGCACGATAAAAAGAAACTTTATTGTTGAATCCAACTTGATGAGCAATATCAATCAGCTTTATTTTTGAATCGCCAGCAACTTTCATCTTATTTTTCGCTTCTTCAACTCGATATTGACTCAATAGTTTTTTGAAAGTACAATTGAATTTTTGATTGATGATTTTAGACACTTCGGTTGCTGGAAGTGAAATGGCATCCGAAAACTTTTGGAGATTTAATTCATCATTTAAATGAACCTGATGTTCTTCAAATTGCCGTAAGATGAGTTCTTCAATTTCTTTACGTTTTTGTAGATCACTTAAATCAGGTGTTTTGGTTTGGAGTAGGGGAGATTTATCAATCAGTTTAAAAGCAATGGATTGAATGATAAACGTCATGGCCAACATACTTAGTTGATTAGCAATAGCAAAGTTGAGTTTCCCAAGTGGTTGAATGAGGTAATAGACGAGGTGAAAGAAAAGAAAAGCCGAATAAATGATGAGAATAATGCGGTACCAATTAACAAGCTTGTTATTGACGATTTGTTGTCGGAAAGCATTGAGACGTTTAACCGCCAGAAAGATGTAAACACCAATATATAGGAAGAAGCTCAAACTAAAGTAGAATTCAAAGCTTTGATAGGAAGGTATTTTCTCCATGAAAGCTTTAGCCCAAGCCAGTTTTTCTGTTCCATTCGTGAAGTACATGGGGAGATTCATCAATAGCATCAATCCAAACGGAATTAAATGCCATAACATTTTACGTTTTAATTTAAACTGACTATCCGTAATTGCATGAGCCATTAAAAGCATCAATGTTGGCTTCAAAAAACTAATGGGGTAGCTAATTCCTAAAAAATGAGGTAACGAATTAATGAGTTCCGTTTCTACTAAAAGTCGCTCAAAAAGGGTAATTCCTTCAATGATTAATAAGAAAGCAAATAACCGATTGAACAATGATTTGTTTCCTGATCGAAGAAGAACAGCTGAAATCAAAAATGCCTGGAAAGCTCCATAAGCAATGAGTAGGTTTAAGATAAGTGCAGTTCCTTCCATTCTAATTTAGCAGCAAAACTGATGAGTTAATTTTCTTCAAAACTCATCATTCAAAGGTAAACATCCAATTCTATTTTCTCAAAATCCGTTAACGCTATACTATCACTTTCGTTGGCGTTTTCAATGAGAATTTTACTGGCTAAGAATTTAGAATTTCGGCGTATTTGGGAAGGCTGTTTGAAGAATTAGCAAACTCTTTAGGAGATTGGCCATTAATTGTTCCGAGGTTTCTATCAGCTCCTTTTTCAAGAAGAGTATTCAAATTCGTGTCTTTGAATACGACAAGGGCACAACAAACCGCTGTCATTCCTTTTTCATCAACATAATTAATATCCGCCCCAGCGTCCAGGAATTTATCGATTAATAAAAAACTACCGTAAGATGCACCAATTAGCCCTTTGTTAAGGTATTCCTGTTTATGGTCTTCGGGAATGAACTTAAGAAAGGTTTCCCACAAGGAGTCATTAGTTGTAGCTCCCACTAAACGTTCAAACCTATTGGCTGGGATTTCCAAAATCTCTTTCTCATAAAGGTGATTCACTAATTTCTTTAAACTCCTCTTTATGAGTGCTTCCAGCGGATCATACTCAACTGTGTATTCCTCCGCTTTAGAAATATAAGGCTGATTGATATTATAATCTTGTTCAAGGAGTAAATCGATGATTTCTTGATTTCCTTTTTTACAAGCTTCCAGGAGGATTTGAGCCTTTTTATTTGATTCTCTAATGCAAAGTTCAGGATGTTCAAAAAGCCATTTTAAGACACTTAGGCGATTGTTTTCAACGGTAATCATTAACCAATCATAGAAGGTCTCATCATAATCATCCTTGAGTTTAAAAACTTCGGGATGATTGGAATAAATGTGTTCAAGAGCTTCAATAGATCCACCAACAATAGCTTCCTGTAAGTCTATTTTATTAGGGTCTTCTGCTTTGATTTTGGTTAGTAATTTCTTCATCCCCGACTGATTAATTTTCTTCTCTAAATCAATCGGCCATTGCGTTTGCTTTTGAAGTTTAATATTGTCTGAAAATCGATCTCCTCCCACATCTTCAAAAGCATCCACTGCTTTGACATTTTTTTCACTTACAGCTACCAATGTTTTTCGAACTCTATGATCTTTACTCACCTCATAATCGATGTAGTGGTCGGGTAAATGGTAATAATGTAGTGTCAAAACCTCCTCGTCCACAGTTATGACTTCGTTATGAGAATAAATTCCGACAAAATAGGCCCCTTTTTTGAGAGAAACTTTCATCTCCATATTTTCATCAAAAGGATGATAGAAAAAAATCATGTTGTTTCGTTTTAAGGTATGGTATTGGGGTGTTTGTATTCTTCTTTGAGCAAGGAGAAAATGAGGCTGTCCATTGTTTCTTCACCGACGACATAATGCTGTCTTAAATGACCCTCCTGACTAAATCCAAAATTTTTTATGAGTGTTACAGAGGCTAAATTATCAGGAGCAACATTGGCTTCAATTCGGTTTAAAGACAATTCATTAAATCCATAGTCAAGAATCTTAGTTACGGCTTCGGTCATATAACCTTTTCGTTTGTGTTTATCTTGGTGTAAATGATAGCCAATTTCAGCTTTATGATGGTCTAAATACCAATTATGATAACCACATCGACCAATGGTTTCATTGGTTTCTTTAAGAATGATTAAAAAAGCAAGGATGGTACGATCATAGGTTTTATAACCTCCTTCGGCTTTCATTTTTTCCTTGAGGTATTCCTCATGGGTGCTTAAGCCCAATAGTTCAATCGCTTCTGCCTCAGAATAGTTCTCAAATAATTGACTGAACAGCTCAGGAGTGAGCTTTTTCAAAAATAACCGATCTGTTTCCAGTGTTTCGAGTTCCATTTGTATGTTTATTGATCAAAGTAGCTTAAATCCAACTTTAAAAATGGGAAAATAATTGGAGACGTTTCTTTTTAATGTTGAAACTTTTCAAGCACTTTCTTAGGAGCATAATGAATTTCCATTCCTTCATTGAGGAGAGACTGACAAATCTCAAAATAATCAGACCAAAGGTCGTTTTTTAGTTCTTGAGATTCATAATCAAGATAAAGCTTACCGTCTCGTATTTCAATCATTGTCCATTCTGAATAATTACTAGGATTCATGAAACATCCCACACTTTGAGGTTTTAGGTTTTGGATGAACTTATCAAATGAACAGATGGGAGTTTTTAGTTTGTATTTTATCCAATCCAAATCAACAATATCTGATACATGGAAGACATGAACACTACTTTTTGTCTTATTGTAAAGTACAATTTCAGAAGCACCATGTAAATAGCCAAATGGTATAAAGTTTTCCGGAATCTCTTCGCGATATTCACTTTCAAAAATGTCGTAGCCTTCCTTTAAATCAAGAAATGAAAAAGGTTTTTCGTATTCTTCCTCATCTCCTTCAATAATAAGTTCTGCTGGAACAGCTAGTAAATCAGCTCCGAATAGTTGGTGAGAATGAATGGTTTTTAATTTCTCCGGTAAGGCAGATAATGAGTCCGAGTCTAGTTCTGATGTTTGTCCTTGATCGTGTAATTGTGATTCGAGTGATTCAAGAATTTGTTTCATTTCAATGGAAGGAATTTATTGGTTTTGGCTAGTGAGTTTTTTACGGTAGAGGTAGTCTGCGATTTTAAAAAGGGCATAGTTACTTTCAAAAGCATGCGCCTCAAAAAAGTCTCCTTTTGTTATATCATTGATTAAGGCACCTAGTTTGAGAGAATTGGTTTTATAGGTGAGACCGTCAAAATTAATGATCCATGGAGCATAATGGTAGCTTGCAATGTCATCCATATTGGAAATGAGGAGTGATGATCCGTTGGTGAATTTAAAGATCACTTGATGCCAATCTGTGGTGGTACTCCAATTACCGTAGCCATTAGTGAATGTATCTCCAATCAATTTGGAATCAATTGTTGATAGTGAATCGACAATGTTTTTGTAGAAATCAAAATCGGTGTTTTCACCTGGAAAAGAATAGGGATTCCGATAGTCTAAACGACTGTTTTGATTTTGTTTCATTTCCTCTTCTTTTTGAGTAATGAAGGTTTTAAAGTTGGTATAATCTTCGGCTGTAAGTTCTAAGTCAGCTACGGTTAATTGGTCTAATCTGGAATTGTGAGCAACTGAAAGAATTTCTCCTACCAATTTTATATCGAGTTCCTTTGGCATCTTTTTTAGGAAGTCGCCATTACCTTTTACTAATTTTAGTTTTTCTCCTTTTAATTCATAAACTCTTGTGTGATCGTCAAAGTGAAAACAGCCACTACTGCCTGAGCTAAATGTTATACTTTTCAGACTTAGAGTAGGGGGAATGATCTCTTTTGGAAGCTCGAAGGGAGTAAATTCTCCCGTTTTTGGATTGACTTCCAGTCTTTTGTCCAATGAAGGGTTGGCAATGATGATTTTTTTTTGAAAAACAGTGTAATGTACGGTTTCAAAGGGACTTTCCGCAATTCGTATCCAACGATTGTCTTTAAACTGTAAAATGTCTAATCCTGAAAAACCATATTCCGTTCCTTTAAAACTAAGTTTATTA
>JAKSBJ010000296.1 GCA_022361195.1 Flavobacteriales bacterium
CTGCATTTTCAGCTTCCTTAAAAGGTCATTTAGAAACGGAGCAATTTGAAAAGCTATCTTTAGGACTAACATCAATTCCTGCATTAGCTCCCATAATAACTCAAAGTCTATATGGTAATCCTAGACAAATAAAACGATTCTTAAATACTTTCACATTAAGAAAAAGGTTAGCGGATATTGCTAAGATTAGTGGTTTTAATGATGCTGTATTAGCAAAACTTATGATTCTTGAATATTCTGAATTACCTCTTTTTAAACAACTATATGATTGGCAAATATCTCAAGAAGGATTACCAGAGGAAATAAAAGAACTTGAAACAATTTGTGATAACGGGTCTTTAGATGAGAAGAAAAAACAGCTAGAGGCCAATTACTCTACATGGGCACGTGAAAAAATAATTAAATGGTTATCGGTTGACCCTAAGTTACAAGACATTGACCTCAGAGATTATTTTTGGATTTCCAGAGATCAAATTTCATCGAGCATTCTAGGAGCAAGTTTAATCCCTCCAATTGTAAAAACATTATTTAACAGGCTAAATCAAGACGGATTACCAGCAACTGCATCGAAAAAAATAATTCGTAATGAAGTAAAGCCACTAGGAGAATCCGAACTAAATCACTTCCTTGTTTTTTCAAATTCAATGCTTAAGAAAAATAAACAACAGAAAAGGTTATACGATATTTTCCATTACCTGATTGAAGAAGCTGTAGAAGGTGCTGAAACTTATTATCAAGACGCTTTAGAGAATATTACAAGTGGCAATGTAGAACCCGCAGTTGGAAATGGACTAAAAAGAATCAATGTCTCGGAATCATTCAGGAGTTTTTTAGATAATTTTTTCAAAGACAATAAATCTCCTGCATCAAAAGCTTATAACTTAAAATAATGGGAACTTCTAAATCGTATAAAGCAACAGTACAAGGACAACCTCAATGGGGAGACTTAAGTCGTTCCGTTACTAGAAGTTGTGACGGAGGAGATGTGTCATCAGATAATCTATCACGAATATTGGGAAACTATGTGAATGTAGTCGGAGGAGCTAGTAGCTCTGGAAGAGGAAATTCAAAAATTGCGGGTAGAAGTGGTATCAAAACAGCCAAAAAGTTAGGAGGATTTATTGCTAGGTTTGTTGATTCTAGTGGAGATTTATCGCAGACATTATTCCAAACAGGTTTAACTGATTTAACAGGTAAATCTGTAGAGGATGTAGTTAATCATTTAATAGAATTTTGTTCTGGCCCAGCTTCAACAATAGACGACCGTGCAGCTAAAGAGGCCTCTAGGAAATTACTCGAAGAAATTGCTAGCAATGCAAATACTATTGAAGAATTGCAAGAAAACCTTCAAAATACGGTTGATCATGAAACACTTGAAGATTTAATGATTAAATACTTTGGATACTACGTCCTTGAACACTTATCTGTAATGTTCTATGAGCATTTAGTGACCAAAAAAGGAAAATCTGAATGCTCAAACTTATTCAGACAAATTGAGGCATTTATTATTGATCGATTGGATGAGATGAATAAGACAAACCCATTGAATAACATTAATTGGGGAAGTGATGATGCAGATAGACTAATTAAAAATATCCAGCAAGACGTACTAACAGTTTTTGAGAATCATGAGGGTTAATATCGAAATAACAGCAGCTAGTAATGGTCAGTTTGCAAATATATTTCTCTGCTATACTGAGCCAGAAACGAGAATTGAAAAAAAAGTTCAACTAAAGGTTCATGATTTTACTGACCTGCATGACTTTACAAATGACACTTCTTCGTTAGGCTTTGATTTCTTCTTAATCTCAGCAATAGTTTATGGAATTGATGACCTTTTTTCCAGAGAAAAATATTCATTTAATGGTTGGACTAGAGAATTTGAGGTTCAGTTACCAGTTAACAACATTGATGCATGGACTCCTACAATTAATTGCCTTAATGAGGCACTAACTTTTCTAACCGGAGATTATTGGTCTGTTTCGTTTTCTAGCCTAAATACAAGAATGTATGTTGAACGGGCTAATAGGAAACAAAGCTTAATTCCTCAATATGACTTTGGAGATTATGAATTTGCAAGCCTTTTTTCAGGTGGTTTAGATTCACTTATAGGAGTGATTGATGAACTAACTAATCTTACAAATGATAAAAAGGGAATTTTGATTTCCCATTCAGATGGAGCACATCCGGGGTCAAAAGTTGATCAAGAAAGAATACTTCCCAAACTTGAGAGAAACTTTCAAAATTCGATAACACATTTGAGTCTTAGAGTAGGGTTGTCAAATACCGACCAAGATGGGAACAAAATAGAACGTGATTCAAATCAAAGAAGTAGATCAATTTTATTCTTGGGAATTGCTACTTATATCATTAATATTATTCCTAATATTGATACCCTTATTTTGCCTGAAAATGGGACAATTTCTTTAAACCATCCGTTAACCCCATCAAGAAGTAGTTCATTAAGTACAAGAACGACTCATCCTTATTTTATCGAAAAAGTTCAGAAAATTTTAAGCCAAACTGGAATATCCATTTGTATAAATAACCCTTACTCTTTTAAAACTAAGGGAGAAATGGTTTTTGAGTGTTTGAATGAAGATGTTTTAACGGAATTATTTCTCGAATCTGCCTCTTGTGGCAAGAGGGGACATACTGCCCATTGGGATATTAAAAATGCCAAGCAATGTGGTGTTTGTATGCCATGTATATACAGAAGGGCTTCTTTACACAAACTCAATTTAGATAACGAAGTTTATGGAAAAAATTTACTAAACCACCCAGATCCAATACATGCTTCTCCTGATATGCCTGCATTATTTGACTATTTGAAAACAAGTTATTCTGTAGGAAAAATCAAGAGGAATTTACTCGTTAATGGAAGCATTTCATATGATAGCTTAAATGATTTTGCAAATGTTGTTGTTAGATCCAGAGGAGAAATCTTATCTTGGATAAGAGATAAAGGTAGTCAACAGCTAAAAACTGCTTTAGGGATAAGATGATAGATACACATTGTCACATTGATATGTACTCCAACCCTATGGAGATCGTTAACGAATCTGAAAAATTAGGAATCATTACAATTGGAATGACTAATCTTCCTAGTCATTTTAAAATGGGACATCCTCACTTAAAAGGTTTAAAAAAAACTAGATTGGCTTTAGGTATGCATCCTTTAATGGCTGAAAATCATTCTGAAGAGTTTCCTTTATTTTATGAATACTTTAATAAGACTTCATACATCGGGGAAGTAGGTTTGGATTTTTCCAGAGAAGGAATTGAAACAAAAGATCAACAGCTTAATAGTTTTAAAAAAATTCTTGAAGCAGTAGGGAATAAACCTAAAATTTTAAGTATTCATTCAAGAAAAGCCGAAAAAGAAGTTCTGCAATTATTGAAAGATTATCAAATTCAAAATGCAATATTTCATTGGTATTCCGGAGGGTTAAAGCTTATTGATCAAATTGTTGATTC
>JAKSBJ010000208.1 GCA_022361195.1 Flavobacteriales bacterium
TTAGATCGAACCTACCGAAAATTCGCACGCATTTCAGGTATACTATTAGTTGTTCTGGCCTTCTACGGTCCTTCATCAATTAATGGACGTGCCGTAATGCATGAACGAACTCATCTGGACGAATCTAATTTCAAAAAACTAATTATTCAGCCTTCAAAACACCGTGGTTCTTCCCATTTAAATTTGGTATGGGAAGATATCGAAATCGAAGACCCTCTTAAATTGGAAAAGTTTGCTCTACTCATGAAAAATGTAAAAGAGTATTACCCAAGTCATGTTAAAGGCAAAAATGAATGGAGATGTTCTATGGAAGTTCATACAGATAAGGTTATACCTTTTGCAATGAAACGAAGGCAAGACGAAACAATTGTTATGGTAAGATCAAGAGGTGATTATGGTTGGACATATGGGGACCTTATATATACTGATGAATTAGCGGTATTTGTTGAAGAATTGGCCTTGGCAAATGAATAATTACTGATTAATTCTATAACTGTTTTGTATCTTACAAGCAACAAAAAATAGTCAAAACGTTATAGTCAAAATCAGACTTCATACTAGTTCCAATCAGGAATATTTATCTTGTACATTATGTTTTAAGGGAATATTTAACAGATGAATGGGTCAATCACAATGGAATAGGAATTAAAACGTATAAAGGCTATCAACTAAAATTTATCGGAAAGGAAAAGTGTTTATTGTGGAATCAGACTCCGATTTTGTAGAAGGTTATAAAGGCATTGATTTAAAAAGTAGCGATTTGGTTGAAAAGTGAAATATATAAGATCGTGGATAAAGTTCATTTAATAATTTGCTCTGTTTAAAGCATGAATATGAGAAGCTAAAAAACTACAATGGGAGAAAATTTTAAGATTACATATGACTTTCAACTCTTGTCAGAAAAGACGAATATCAAAGAACTGTCAATTGATTATTGGCAAAGTAGGAAGTTTAAATGTCACTTAAATCCCAATCAAATTATAGGAAAAAGAGGAAGCACCTGGGGGAATCTAACATCCTTCGATATGACAAATTTAATCTGTAATCTGCGTGTTGATTTTACAAATGAAAAACAAGTTCGTGCAGAACTCTTCATAACTGGAAAGTTTCAGGATATTACGGAAGTTAATCTTTGGGATTTTAAATTGGAATTAATCCTATTTCAGAGAACTTTGAATGAACTATCATTTCCTGATTTCATGACTAAGTATAAAAATCATAGAAAAAAATCAGCATTGAAATGGTCTTTTTCATTAATGCTAAAAGGAAGGGAATTAACTTCTGAACTAAAAGAGAAACTTGAAAAGTTGACGGATGGAGAGAATTCACCTATTGTTGAGGCAGTAAAAAACAGAAAAAATGCCCGGTAGACACGTATTTTATTCAAACATTTCTCATCATCCAAAAACAACCCAAATAGACAGAATTGAATTGTGAAAAGTGAAATACTAAAATATCTTTCAAAATACACGGTAATTACCAAAGAGCTAGAAATCGCCATTTCTGAAAGCACACTTTTTAAAAGCTTCAAAAAAGGGAGTATTCTACTCAAAGAGGGAGGTATTTCCAATGAGTGTTATTTCATCTTAAAAGGAGCTATCAGGACTTATTTTCTAAAAGATGGTGATGAAAAAACAATGGAGTTTTACACAGAAGAACAACCTGTTGTACCTGCAAATTATGGTACCTCAAAGCCATCAGAATATTATATAGAGTGTTTGGAAGATACTATTGTTAGTGTGGGGAATCCGCAACTAGAAAAAGAAACATTTCAAAAGTATCCTCAGTTAGAATCCTTATCTCGCCTAATAGCTGAAACAATAATTATTAAGCAACAGGAATCATTTACTCAATTTAAGACATCAACTCCCGAAGAACGCTATTTGAATATACTAAAAACCAGACCCAACTTGCTCCAAATAGCTCCTCAACACCAATTGGCTAGTTATTTAGGAATTAAACCAGAATCCTTAAGTCGGATTAGAAAGAGACTGATGGATAGAAAGTGATTACTTAACCAAAGTCAATGCAATTGAATATAGGGCCATCTACTTTTGGTGGATGGAAAATAAGAATAAGCAAATTTTAAGAATTGCAGGGGTTTTAATCATTCTTGGAATAATCATTGGCATCTTCAGCATTGTTCCCTCTGTTGAAAGTGATGAATTCCTAAAAGAGGTTCACCCCAATAAAAATCAAGTTTTTACAGGAGCTGTATTTCAGTTTTTTTTAATTCCTATTTATGTTGGTTTCTCACTTCTACTCCATCCAATACTCAGTCGGTATAACAAAACACTCTCCCTTGGATTTGTTGGCTTTCGGTTTGTATCAGCCACATTTCAGTTAATTGGAATAGTACTACTGCCGATATTTGTTCTTGTAAGTCACAAATATTCAATAGCAAATTCTTCAGACATTGTCATTTATGAAACAGCTGGAGAAACGTTAAGGTTACTTCGTGATTTGACGAATCATTTAGGAGTGATATTGGCAACAGGACTAGGCAACCTACTTTTTTATCTAGTTTTATATAGAGCGAAACTCATTCCAAAATGGCTTTCGATTTGGGGATTTTCAGGAAACATTGTCATAATGTTAGCCAGTTTCTTCATCCTATTTCAATTAATTGAAGTAGTTTCAACAGAATATGGACTAATGACCATTCCACTTGTAGTACAAGAAATTGTATTAGCTATATGGTTACTAACGAAAGGCTTGGCTATAAAAACAAATCCAATGGAAAGTGTATAACACCCTATACAAGACGGTTAGAATTACATGAAGAAAATGAACGAAAAAGAAACGTTTGAACTGATAAAAAAAAGTGTCTTATCAATTCAGGAGAGAAAAACTAAACCAATCCGAATTGCGATAAATGGAATTGAAGGGACTGGAAAAACTGTTTTTGCAGACAAATTAACCGAGTTTTTGATCGAAAAGGGCATAAAGGCGATTCAGGTGTCCATTGATGGATTTCATTTTAACAAAGCTCATAGATATAAGCAAGGACGAGATTCAGCAAAAGGGTACTATGAAGACTCTTATGATGAAGTTGGTTTTATTGAAAAGGTACTGCTTCCTTCTCAAGAGGAAAATCCAAAAATCACGATCGCCTCTCACGATTTGAACACAGATAAGTATCTTAACCTTGAACCGGTAGAAATAACCAATAACACCATAATAATCACGGATGGAGCCTACCTTTTTAAACCGAACTATAGAGAGCATTGGGATTTAAAAATTTATCTAAAAACTGATTTTCAAACTGCTTTAGTCCGTGGAATGAATAGAGATGCTGAACTTTTAGGTGGTGAAAAAGCAGCCAGAGAGAAATTTGACAACAGATACCATAAGGCTTCAAAAATTTATATCCATGAAAATAAGCCAGAAGAACAGGCTGACATTATAATTGACAATACTGAATTTGAAGATTTGAAAGTCGTTAAGAACACCTTCATACAAATATCATAATCAGCTAATTTCCTAACTTCACACAAATACAATAAACGATTAAAACAAACTAAAATGGCAGAATTAGACGACAAAACATATTCAGAAATTCAAGATTTATGCGCAAAAGGAGACCATTTCGCTGAAGAAGCAAATTTCAGTTCGGCGCTGGAACATTATTGGAAAGCATTTGATTTAGTGCCCGAACCAAAAACAGATTGGGATACAACGACATGGATTCTAACGGCCATTGGGGACGCCAATTTTCTCGGGAATGATTTCCAGGCGGGAGTTGACAATCTTTCGAATGCAATGCACTGCCCAGGAGCAATTGGCAATCCATTTATTCACATGCGATTGGGGCAATGTCAATTTGAGGTTGGGAACTTAGATCGTGCAGCGGATGAACTAACCAGAGCTTATGCTCTTGAAGGAGATGAAATTTTCTCTGAAGATGATCCCAAGTACCTCGAATTTCTAAAAACACGTATTGATACCAATCCACCCAAGAAAAAACCCTGGTGGAAACGATAAAAGAGTTCAGCTCAAGACAGACTAAAGGAAGTTTCCTTATATTCCAAGACCTCCATTTCACGACTAATTTCCTAACTTTGCACCACTTCAGACACAAGGCTTGCAATCGTTAAAATTTGACTATAATTGCCAGTCCACTTAACAATAAAAAGAATGGAAAACAACAAGGTGTTAGCGTTTATCAAAGAGGTAGTAAAAAACATGCCAGCAGACTGGCTAAAACTGACCACACATCGGTTGGATATTTACAACGAGGAGCAAGCTAAAACGCAATTTTTAGAGCAGTTTGAAACACTTTTCAACAATCATAATTCAGATGCACTAACACTTAACGAACTTCCAACGGCTTACGATTACATTCGTTTGGGACATCCACTATCGTGTGTATTGGAATGGGCGATTGCTAAATCATATGCTGTAAATGCTGAGAATGTCATTAGCTTTTCGTCAAAAACTATTCCGGTTTATGCTGTTTTGAGAGAAAACTCATTGGCCAATAAAATCACGCAAATTGCTTACAAAGGAGAGCTACCTGAATGTGTCAATGCTGAAGTATTGCAACAGGTTTATGGTTTCCAATTGGAATTGAAACAAGTGGAGAA
>JAKSBJ010000379.1 GCA_022361195.1 Flavobacteriales bacterium
ATGGCATACTTTTCTTTTTCTTGATTCTCTCCTTCGGTTTTTAGACTTAAAGAAGCATCAAATCCAACTCCGTCATTAGGATCAATAGAAAGTCCGAAACTATAGCGAGGCTGAGACCCAAAAGAAATACTCGGATCCAGAGTATAACCAATTCCTTTAAAATTGTTGTAATAGTACGTATGACTTAAGAGAAGTGCACCTCCGTCACCACCAGTACAACCATCTGCTCCAAAAATTTCCACACATGGACTTACAGAAAGACCTACCGTGAAATTATCCTTGATATCCTGAGTTTCAACAATCTTATCACCATCAAAATCATCAGGCACCCCACGTACTTGTCGGTTAATCGCCCCTGCATTAATATTCCATCCTAATCCTACCCAAGAGGCTTCCTGGTCCATTGTTATCCCTGCATGATAAGCAAGATTAATTGGGTAACCACCATTAGGCCCAGGAACGTTCATTAAGGGAATATTATAGGTAAAATCTCCGGTAAAAAGATTCACCATGTCAGTCGTTTCAACGGGTTCAAAAGATTGAACTTCGGGTTGAGAAGGACCTGTTGTCAATGCCATTGCTGCAGTAGGCCATACAAACTCAAACAGCATATTAAGTGCTAGCATCAAAGCAAGCCCTTTTGTAATATAACTTTTCCGAATACGTGTGATAATGTTCATACTTTAAAGTTTTAAATCAGGGATATTGTTTAAATCCTCCTGACGGAATAGAAATTTTACTTTTCCTATGTCAAATTGCTGATCCGAGTAGATCAATTGCCAATCTGATTTTTTTTCGATTTTATCAAAAGTGAGAGTGAGATCAATGGTGGGTTGTAAATTGTAATTACGAGAATAAATGGCCAACTTACATTTACTAGTATCTTGACCAGACAGAATCATGAAATCCTCTTTCGCTTCAAAACTAAAGTGGTTAATCCGACTCACTTCATTTTTTTGAGCTGTCTCGTGATACATCAAAATGTTTCCACCTTCTTTTAGCTTTATTCTAAATTGAAAATGCTCAAAGGTTTCATATTCACTTTTCCACTCTTTAGCATCTTTTATATCCCGTTTGGCGATAATTAAATCGGCAGGTTCATACATTGCTGATAATTCAAAATCCCCCACAGTTTGATCTTTTCTCAAACCATTTTCAGGATCCGAAACATAAGCACTGTATTCTTCCCTATTCAGTTCCTTTTTACATGAAAAACCAAATAAACCCAAGAGCAATACCCCAATTAATATAGACCTATTCACCAGCATATCTTTGATTAACATGAGCTAAAATATCTTCAGTTATGTTTTCGCTTTCGGCACCATACATTAGAGCTCCATTACCTGTAGCCCCATAGATGTAGGAATAACCATTTTCTTCTCCATATTCCTGCACGTATTCATTAATTCGTCCCCAAATCAAATCAGCATATTCTTGTCGCTTAAGGAATATTTCTTCATCTAGTTTTTTCTGTAACTCGTAGAAGTTTTGCTCCTTAATCTGATAACCGATTATTTGATCCTGTGAAGGTTCAATAGAGTTCAAATATTCAGCTGTCATTTGAAGGTCCAGTTTTAAACTATCGAGAGCAGAAATGGCTTTGTTTTGGACCTGTTCAAGATCTTTTTCCAATTCTTTTTTATAATCAAATTCGTTATAAACAATAGAGCTTGAAAAGAACGCTGTTTTATCGGGAGTGTCCCGAAAAGCGATGTAAAGCACAATTGTCAGGCATGCCACATTGATTAAAAGGGATAGTGTGTTTACTTTTTTCATTTATGATTGATTTGATAATTACTTAAAAACTACTTCCTCCTCCGGATGTAGATGGAGTCGAACAAAGACTATAATCACTGTAAAAGCGGAGATAGAATTTCTCTTTTTTGTCATTAATGACTTCTAGTACAAAGAAGCCTTGTCCAATACAATGTCCAGTGCTGGTTAAGTCCAGGATGACACGGTTTTCACCCATGATTAATGCTGGAAGATCATAATCGTCCTGAGTTGCAACTAAAGTGTGTGTTTGATTATAGATATTGAATTCAATATTTGGATCATTATACTCTTCGTTGTAAACAAAGCAGAACTTCCCATTATTAGTCACATAATAATTCCCATCTAACTCATAATCTAAGTGACCACAATCCGTTGAATTTGTCAATCCATGACAAAAGGAGGCATAGGAATCATGGATATACGCATTAAATGCTTTAGCATGGACCTGATAATCACTTGGGGTTGGCTCTGCCATGACAGCAAAAGGGGAATCTCCATTAAATGAAACCTCAAAATCCGAATCATCTAATTCAATTTTATAAATACCATTTAAGTAGGTATTAGATAAGGTACCTACCATATCACCTGCATCATCAGATACCCAATAGTACTTATTTAGTATTCCACCTCCCAGATTATGAACATTTAGGGTCAAGACAGTTTCATTATCTTCATCTACCCAACTGATCTTTGCATAAAGAGCTCCTGCAAAGAGAGAGGGAGCACCATATTTTGGCACATATTTTTTAATCCCAACATTGTGAGTTGACCATCCCTCTTCTCCACTCAAAAGCATATTTTGACTTAAGGCTTGAGCTATTTCACTATAATTATTGGTTGTTATTGTATTGACAGTTCCTCCAACAGCCGTAAAGTATTCATCCCATAAATTCCAGTAAATGGCTTGTCCTATATCCACTAAATCAAACCAGTTCAGAGATACGGTACCATTACTCCAACTATATTCAACTTTGTATTCTCCTATGGGAAGCGGGACTGAAAAACTGGTTGTTGTAACGGGTCCTGAAGCAACAGACAGTCCTGTATTTAAATCAATTATATTGTATGTTCCACTTCCGGCTCCTCCAGATATATATGTCCAGGTAATAGGAACAATTGAAATACTTCCGTTATCCTGTTCACATTCTGTACCATCCACTATGGTTTTGATTGGGCGAAAAGGTTTGGCAAAGTCATCTAATTTCACCATTCCTACAGTGGCTCCTATCGAACTTTTAAATAATACATCTATTCTGTAATCAAAATCGTATTCAGAATAGATAGGAACTTTTTCCAAAAGACGGTCTTCATAATAGTAAGAAATAGATTTTGCATTTTTCGACAATCTGAGTTTCTCCCCAACAGCTATGGTGTCACGGAAAATAATTGAATCATGATTAAAAGCTTCTAGTAAACCATTGGAATGAACTTCAAAGCCAAATTCAAAATCAGAGGTTAAAGAAGCCCTTGCATCATTTAAGTTATTAAAGCCAATTACAAAATCACCAAGCTCATCTACTTCAAATTCAAATCCACCATCAGCATACTTGTAGATAATACCATTAATAACAGCGCTTCCATTTTGAAAACTATTTTGTACTTGAAGTCTTTGATTGGTAATTTCTAATTGATTCACGTCAACCAAACTTACTTCAGGGCCAATAATGGTTTCAACATCTTGAATTTTAGTCCCACTATTATCATAAACCCCTATATAATATCGCTCTGGTGGAAGATTTGAGAAAGTAAAATTTTGAGTTTGAAAATCTCCATGATAAAAAGTGGAACTATCAACCGGTATTGAGTCCTTAATTGCTGTCCAAATAGTATCCAGACTTGGTAATGGACCATCCAGACTGATCAAATATTTATACGGCAAATTCCCCGCCGGAGCATTCACTGTAATTTCACCTAAATTGGTCGTGTCATTAAACGATGTTACCACCTGTTCCTTTACTGTAAATGATAACTTAAGCAGTGGTCCCGAAGCCAAACCAAAGTTCACATCATAATAC
>JAKSBJ010000186.1 GCA_022361195.1 Flavobacteriales bacterium
AATCTGTTATTCTTAATGAATCAGCAGTGGCGGCCCTGGGACTTTCCGATCCCGAAGAGGCTATCAGTAAGCGTTTGTGTGAGGGGGATGAGTGGGTTACTATTATTGGTGTTATCGCAGACTACCATCATACCAGCCTTAAAACCGAAGTGGTACCCATGATGATGAGAACCCGTGACAGGGGGCTGGATTATTACCTGATCAAGTTGGAAGGAGGAACCACAGAGGCGAACCTGGCCCAGATGGAAGAGGTGTTTACTTCTGTTTTTCCGGGCAATCCCTTTGAGTACTTCTATCTTGACAACCACTTTGTAAAGAACTATGAACAGGAACAGCGCTTTGGCAGATCTTTTGGCTTCTTCGCTTTAATAGCCATACTGATTGCAGCCATAGGCCTTTATAGCCTGTCTTCCTTTATCACCCTATCCCGCAGTAAGGAGATTGGCATCAGAAAAGTACTGGGTGCCAGGGCTATGACGATTGAAGGTCATCTCAACAGAGACTTTGTACTCCTGATTGTGTTGGCCTCCCTGATTGCCACCCCGCTTTCTCTTTGGGCTTTGGAAGACTGGCTGAATGCTTTTCCTTATAGAATCAGTCCTGGTCTCTTGTTTATTTTCGGGCCTGGCCTGGCCATTTTGTTGGTCAGTCTTGCCAGTGTGAGTGTTAAAACCATCGCTGCTTCCCGGATCAGCCCTGTCAAATTACTGCGCAGAGAGTAAGTACAAGAATTCTTTAACCTAAGAAGAGCAGGATGTCAAAGAATCATAAAACTCCCGGGTTTGCCGACTGGCTACTTAAAATTTTCTGTAGGGAAGATTACCGGGAAGAAGTACGGGGAGACTTGCAGGAAGTATTTGACTGGCGGGTTGAAAAGCAGGGTTTGTTTATTGCCAGGTTCAGGTATTGTCTCGATACATTAAGTGCCATCAGATTTTACCGTCCGGTTGTTGAAGGTCAGCAGCGTTCTCATGGCTTATTGCTGAGCTTTTTTAAGAGTGCTTTTCGGAATTTCAGAAGGCACTGGGGTTATGCCTCGCTGAACCTGCTGGGACTGGGGCTATGTATTGCCATGGCCTTGCTCATCATGCAACATGTATCTGATGAGTCAAACTACGATCGTTTCAGTCAAGCTGAATCTATGTATCGGGTTGAGAACGATTATGTGCGATTTGGGGA
>JAKSBJ010000314.1 GCA_022361195.1 Flavobacteriales bacterium
CAGGGGCGCCAGCAGCACCAAGTGGTTCTGCCCGTTGATTAACGGACTCAAATCGCTCACATAGGTGCGCCCCAGAGCCTGGACCAGGATCATGAGAATCAGGCTGGTGACCGCAAAAAATCGCAGGTGTTTCAATCCGGGGTTGCTGAATGGAATCATGAGGCCCACAAAAAAGAACATGGACATCCAACTCCCACCTAGAGTGGGCAGTTGCTCGGTCACAATTTCTGGCGCATTCACCAAGAGCTTGCGCACCAAGGCACTAAAGTCCGGCGTGTTCACATCAGCCGTGAGGGTTCTTTCCAGGCGGTCGTCAGGAAAATCCGACGTATCCATGACCAAATGGTAGGAATTAATGCCGAACAAGGTGCCTCCGACCTGGAGATTGCGCCCAAGCCAGGGGCCGACCAGGACCAATGAAACGATCAGCATGGTCAGCGCCACAGGAATACGTTGCGCCTTAATGAATAAGAGCGTAAAGAGCAGGGTTGGGATCAACAACCAGAGGAAAGAATAACGCGTCAAACTCCCCAAACCGAGCGCCAAACCTCCTACGGCGGCCAGGCCGAGATACCATGCGAAGGATCGGGGTTTGGGATGATCGGCTGCCGCCTCCCCTGCTTCGAGGCCCTCTTCTTCTTCCTCCGGCTCAGGATCCAGATTGGCTCGAGACGCCCGCTCCATGGATACGAGGCAGGCCACCAGGATCAAAAATAAAAGCAGCGACAGCATGGTGGACAGTCCGGAGACACTGAATCTCCAATAAACATCCGAACCAAAGAAAACAGCAGTGGTCATCCATGCCACCGCACTGTCGAAAAGGCGGCGCGACACCCAAAAAACCAGGATGCCACTCAGGATGAACAATCCCTGATTGAGAAAACCGATCAGCACCTCGGGCTGATACCTGCGGAAACTTTCCGACCGCTGGGAAGGGATATCGTAATCAAAAGGCAAAACTTTCATCCACAAGCTCAGCAGATAGGGATAGAGGGGCGGATGAGAGAGATCGGGATGGGGCTGCTTGAGCATGACCGGATCTTCCTGGATCTCGGATCGCTGCTCACCCACCATCGCAAGACTGAGTGGCCGGATACTGTGGGTGGTAAAACCCTTCCCTTCGGATATATTGCGCGCCAACTGAGCAACCTCCATGGCTTCCGGGGAAGCAAAATTGCGATACTCACGGATATTGTAAGCGATCACCAAGGTGACAAATGCCAGCAATATGGCTAGTTTGGTGATGGACTTGGTGCCTTCACCGACTTCGAATTTATGAATGAGTTCCTGTATGGATGGCATTGATTCTTGGCTAGCTGATATTAAAACGAGACATCTTGCGGTGCAGGGTGCGTCGGCTGATTCCAAGTAACTTGGCAGCTTCGGTCCGATTACCCTTGGTTTGTCTC
>JAKSBJ010000052.1 GCA_022361195.1 Flavobacteriales bacterium
GTTTTTCAATCAATGATGTTTCAAATATGCGGGGCTGACCTGAGCTGTAAAACGGGTGGTTACCCAATGGTGCGGCAATTTGAACGACTGGGTACAAAAGCTACCCCAATGGGCCTGAATGGCCTGAAAACCCACTTTTTGATCTCCAGTTTTGATGCAGACAATTAGAAATGATATCAAAACCGACAGAGAAATGAACGATCTAATCACAAGGAAACACTACACAAAGAGAATCGACAAAGGCACTTTGAGTCGCCTGCTCAGGCATGACCTGCTGAGTAAGGAAGAAGTACGGATTGATGAAGAGGCGATCGCCTTTTCTATAATAGACTGCCACCTCCAGGAGTTGTATGAAACGGACGGGCTGTTCAGTCCGCAAATGAGCAAGAGTGGTCTTCCGCTGGCCGAATGGGTGGTAAGCATGGTACTTCATCAACTGTATAGCAAAACTGATGAGAGCATTCCGGATGCCGTGATGCTCAATTATGTTTCTACCATGCAAGAGCTGGAAGACATCCGGACCGGCAAACTTGCGGTTGAGCTCCCGACAAAGGACCGGCATGAGCTGGACCAGGATATGGAAGAGCTTGATCCGGGGGATGATCCTGACTTTGAATCTCCTATGTTCTGGGGGATTTGAGAAAGGTGAGAGTTTCTTTCAGGAATGAGGAAAAAAATGTACCGGAACGGAAGGGTGAATTTGATAGAAGCCCGGCTGTTCCGGTATTTTTATGTAACAGAAAGTTGAGAAGAATTGAAGGAACAGAATCCACAGATATGAAAGTGAAGCAGGTAAGACAAAGTGATATTGTACGGAAAAGAAATACGCAGAAACGCTATGAAAAAGTGCGTGAACGTTGCAATGAGTTGTATAATGAACAGCGGATTCGGTGGGATGATGTGATTGAGACATTGTCGGAGGAGTTTGGGATTTCTCCAGCAACGATTGAAAGGAAAATATTAAAATCTGACTGATTACCTCAATCTGTCAGTTTGCCTCA
>JAKSBJ010000055.1 GCA_022361195.1 Flavobacteriales bacterium
AAGCCTAGTTTTGATTTGAAAGTAGCGTTAAAGAGCTATATCGATAAACTTCCAGAAATGAAAGCTGAAAGTAGAGTAGTTGAAATTGGAGGAGCAAATAAGGACTATACACCTCTTCCAGAGGGTTAATAGGATTGATGTTGGAAAATGCACAACAATCATATCAAAAAAAAGATTCTACAGATAAGTCTGAAGCTGAAAATGTAGGTAAAGAAGCTATCCAATTACAGGATAATAGGCCCATTTCCGGAGCTCAATCAGCTTTAAAAAAATATGGTGAAACCATTCAAAAAAAAGCAAACGGTACTGGTCTTCCCAATCAACTAAAATCTGGAATAGAAAATTTATCGGGCTATTCGATGGACGATGTTAAGGTCCATTACAATTCATCAAAACCAGCTCAACTTAATGCACATGCTTACGCACAAGGTACGGACATCCATGTTACTGCAGGGCAAGAAAAACACTTAGCGCATGAAGCTTGGCATGTTGTTCAACAAAAACAAGGAAGGGTTAAACCCATCAAACAGCTAAAAAGTAAAGTCAATGTTAATGACGATCCCGTATTAGAAAAAGAAGCGGATGTGATGGGGGCAAAAGCGATGCAACTCAAGGCAGAATCTGCTCTTCCAAATTCAGTTCAGGGAGATAAAAATGTCCTTGTTCAGAGCCATCAACCGCTGAGTAGTCAAATGACGGTTCACCAGTATAAGTTAAATGGAAAGGCTGTTCTTCAACGAGTTTTAAGGGTTGATAATGACCCCATGAAATCCTTTAAAGAATTAGGGGATTATGTTTCTCTGAGCGAGGTTAAGGACAAAATCCAATATAATACAGGACAGTTCATTGATGAAGAAGAATTGGATAAATCGGTTAGGAGTGTTGACCTTTCATTAACTAGTGGAAGAGATAGGGTACAGCAAAATGAAAAGTCAGTTGTTGAACATCTTACCAACGAAATTCTGGCCAATAAGCGTGGAGAAATTGAAGCTAATGAAACGCTGAAAGAACATGAAATACCTTCTCAGATAAGAACAGTACTGCAGAAAAAAATTGGGAGTAAGGAAATTCAACGCTTGAGTGGATTGATTTGGTTAATGTGGAGTAGCGGTCAAATTAGTGTGGACAAGATCATTCATATTCTTCAGGAACCTCAAATTACACATGGTCATTTGGAACAATTTCAGGATATTTTAGTTAGTCTGCATGAAAATCCTTTGGGGATGAAAATGTTGGGGAAACTTTCTGTTGAAGAAATCATAGGTCTGTTTACAAATGACACAGCTGTAACGGATTTTATGGATCGGGTAAAAGGGATAAAAGAAAGTGCTGAAGAAAATGACTTAAACCCAATGCATGTTGTGGAAATAGAAAATGATAGTCGGCCTTCTTTTGAAGGAATTGGAGCAAAGAGTTTGGATGATGATTTAAAACTAATCGTTAAAGACGTTGATAATAATTTAAAAGAAGATCTTGAGTATATAGCAACTTTGGAGGCTCGTTTTAACCGACTTGTACCAGATCCGGATAATCCATTTTCAGATTATAGTCGAATGAAGAAGGAAATAAACCGAATGAAGAAAATGTATGCTTACAAGATTAATTACGTCACCATCGTTAAACAATGGCCAATTCGTTTAAAGCAGGAAAAAAAGAAATTAGAAACAGACATAAAACTATTAAAAAGTAAATCAGCAAAAGATATTGCAGGCTGGAAGGCAGATCATGCAAGCCTGACTAAGTTCA
Source organism: Flavobacteriales bacterium (assembly GCA_022361195.1). Lineage (GTDB taxonomy): Bacteria > Bacteroidota > Bacteroidia > Flavobacteriales_D > Crocinitomicaceae > JAKSBJ01. The sequence continues at coordinate 1,747 of JAKSBJ010000055.1, forward strand.
GGCCAAGGGCCACTAAGGGGTATAGAGAAAAATTTATTAGGAAAGCGGCACGGGAAAAACCGGAGCTAGATAAAAAAATTGAGGAGCGTCAAAAGAAGCTAAAAGCTGATATCAAAAAGGCTCAAAAAAAGTTTGAGAAGGACAAAAAAGAGTTTGAGAAAAATATTGCTGTTTATTTGAATATTGACAAAAAATATTTGCCTCTTATTGAAAAAGGAATCACTCTCCTCCCCGCAGATATGAGATTAGCAGGTGTTTTTCCAAAAGAAAAATCTTTAACGGTAAAGCCTGGGGATGAAGCTAGAACGCACACATTGCTACGACATCATGCTGATGATTTATTGACGGATCACGGGCTTTACCAAGGGAATGCAGGAACTAAAAAGAAACCGAAGTTAGGGATGTTACCTAATTCACGAATAGGGTGTATTTGTATTATGTACATCAAAGAGGCTCCAACAGCAAAAGGGACTACCTATCGTCCATTTTTTGGTGCCTCAGGGATTGATCCTTATGAAGAGAATAGCCCAAAAACACAGAAAGAAAAAGAGGAAAGCAGTTATGAGAACATGGGCTTACCGAAACCAAGTGAAACAACTTTAGGTCATGCGTATACAGCTGGTTCTTTGCAGGAATATGTAGGAAGTATGAAACGATTAGGGATTAAACCTCCATCAATGCAGTCTCAGTTATACTTTTTACAGACACCAGAGTATCGATCAAATAAAATAAAGGAAGATGTAACGGATGTTCCTGAATCATTGATTTCTCAAGCCCAAAAGAATACAATTGGTATGTTAGAAAATTGGATGCCAAGTAATTGTGCGGAACCAGCAATTATGACCGCCATTTATCAAATGTATTCCAAGCCAGAAGATATCTTTTTGTCAGTACCTTTTGAGGGAGTTCTTCATGAAGGTAAGCTTTTATTGAAGTATACTTGTACTAGATGTGCAGTCTCAGAACCAGCTTTTATGTCGCCAGATAAAGGCGAACATCATGAACATAGAACGGATATGAGGGTTGGAGCAGATAGTCCATTTTCGAGCCAAAAATTACAAGATCCAAGTTTGATTTATAATCATGCTCCACTTCGCGAGGAGGAGGATGAACGTCCACATCCTTATACCGCTAAAAGTAAGGATATTGCATTGACCATGTGGAGGAATCAACGCCTAGGATTTGCACATTATAAAGAGGGACAGGAAGATTCCGCACAACGGATCATTCAAATGATGCATACAATTGAAATGGTAATGGCTCAAATGATTCACAATGCACAACAGTCTTCTGTTGATTAACGCTAATCTTCCCTAGATATAACTTCCTCTTTACATAAATTCCCATCCTGACCGATAACTGCCATTTTGCTCTACAAAATCAATGAAATCTCCGTAAAACTTATCTAACCCAATAGTGGCCGAATCTCCAATGACAACCAACTTCTTTTTGGCTCTTGTCATGGCTACATTCATTCGTCTATAATCGTTTAAAAAACCGATTTCGCCATTTTCGTTACTCCGAACTAAGGAGATTAAAATAACTTCTCTTTCTTGTCCTTGGAAACTGTCTATTGTATTGGCATCATACTTTTCCAAAGCACTTCTTATTTCTTCCAGTTGATAACGATAAGGGGTAATAATTCCTATCGATACATCTGAATACTCTTCTACGACCTTTTGTAAAATCCCCACTTCACCTGAATTCCGAATTCCACCCGAATTTTCATTCTTTTCTTCTTCGTATCCACATCCTGCAGTATCAATGAACTCCACAACAGCATACAAATTTCCTTTTATGCTCCATTTGGCAACAGATTCATGGGCTTGCAATTGGTTGTGGTAAAACTGCTCATTGGAAAAAGCCATGATTAGTTCATTCATCCGATACTGAACGTTCAACAAACACATCGGAAATTCTATTTCTCGTGCTTTTTCTAAAATGGATTTATGTAAACCTAACTTTTGGGCTTCAACAGATTTTACGGTAGGAGGCAATTGCCAGTCATCACCGCATAAAACCATTTTATCTGCTAAATGACTCACACTCCATATAGAAGGCTCCAATGCTTGTCCAGTCTCATCAATGAACAAATAATCATATTGCTCAAATGGAAGATTGAATTGTTGTATTGAGAAAAATGTTCCGCAAATAACCGTTGCATTTTCCAGAATGGTTTGGGTAATGTCCTTTTGAATTTTCCGGATGTCTGATCGTAAAGCACTTAATTCCTGCTTTAAACGTTTACGCTCCTGATACTCTTCTTTTCCAAAATTGCGCTTGAACTTAAAGGCCTTTTTTCGTACTTCATCTGATTGGTTTTTTAATTGCTTAACCAGCTTGAAAGAGGCATCTTCTCTTATCTTTTGGTCCAAATACACTGGGAGTATATCTTCATCAATTTTGCTTTCATTTCCAATTCTAACAGTCTCTACCTTTTTGGTAATTAATTTTCGACAAAGATGATCTACAGCTGTATTAGATGGTGCACAAACTAATATTTTTTTATTCTGTTTTGCCAGTTCTTCAATGGCCGCTACCAATGTGGTTGTTTTTCCAGTACCAGGAGGGCCATGAACAATGCTTATAGGGTTACTGCTAAGAATGGTATTTACAGCAACGTTCTGTGATTCATTTAATTCACTCGATTTAAAGTGATGAGAAATAGTATCTGCATTATTTGTTTCGTAGAACTGTTCAACCAATCCCTTTTTCTCACTTTTCAGGAGTCCGTCTAATGCTAATTCAAGGGAATCGTAGGTTTTAGTATCGGCGAGCGCATTAATTCCAACTTTTCCTTTTTTTATCCAATCTTCAATTTGATCATCACTACATTTTATCGTTAGCAATTGATTTTGAAAGAAGGTCACCTGACCCTGTGCATTTTCTCCATCAGCATTGAAAATTTCTACACTTTTGCCAACTTTAAAAGCTCCACCTTCTTGTTGTTCAGAACATTTAATGTGAATCAACTGCTCTCCAAAATCATTATAATTCCGATCTAAAAATTCAATAGGATAAAGAGTAATTCCTTCAATAATTCGTTGGGCGTAATCGGCCTGAGAGGTTAAAGAAGCGTAATGTTCAATTTCTTCACGTTTCTCAACTTTTAAAGCTTTAAGGAGGTTTGAAAAATGATCTTTTGTGTTTGCATTCATGGTGCTGAAGATAAGCTTTTGTAAAACAGTGTTAATTTATGAAAATTGTAATGTGCTGGCAGAATAATTGTTTAAGTTTGAAATTTAAAACTAAACAAATGAAACAGACGGGCTTATTAATAATATTGGGGTTAGCATTTTTCGTACTAAGTTGTGATAAAAATCAAAAAGCCGTAAATAAACTAGAAGGTAGCTGGAAGGCGACAAACTACATTTGGACAGATGTTGAAGAAGGAGGCGCTTCTGATGATATAGTAGCAGGAGAAGATGCAATGACCATGACTTTTGAGGATTGTAAATTAAAAAGTGGGAATGGATGTAAGGCTGTTTGGGTTATTACTGATTTAATTGATGGTGTAGTGACTACTATTGATTATGATTCTTATAAGGTGTCTGATGATGGGAAAACATTAGAGTTTTATTCTGATTCTTGGGATGATGAAACTTGGGCAGTTACTGAATTAACTAAGTCTAATCTAAAACTTCAGCAATTTAACTCATCTGGAGAGTTTCAAATTGATCTTTATTTAGAGAAAGATTAGGTTTATTGAATAGTGTTGTTTTGTGAAGAGAAAATTCGTGAAGAAAGTACTTACAATTTGTTTCTTATTCTTTTTAGCCGTTAAAGTGCCCTTTGCTCAGGGGATTGGCTATGAATGGACTCAACAATTAGGAGGGAGTGACTCTGAAATTGGCCGGTCCATTACCACGGATGATGAAGGAAATAGCTATGTAGCAGGTGAATTTTTTGGAACCATTGATTTGGATCCGGGACCAGGTATAGATGAAGTAACTTCTTCTGGACTCAGAGATATTTTCGTTGTTAAATTGAATGCTGATGGGGAATATGAATGGGGTTATAAATTAGGAAACACAGGAAATGATGTTGCCCGATCAATAACAACTACTGCTTTGGGTGATATTTTAATAACTGGGGCATTTTATGAAACTATTGATTTTGATCCTGGTCCTGCCACACTCAATATCACCTCGGCAGGCTATGATGATATTTTTATTCAAAAAATAGATTCTGACGGGAATTTGCTTTGGGTTAAAACTACTGGAGGTTCTGGTGAAGATCAAGGATATGGTATTAAAGAAGGGGCTGATGGATATATATATGTTTGTGGACGTTTTGATGGGACTACAGATTTAGATCCGGGAGCTTCAGTGGCTTCTTTTATTTCCAATGGAAATTTCGATGCATTCGTTTTAAAGCTAGATGCTTCTGGGAATTATATTTGGGCTAAAACCTTCGGTGGTGTTTTAGGAGAAAGTGCCTTAGCAATTGATGTTAATTCAGAGGGGAATATTGGAATTTCAGGAGGTTTTTATAGTACGGTCGATTTTGATTCTGGGCCAGAAGTTTACGAACTCACATCAAATGGTTCAAGAGATATTTTTGTGTTGAGTTTGAATATGGATGGAGAGTTTCAGTGGGTCAACTCGATAGGAGACATCAATAATGATGAAGGTGTGGGAGTGGCAATTGATGAAATAGGAAATATAATTGCCACCGGGGATTTTCAAGGAACGGTTGATTTTGATCCATCTTCAGTTTTGGCAGAGTTTACAGCATCAGGAATACTCGATATTTTCTTAGTTAAATATAATGCTGATGGAGAATTAGTTTGGGCAAACACATTCGGAGGTAGTTCAATAGATAGAGGGAATAAGCTTGTTTTGGATGAGGAAAGAAATATTTATTTAACAGGTTCTTTTGCTTTATTAGTTGATTTTGATCCGGGACCTGAAGTAGCAGAATTTGTTAGTGTTGGAGGGTATGATGTATTTGTCTTAAAGTTAGATGAAGGAGGAAATTATTTATGGGCTAAAACCTTTGGAGGTGACTTTTACGATGAAGGAACTAACATATGCCTTGGGCCAGGAGGTAGTGTCTTTACTACGGGTAGTTTTGACGATGATGCTGATTTTGATCCAGGATCTGGAATGGATATATTTTCAGCAATTGACAATAAAGATTGCTTTGTACATAAAATGGCTTGTTCATCAGTATTTTATGGGACGGATGTGGTAACAGCCTGTAATCCTTATACCTGGATTGATGGTAATACCTATTTAACAGATAACAATACTGCAACGTTTACTTTAACTGAAGTTGGAGGTTGTGATAGTATTATAACGCTTGATTTGACGATGGTAGAAGCGGATGTGTCTGTTACTTATACAGAACCGACTATTATCGCCAATGCTAGTGGGTTGAGCTATCAATGGCTTGATTGTAATGATGGCTATAGTCCAATCGATGGTGAAACAAATCAGGCATTTACTCCATCCGAGAATGGAAACTATGCTGTCGAAATTACGGATGGTGATTGTATTGATACTTCGGAATGTACTGTGATTAGTACAATTGGATTATCTAATTGGAAAGTTCTGGGAGTAAATATCTACCCAAATCCAACAAAAGGTAAGTTCAAAATAACGTCAACTGCAAACCATGACTATGAAGTTTATTTAACGGACTCCAGAGGAAAGATTCTCAACACTTATTCATTAAAAAATGAGGAGTTAGAAATTGAACTCAAAGGTGAAAAGGGAATCTATTTCCTAATGTTCCAGTCAGTTCAAGGGGCATTTTATCATAAAATTGTTTTTCAATAGTTCACAGCTAATAAGCTTAAATCAATTCGGCTACTTTGATATGAAAAAAGGCGATTGAAAATAAGATTGTCTAAACGAATCTCGAATCACTAAAATCTGAAATTTGGGTCATCGAAATTGGTCTTGATTATTGAATTTACCAGTAGAAATTCATTAAGCTTTAAATCGTCCATTTAATCATTGAAAAATAGGTAGGTTTATACACTTAGTTGGTTAGGTGTATAGACGTATTTATCTGTGAATAAGTGAGTTTTAACGTTTTTTTAAACTCATTTGTCGATCCTTTCTAGGTCGGGAAATTGAGCTTCAAAAACTAGGGTTTTCCCTAGTTTTTTTCAAAAAAAACCCTAACAATTTTAATAAGAGGGTCGCGTATATTTATCAGGAGCGGACCTCAAAATTCTTTGATTGGTATCGCTGAACAAAACAAGTTTGTTCGACTAAAATTTTGATTTCATGCCAATACTGAATCGACCAACATTAAAGAGTTTTTACGAAACCGGAGATAGACCAACAGAGGATCAATTTGGAGCTTTAATAGATTCGAGTTTAAATCTATTAGAGGATCAAAACATTCTAGGTCTTAGAGTCTATGATTCTGCTAGAGCCTATACGGTTGGAGAATCTGTAATCCACAATTCGGTAATTTACCAATGTACAGCTAATACCACAGGAACCTTTGATCCTGGAGCCTGGGAAAAAATTGCGGGAGCTGTAGAAGGAGGTTTAAATTATAGAGGGAGTTGGAATGCGGATACAAATGTTCCGGATCTTTTAACAACTGCCGTTAGTTCAGGAGATTATTACGTTGTTGGAGTAGCAGGTGGTACTGACCTAGATGGAATTACATCCTGGGAAGTGGGAGATTGGGCTATTCATAATGGAACTTCTTGGGAGAAAGTGGATAATACCGACATGGTCACCGATGCTGAAAATATTGCAGGAGACGGAGCAGGTGTTTTTAAGGAGAAAGACGGAACCACACTCATGTTTAAACGAATTCAAAATTCGGATGAGTCAATTGTAATCTCAGAAGATGATGATGAGAATTTTATTAATCTAGCTATCAATTTTGATGATTCATCTTCTGCTCCTAACAGAGTATGGTCGGGAGAAAAAATTAGTGAAAGACTTGCCGATAAAGCTGATAAAGTAAGTGGTGCTACCGCCAACAACTTTGCTTCTTTAAACGGTGCTGGAAATATTCAGGACAGTGGAGTGAGTGAAGATGACTTTTTACCGTCCGATACAGAAGCTATTGATATTCCAGTAACACCAACTGGGAATATCACAGCTACGAATGTACAGGATGCTCTGGAGCAATTGGCAAAGGGAACTTCACTAACCTTAGTTGAATATCAGGCAGGAGAAAAAGAACGTCGCACGGCATCATTAGCTCCTGAATTCAGAACTGCATTCAGCTTTTCATTTGTTCCACCTGAAAAAGCTCACTATATCCTGGAATGGTACTTTGAAATGGCAAAGCAATCTCCTTCTGGTACAATGACAGTAGCGGCAAGAGTTGTGGTAGATAAAGATATAATTTCTGAAGTGCAACCACGCTATGGTAGCAACGAGGACTTTACCAGTTTTTCAGGTTTTAATGCCCAAAGTTTTACCGGAGGAAAACATTCCATTCGAATAGATTTTGCAAGAGTAACCACAGGTGATGAAAGACAAGCAATTATTCGAAGAATTAGAATCAAAATCATCAAAGCATCATAAAGAGATCAAATGATTGATAAAGCACTAGAATTTTTAAAAGGAGAAGTGGAAACACATCTGGAGCTCGTGAATGAAACGGTTGCGCCGGCTGATGATTTTATTGTGTTGAGCAATGTTGCCAAAGAAAATGGTGAATGGGCTATTCCCAATAATAAAATCGGAATGTCCCTCATTAACATTGAAGAAGAAAAGGTCTTTAAAGATCAGGAATTTCTACATCGCAATGAAGCCGGTGAAATTGAGCAGTATAATCCAAATATCAAACTCAATTTATATGTTCTCTTCTGTGCCAGATACGTAGATGGCGATGGAGATAATAATTACAACGAAGGACTTAAACAATTGTCCAACATCATAGGATTCTTTCAAGGGAAATATGTCTTCACGGCAGATAATTCTCCTCTAATGGACCCATCACTCCAAAAGCTAATTGTGGAATTGTATTCTTACTCTTTTGAGCAACAATACAACTTCTGGAGCATTTTAGGAGCAAAATACCTTCCATCTGTGCTTTACAGAGTGAGGTTGGTGACTTACCAGGAAAAAGTGCTTCAAAACCAAAATCAACCCTTATCCATTGTGGACATTCAAGGAAACAGTTTATAAGAAATGGCAGAGTTTAAAAGGTTATTTAATACAAAAATCGAACATGACTTCTATACCAATGGTATCAGTAAGGACTTTGATATTGTGCCGCTTTCTGGTACAACTTCTTTGCTCAAGGATAACCGTCTGCTCTTTAAAGTAGACAATACGGGATTCAGAGTAATGTATCGAAGCGAAAATGGAAGCGATGATCCTTTTTTGCCTTTTGGAGACTTTGACCTGACCTTTGCAATGGTTCTCAAGAATAAAGAAAGCTTTGAAAATATTACAGACTTAAATACCAGTAGCCAAACTTTTGAAGCTGGAAATCTAATTTATTATCATAATGCCGCGCAAACAGATTCAGCACTGGATTATGAGATTATTGATTTATTAAGGCCCGCTGTCTTTACTTATCAATTTCCTCAAACGGGTGGCGTTCCGGCAGATAATGGGGAAATCACAATTACCAATGAAAAAGGGGAGGACGTAACACCAACAGAACCAGATCCAAATACTGTAAAGGCAAATGAAAATGGAATTTTTCAATACCCCATTGATTTTAATGGGCTACCTGCAGGTTTATACACCTTTACAACAACCGTGAATGGTTCAGATTCCCAAAGCAAAAGAGTGTATATCGACAATCAGTTGGTAGGGCAGAATGTTTTTGGAATTCTCAAGGTTCATGTTGTTGATTCGGCTGATTTTCCAGATACCAGAACCTATCAAGCCATCTTTAGCCGCCGGGAAACGGATTGGATTTACAAAATGGTTTTAAAGACCAACACAGTATCTATCGGAGACGATTTAGGAGTGGTTGATGATTCTGGTACTTACCTCTTTAATAGAGGCGATAATGAAGAAACAAATGGTATAGCTACTGCTGTATTTACTTCTAATTCTGAAATTCCTTATTCAGAACTACCCAATAAAGATTTTCGATTTGTCAAGAACCCAGGCGATTCAGAAACCATCATTGTGGAAGGTCTATCCAATCCTCCATTATTAATAGTTAGTGCAAACGGAACCGATTTTAGCCAATCGGTCATTTATATAACAGTATAAAACATAAACAAAAAAGAATATTATGGCAACATTTAAAACACCCGGTGTTTTCATAGAAGAAATCCAAACGATTGCTCCGTCAGTAGCACCGGTGCCAACTTCCATACCGGGTTTTGTTGGCTATACAGAAAAGGCTGAATTGCCTGATGGGACAGATGTATCAAACACTCCTGTCCGAATTACTTCCATGTTGGAGTACGAAGAAATTTTTGGAGGAGCTCATGTAGAAGATTTTGAAGTCACTTTGAATGATCCTCAGAATAATCCGGTAATTACTATCGATCGCACAACTGACGATGCACAGAAGAATTATATACTGTATTATCAATTACAAATGTTTTACGCCAACGGTGGTGGAACATGCTATATAACATCAGTAGGAAATTATCCAGATCCAATAACTAAAACAAATTTGGAAACTGGTATTCCAAAAATGGAACAAATCGATGAAATTACATTGGTATTAGCACCAGAGTCAGTGTTCCTAACAACAAGTGGGCAAAGAAAAGATGTATATGATCTTTTACTTTCTCATTGCGCTAAGATGGAGGATCGTTTTGCCATTTTAGATGTTGTTCATGTCGGAGCGAATACTCCTTTGCAGGATGCCACAGCATTTAGAAATACTGATGTTGGATCTGAGAACTTAAAATATGGAGCTTCATATTATCCTGGATTGTTGACTTCTATTGCTTATAAGTACAGTGGTACATCCGTTACAATTAATGATCAAAGAACTTCACCGGTTTTAGATGAGGATGATTTAGATGAAGTTAGAACTGCCGATACTTTGTTGTATAACAATATTTTAACGGAGCTAACTAAACAAACAGTTTTGCTCTATCCTTCAGCGTCTATGGCTGGGATTTATGGTCGAGTAGACGATCAAAGAGGAGTTTGGAAAGCTCCTGCTAACGTTGGTTTGTTTTCTGTGGTAGAACCTGCAATCCAAATTGATGATGCAGAACAAGGAGATTTGAACGTGGATTCTGTTTCAGGAAAGTCGATTAATGCAATAAGATCTTTTCAGGGAAGAGGAAATCTTGTGTGGGGAGCAAGAACTTTAGCTGGTAATGATAATGAATGGCGATACATCAATGTTCGGAGATTATTCCTTTTTGTTGAAGAATCTGTAAGTAAAGCAACTCAATTTGTTGTATTTGAACCAAATACTTCTACTACCTGGACAAGAGTTCAATCAATGGTCAGTAGCTTCTTAACAAACCTTTGGAGAGATGGAGGCTTAGCTGGTGCAACGCCTCAAGATGCCTTCTTTGTAAATGTCGGTTTAGGATCAACAATGACTTCTCAGGATATTTTGGAAGGTAGAATGATCGTTGAAATTGGTATGGCTGCTGTGCGTCCAGCGGAATTCATCATCCTGCGTTTTTCACATAAACTTCAGGAATCCTAAATAAACTTATTTGATAATTAAATAAAAAAGAAAATTATGGCACTTAATCCACAAACGCCGGGAGTTTATATTCAGGAGATTCCCCTTTTACCAGCTTCAATTGCTGGTGTGGCAACTGCAATTCCCGCTTTTATAGGTTATACCCAAAAAGCACAAAATAATGGTGTAGGAATACCCTTATTTACTCCTACAAGAATTACTTCGATGCTGGAATATGAAGAAATGTTTGGAGGTCCTCAAGGACATCTTTACACAATTGATATTTCAGATCAAACAACACCGGCACCAACTGAAAGAACGATAACTGTTGCTAAAGGAGCTGATTCAAATTTCAGACTTTACTATAACGTACAAATGTATTTTGCAAATGGAGGAGGTCCTTGCTGGATTGTACCAATTGGGCTTTATTCAACGGTTACAACTGGTGGAGCAGGTCTTGTAAAAAAGGATTTTGAAGATGGTTTAGCTGCAGTATCAAAGGTTGATGAACCAACATTATTGCTTTATCCTGATGTGCTGTCTTTAACGTCATCAGATATTGAGTCAATAAATGATGATGCACTTGAACAATGTGAATTATTGAAAGATCGATTCACAATCATGGATGTTCTAGATACAGGAAATGTAAGCTCAGATGCTGCTGCTTTTAGAGGGATGGTTGGGAGTGATAACCTGAAATATGGAGCTGCTTATTATCCGTATCTCGATACAAGTTTGAATTACGGAATTAATCAAACAACCTTGGCTATTGCTAGTTATGAAGAAGATAGTGCTGTTCCAACCGATTTAGGAACAACTATCGACTTTATGAATTATGCTTATTCGGCTTTAGAAATAACCAAAGAAGCAATCAATTACGCACTAATAGCTCAACAAACTTTGACAGAGGATGATGCGGATATGTGCGAAACATTAACCATTGCAGCCAATGATGAAGTAGACAATGCTGATACTGCTCCTAATGTAAGAACTGCTTTTATAACTCCAGTTCAGGCAGTTTTTGGTACAATTAAAACCACTCAATCTGTCGCAGCAGCCTCAGCAGCAAGTGATTTTACAGGTTCAGGAAATCAAACTTCGGCAAATGCTGCAGCATTGATTTCAGCATTGAATGATTTATTGTCGGCTATTGAAGGAGCAATAACAGCCATGGTAAATGTGCTAAACACTGAAAGTGACATTTACGTTGCCGGAAATATGGATTACCTCCAACAAAACAATCCAGCTGTATATGCTTCAATCATGGAGCAAATCAATGCTGAAAGAATTACACTTAATCCTTCTGGAGCGATGGCCGGTATTTATGCCCGTGTTGATCGTGAAAGGGGAGTTTGGAAAGCTCCTGCAAATGTTAGTGTTAGAGATATTGTAGGTCCTTCATTGAAAATCACAAATAGTGAACAAGATGGTCTAAATGTCGATGCTACCAGCGGTAAATCTATTAATGCTTTAAGAGCTTTTACTGGACGTGGGACACTCGTTTGGGGAGCTAGAACCCTAGCAGGAAATGATAATGAGTGGCGGTATATCAATGTTCGTCGTCTCTTCATTTTTGTTGAAGAGTCCATTCAGGAAGCAACTCAGTTTGTTGTTTTTGAGCCAAACACGGCAAATACATGGTTAAAGGTGAAAGGAATGATTGATAACTTCCTAACCAACCTTTGGAGAGACGGAGCTTTGGCGGGTGCAACTACCGAAGAAGCCTTCTTTGTTAGAGTAGGTTTAGGAACCACAATGACTTCTCAAGACATTCTTGAAGGAAGAATGATTGTAGAGGTTGGTTTAGCAGCTGTGAGGCCAGCTGAGTTCATCATTTTACAATTCTTGCATAAAGTACAGGAGTAATAATTAATAATTCAAAAAAACAATTAAAACATAAACTATTATGGCAATTAACTATCCATTATCGGTATTTCACTTTCAAGTAGAATGGGGTGGAACACGCGTAGGTTTTACAGAGGTAAGTGGTTTGGACTTCGATGTTCAAGCAATTGATTACCGCGAAGGAAGCTATTTGGATTATCAGGTAACTAAAATGCCGGGAATTCCCAAGTTTAGCAACATTACCTTAAAAAGAGGAATCATGAAGGGCGACAACGAATTCTATCAATGGTTAACTACCATTAAATTGAATGATGTTGAACGTCGGGATATCACGATTAGCTTATTGAATGAAGATCACGACCCTGTAGTAACCTGGAATGTGAAAGATGCATGGCCATGTAAAGTACAGGGACCTTCTTTAAAATCGACAGGAAATGAAGTGGCAGTTGAGTCTATTGAATTATGTCACGAAGGATTAACGGTTGATAATAGCTAATAAAGACAGATGGCAACGTATTATCCACCAGTAGGTTTTCATTTTAGAGTTGACTTTGAAGGAATTCCAAGTGGCTCGGATATTGGCTTTCAGAGTGTTTCAGGACTCAATGCTTCGGTTCCAAATTCCGAAACTTATGAGGAAGGAGGAGAAAACCGATTCACGCACCGATTACCCAAAAGAGCCTCTTTTGAGAATTTGGTCTTAAAGCGTGGAATGTTGGTCGGATCCGAATTAATCTCCTGGTTCAAAGATGCTCTGGAGAATCTTAAGTTCAAACCCCGAAACATTACGGTGAGTCTTTTAAACGAAGAGCACGAAGTTTTACAAGCCTGGCAGTTTTATAACGCTTGGCCAACCAAGTGGAACATCGACAGTTTTGACGCTGAAAAAGCTTCCGTAGTAGCTGAGACAATTGAATTTTCATATCAGTTTTTTAGAAGGGTTAATTAACAAGGTATATGCCAGTTGAAATAAGAGAAGTAGTAATTAGAGCTATTGCTGAAGGTGGTGGCGAGAAGAGTAAGTCAAAGAAGAAAAAAGAAAAGGAGATCATGGATAAACAGGTCGTTATCGAAATGTTTTCTCAGATCATGAACAATAAAAAAGAAAGATAAATGGCTATTGCAGAAGGACAATTGGGAAAAATGACAATTATCTTTTATCCTAAGGCGAGTTTGCCTGGGGTAGGAGTTCCATTTACTCCTATGTATAATCCATCTTCTTTAACAGTGAATCACAATGTGGTTCATGAAGATAAACCTTTGTCTGGAGCGGGTGATATTTCAAAGAAATTCATCCGAACATCTCCCAAGACTGTCTCGGTTGATCTCTTTTTTGATGGAACGAGCGCTTCACCAAGTAATCTTATAGGTACAGGGGTAGATATTGGCTTGTTGACTCCCGGGCTTAATGCAGTGGATCTTCAGATTCAAGCTTTTTTAAAGCTAGGTTATGGTATCGACAGTGATGAACATCAACCATTTTACATGATGCTGGTTTGGGGAACTTTTGTGATGACCGGAGTTCTTAAAACGGCAAATGTAACTTACAGTATGTTTGACAATGCTGGTCGACCGTTAAGAGCGAAAATGAGCATTTCTGTTGATGAGTATGTAGAACTTGACCTTTGGAAGAAGATTCTTAAAAAGAAATCATCAGACGTCTCTAAATCAATCACGGTTGTAGCAGGAGATACATTGCCATTATTGTGCTTTCGCCAGTATGGAGATTCTAGTCTCTATCCAAAAATTGCCGAAGTAAACGGATTAACAAATTATAGAAACCTAAAACCTGGGATGGAATTACTATTCCCACCATTAACAACATTACCTGAATAAATGGCAATTGAAACTCCCATATCACCTTCTACGGCTGAATTCACATTGAAAGTGGAGGGCTCTATTAATCAGGATGGAGTGCAGGTTTATGGTTTTCATATTGATAAACAAATCAATAAAATTCCATTTGCCAAAATTGTGATTCTCGATGGAGATATTGCTAAACAGGAATATAAGTTGACAAATGGTGATGATTTTGTTCCTGGAAAAGAAGTTACACTTTTGGCTGGAAGCGTAGATGTTCAGGAGGAACTCTTCAAAGGAATAATTGTTAGTCAAAAAATTGTTCAAAACGAAAGAGGCACCTTACTAGAAATTTGTGTGAAAGATACTGCTGTTCGTATGACTGTGGGTCGAAAAAATGCTTATTTCCTGGATAAAAGTGATGACGATATTCTGGAAGAGATTCTACGATCATATGCTTCTAAAGGAATTAGTTTTCAGGTTGATTCAGCGAAGTTTACGGTGACACATACCGAGATGGTGCAGTATTACTGCACGGATTGGGACTTTTTAGTTTCTCGCGCCGAAGCTTCTGCCAGAGTAGTGATGGTTGATAACGGTAAGATAACGATAACTACACCAGAGGTAACCTTCAATCAGGGCAACTTTGCCTTAGTTTTTGGAGAAAACACTTACAATTTTGAGGCAGAAATGGATGCTCGCAATGAGTACAGTGATGTTGTCGCTAAAAGTTGGGATTATTCTGAACGTAAAGTAGAAGAAAAGGAAATTACGGAAGTTCAAAATTTCCAAACCGAGGGAAATATTTCTCCAGATACCTTAGCTGAGGATGTAATAGGTTTAGATGAGTACTTACTGCAACATGGAGGGAATCTTAATCCTGTAGAGCTCGAATTATGGGCTTATTCTAAAATGCTACGAAGCCGAATGTCTAAAATTCGAGGAAGAGCGAAAGTTGATGGAACCAGTAAGTTAAATCCAGGTGATAATATTACCATTTCCAAGTTTACTGAACGTTATAATGGACCTGCATATGTGTCAGGTATTCGGCACGAAATGAGTGGTGAATCAACTTGGTTTACAGATGTTCAGTTTGGTTATTGTGAAGAATGGTTCTACGAAAAATACGACGACATTGTTGATAAACCTGCGGCTGGTCTTCTTCCTGCTGTAACAGGTCTAATGATTGGTATTGTGACCGGAATTTCGAATAGCGATGACCCAGAAGGGAATCACAGAATTCGGGTAAAGATGCCAATGGTCGATGATGATTCTGAAGGTGTTTGGGCCAGAGTTACAACGCTCGATGCTGGAGAAGGTCATGGTGTCTTCTTTCGTCCAGAAGTGGGTGACGAAGTTGTTCTTGGTTTCCTAGACGATGATCCTCGACAACCCATAGTACTCGGAGCACTTTTCAGTTCAGGAAATGCCGAACCAGAAGTTTCTGTGGAGAATGACGATGAAAACTATGAAAAAGGAATCTTCACCAAAAGTGGTCTAAAAGTCCATTTCAATGATGATGAAGAGACCGTTACCATTGCAACCAAGGATGAAGAAAATAAAATTGTGATTACCGCAAAAGATGAACCTTCAATCTTAATGGAAGATAAAAATGGAAACAAGTTCGAGATGAACAAAGACGGCATTTTGATTGAAAGCGCAAAAGATATCACACTTAAAACTGCCAAGGGAGATGTAACGGTAGATGGGGTGAATATTGAAATGGCCGCACAAGCTCAATTGAAAGCGGAAGGAAGTGGAAGTGCCGAAATTAACTCAAGTGGATCTACAGCCATAAGTGGGTCCATTGTACAGATTAACTAGAAATTATGCCATCAGCAGCAAAAATATTAGATACAACAAATCAGGGAGGAACCATTGTTGGTCCTGGAGTTTCCAATGTTTTAATTGGAGGATTACCAGCAGCAGTAATGGGAGATATTTGTACACCTCCTCCCGGAACTACCATCCCTCCATCCCCAATCATTTTGGGAAGTACAACGGTACTTATTGGAGGAAAACCTGCTGCCCGATCGGGATTGGATATGACCGCTTCAGGAGCAGCATCAGCAGTTGGTGAACCTACAGTACAAATTGGATAAATAAAGAAACTATGTCAGATAATTTTCTTGAATCGAGCAAAGCGTTTTTAGGTAGAGGATGGGCTTTTCCTCCAACCTTTACCAAAGGAGGTAATGAAGTAAAAATGCTGGAAGCAGAAGAAGACATTAAAAATAGTCTTGAAATTCTGATGTCTACAACCATCGGAGAAAGAGTGATGTTACCAGAGTATGGATGTAATCTGGATCGACAAGTGTTTCAAACTTTAGATGTCACTTTTCAAACTTATTTGACAGAGCAAATCCGAACAGCTATTGTTTATCACGAACCAAGAGTTAACCTTGATTCTGTTGAATATGATGATGATGCCTTGAATGGAAAAATTGACATCACTATCAACTTTACAGTTATCTCCACCAATACCAGATATAATATTGTTTACCCATTCTTCCTTGAAGAAGGAACTGACTTGTCTATTACAGAATGATCGAAAAATGTGAAAATATCGTGACGCTCGAAAGAGATAGAACAAGTCAACAACAACGCTTGTTAAAAGCACTCCTGCCTTCTTATGTGTCTGTGGACGAAAGAAGCATGCAGGATTTGATTGACTTTACAAACCGTCTCACCAAAGAGATCAATTATTATAATAACAATAATCAGGTTGATGGAGATTGGGAATCATTTTTTGCCAATCAGGTGATTGATGAAACCAATCAAAAAACCCAACCTCATTATGCTTTATTCATAGCCTTTCTTGAGTTGTTTAAATATGCTCAGGAAGATTTGAATACCATAACTCAGCGACATCTTGATTTTTACTACAAGGATGTGCTGCAAATAAAAGAAAGAGAAGCCGTTCCGGATCAGGTCTTTGTCATTTTTGAATTAGCTAGACAGGTGTCTTCTCATTTAGTAGATGCAGGAACTGCTTTAAATGCAGGGAAAGATGCAACGGGAGTAAACCTCGTCTATGATACGGAGAAAAATTTGGTGGTTAATAAAGCTTTAACAACCAATTTTAAAGCACTCTTTTACAATAAAGATAACGACGGACGCTTATATGCCTCTCCAATTGCTAATTCGGCAAATGGAGAAGGAGAGCCTATTGAAACAGAAGAGCCGAAATGGAGAACTTTTGGCTCGGTTTCAACCCCCACTGCTTCTTATTTGGACGCAGATCGCCCTCAGGCGCAAGTTGGTTTTGCTTTTGCCTCTCCTTTGCTACGGATGGCAGAAGGAAACCGAAGTGTGAGTATTGTTTTAACTGTTGAGAATTTGTTTGGTTTAACAACAGCTGAATTAAACAATGCCTTTAAGGTACTTTTTAGTGGTGAAGAAGGTTGGATTGAACCTCTAAATACAACGACTAAAGCACCTTTAGACACAACCTATGTCTCCGGAGGAAACACAATTACCATTGTTCGGACTTTGACAGAAGGACAGGAAGCTATTGTACCTTACAATCAAGAGGTTTTGTTGGAACCCTTCGACACAACGTCCCCAGTAACTAAAATCGTGTTGAATACAGATGACAGTGCTTCTCCTTACGTTTATGAAAAGCTTAAGAATTTAATCATTCAAAAGGCAACCATTCAGGTAAATGTTGACGGTGTTAAGAATTTGATAGTTCAAAATGACCAATCAAAATTTGATGCTTCCAAACCATTTATGCCTTTTGGTAATAAACCGCTTCTAACGTCTTCATTCTATATCGGGAGCCAAGAGGTATTTAGTAAACAATTGTCTTCTTTAGATCTTAACATTACCTGGAAAGGCTTACCAGATGATCCAAGAGGTTTTCTGGATTACTACGAGTATTATATGGGAAGTGACAATGTCCTGCGTAGAAATGGACAATTCAGAGCCGAAATTTCAATTCTGGAAGGCAGGGAATGGAAAACTTTAGTGCCTGAAAATAACATCAATTCCAGATTGTTTGATCCAGCCACCAATACACAACTGAATGACTTTAGGTTGATCACAATCAATAACTCAGCTTTAAGCAATGTCCCAGCCGATCCCGAATTGGGTGAGATAAGCAAATATGATAATTCTTCAAATCGAGGGTTTGTGCGAATGCAACTGGCTCACATCGATTTTGGACACAATGATTATCAGGTTTCTTTTGCAACACAGGCAATTAAGGCTTCTCAAAATACGCCAGAAGAATATCCACTTCCGAATGAACCTTATACACCGTTGATTTCAGAAATTTCATTGAATTATGTTTCTTCTGATTCTTTGGACTTGATTAGCTCACCAGCTACTGATAACGAAGAAGCTTTTAAACTCAGAAAAAGTCAATTTTTCCATGTTGAGCCTTTTGGAATAGCAGAGGAGCATCCATTTATTTCAGAGACAACGCCTGATATTACATTAATTCCTCTCTATAATAATGAAGGAACGCTTTATATAGGTGTTGAAAATCTAGTTCCACCACAAACTTTATCAGTATTGTTTAAAGTGGCGGAGGGGAGTGCAAACCCAGATCTTCCTCAACAAACAGTAAACTGGAGTTATTTGTCAGGAAATGAATGGTATGATTTTGCGAATGCTGATATTTTAAGTGATTCAACCAATGGATTAATTACCTCGGGAATCATTGAATTTAATGTCCCTAAAAATGCATCTTCGAATAATACCTTATTACCTTCTGACTTTCATTGGATAAGAGCAACTGTTGGAAACAACTCAGGAGCGATATGTGAAATGATTTCCATTCAGGCACAAGCTGCCTTAGCACGTTTTGAAGATAATGGAAATGATCCTACTCATTTAGCACAAAGTCTTTCTGCTGATTCCATCAGTGGTTTAGTGAATAGTAATTCGGCGATTAAAGGTGTAACTCAGCCTTATGCATCATTTGGAGGAAGAGAAAAAGAAGATAGTGATTCATTCTATGCCCGTGTCAGTGAACGCTTGAGACATAAAAATCGAGCTATAATGATTTGGGATTATGAACATTTGGTGCTGGAAGCTTTTCCTAAGATTTTCAAAGTAAAGTGTCTCAATCATACTCGTTATATTTCTGTTGATGATATCAATGAAATTTCACCGGGACATGTTTCTCTGGTCATTGTATCGAATTTGCAGAATAAAAATGCCGTAAATCCGCTACAACCAAAAACAAGTTTGGCGACTTTAAGTGAGATTCAAAGTTTTATTAAAGACATTAACCCTCCTTGTGCTGAGCTTTTTGTTAAGAATCCACTTTATGAAGAAATTGTGGTTCATTTTAAAGTTCGTCTTCTACCGGGCTATGATCCTGGTTTTTACCTCCACCTAATTAATGAGAATATTAAGGAATTTCTTGCTCCATGGGCTTTTGAATCAAACAAAATAGTTGTTTTTGGAGGAAGAATTCACGCTTCAGTAATCGTCAATTTTATTGAAGAACTCGACTATGTGGATTATGTAAGCTGTTTTACCATGGATCAAATTACAGCCTCTGGAGTTAAAAAAGATATTCAGGAAGCCGTGGCTTCAACTTCTGCATCCATTTTGACCTCTGTCACACAACATGATATTCATTTGTTAGAAACCGATGATTGTGAGTGTAATGATAATGTTGTTCAGCGACCATCAGCCGACAATGAATGTGGATGCGATGAAACAAATAGCGGTTCAGACTCTAATCAATCAAACGTAGGAGTTGGATCAGGAGCTGTAGGTGATGATTTCATTGTAGGAAATGGTGAACCATTTGGAAATAATGGAATCGGTAATATGAGTGTCGATGGAGATTTTGAAGTGCAATAAACAATATTAAAAAGAAAAGAAATGGCAATAGAATCAAGAGATGTATTAAAAACGTATTTCCAGGCCGGCGACGTGCCAACTGAATCACAATTTGGTGATTTAATCGATTCTTTTATTAGCAGGCTGGATGATGGGGTTTATGTGTTTGATGTTCCCGGAACGGATGAAAAAAGATTCGGAGTAGGTATTCAAGAACCTTTATATCCACTTGGAGTTCAAGGGGCTGGAACCTTTGATGCGCTTATCAGTTTTCATGAGCCTACAGGTATTCCATCTTGGTTATTAAACATGCAACCGGATGGAGCTGCAGAATCGGGACTCAATTTTGAGCAGCAAACTCCGGCAGGGGGGCAAAGTCGTCTGTTTTTAAATGGAACAACAGGTAATGTTGGAATTGGAACTTTTGAGCCTCAACAAAAATTACAAATTGAAACTTCAACTCCAGCAGGATTAGCTGGTTTGAAAGTATTAAATACAGCTTCACTTGGTAATCAAGGATGGGCAATTGGACACCAGCAGGATAATTTAGCAGATAGAGATGGAGGATTATCTATTCTCGAAAATGAACCAAATCAAGAACGGTTATTCATTCGACCTGGTGGTAACGTAGGAATTAATGAACCTATTCCAGATACCAAACTCCATGTTAGTCGCCCGGTAGCGGACGCTCAGTCTATTATAAGCTTAGCTGAAGGAACTGGAATTGCAGTTGTTGGACCAATTACGAATAACATTGTGATGGACTTTCAAGGAATTCAAGCTCGTGAAGGTGAAACAATTGGTGATGTTGTAAGTCTTGAGGTATCTGATTTACACCTGCAAAATCTTGGTGGAGATATCGTTATTCATGGTGATGGTGAAATAGATGAAGGTCTAAAAGCCATTGTTACCAATGAGGCTGCCATGGGATTGGGAACACTCACTCCCGAAGAAAAATTAGAGGTAAATGGAGCCATTAAATTGGGAAATACTACCAATGATAATTTAGGTACTATCCGTTGGAATGGAACCGATTTCCAAGGTAGAACAGCTACTGAATGGGTTTCGCTAACCGGAGGAAACGGTAGTGCTCCTTTTTGGGTTCAAGGGCCTGAAAATGCAATCTTTTATAGCGCAGCTAAAGATCCTCGAGTTGGTATCGGGACAGATAATCCTCAGGAGACTTTGGCTGTGAATGATACCGAAACTTCTGCAGCCGGAAATACAGCTGTGGGTGTTGTTAATCAAAGTACCACAACCAGTACTTCAGAAGATTCAAACCGTATCGCCATGGACTTAAGTTGTGTAGGAGATTGGGGCGGTTCAGATAATACAAAGAATATAGGCTTGTATGTGTCAGAGGTTGTTGGACAGTCAGCTCCGGAATGTAATTTGGCAGGGGTATTAAATGGAAATGTTGTTGTTGGTGAATTATCATCAGGTCTTGCCGTTGTTGGTCGAGGAGGATCAAGGGTTTTGGCTTTACAAAATGGAACAGTTCCTACAGGTACTGCGGCGGTGGCATCAACACAACTTTATTCTCAGGATTTGGGAGACGTACCAACACTGCATGTCATGAGAGGTAATGGTGAAGTCATTAAAATTTACCAGGAAACGCCCCTTACAGCTGCTAATAACGAAGACCTTCCTAGAAGATATAATGAATCAATGGATATCATTGAGAATATGAGAGAACGAATTAATGAGCTGGAACAACGACTTCAGGCAATTGGATTTTTAGGTTAAAAAGAAGAGCATGGAAGAGGTAAAATTAACATTGAGTGTGGCCGAAGTAAATATGATTTTAAAGGCTTTAGGGCAATTCCCCTACAATCAGGTGAATGAACTTATAGGGAAAGTCCAAGCTCAGGCTACTGAAGATTTAAAGTCAAAGAATGGTCAGCAAAACAAACAAAAAGAATTAACACACTAAACGAAGCCTAAGATATGGCGGAAAGTATAACAATATCAAATAGTCCACCTAAACTAAAAAGTATGCAATATGACTTTCTTCGAAAAGAAGGTCAAAAGTATATTGAGCAGTTGGCTTCAAAAATTTGGACGGACTATAACGAAAGTGATCCGGGAATAACCCTATTGGAGGTGTTGAGCTATGCGATAACCGATTTGGGATACCGTTCCAATTATTCTATTCCGGATATTTTGGCTGAAAATCCTGCAGGACCACAAACAGACATTAAGAACTTCTATACGGCTCGGGAAATTTTACCTGTCGCACCAGTAACTTTTGATGACTACCGAAAATTGCTAATTGATGTAGAAGTCCATGATCCTGAAGACCAGGATTGCCCATTTGCCGGAGTTAAAAATGCGTGGATTGAAAAAGCAACCGAAAGCGAGAAGGCCGTATTTTTAGATCAATTTAATGATAAACTGGCTTATAGTCCGGTTGATCCATCTGATCCCCAACAGCTAGATATTCAGGTGCTTTATAACATCCTGCTTGAATTTGACCGTTGTGAAAATTTGGGGGATTTGAATGAGAATACTATTGAAGAGCGCATTCAGGTTTATGATTGTCCTCCTTCGTCGATGCTTCCACCTTTAGATCCTGAATTAAGTGGTCTTAGCATCAATGTTCAGGTTGAGTTTGCGTCTTGGGATGATCCAATTGATTGGGAAGATACCGAGGCAATTAAAAGCAGTATGAAGAATATTCTACTGGATTTTAATCAATTACCAACAGGGTATAAGGTTCAGGGATATGGTCTTTACCCTAACAAAACCATTTGGCTGTCAATTACAAAAGGAGGAAATAATGTCCCTGTAAATACAGAGTGTATAGTTGCTCAAATTAGTGAACTGATTTATGGTCCTTCAAATACTGATAACTTCTTAATTCGCTATCAACGTAAAGTCAGCAAGGTATTGGAAATTGTAGCTGAAGTTCGTAAGAAACTCATGGCAAATCGCAATTTGTGCGAGGACTTTTTTCAAATCAATGCTTTAAAGGTTGAGGAAATTGCCCTTTGTGCGGATATTGTTGTTACCACTGATGCTGATATTGAAGATATATTGGCCAAAATTTACTTTGAGATCGGAAATTTCCTGGCCTCTCAGGTAAACTTTTATACCCTTGCTGAAATGTACGAAAAGGGGTATAGTACAGAAGAAATTTTTGAAGGCCCTCGTTTAGAGCATGGATTCATCGATCCTAAAGAGCTTGAAGCGGCTGGTAGAAGACAGAATATTCACGTTTCGGACTTGATCCAGATTATCATGGACATTCCTGAAGTGGAGGCGATAAATAACATTCAAATTGCCAATATTCCGTTGGATAATACAGATAATATTCCCTCTGTAAGTGTTAAGTGGTGCTTGAATTTAGCTTTTGATAAAAACTATGTTCCAAGATTATCAACAGATCGTTCTGCGATTACTTTTTTCAAAGAGCAATTGCCTTATTCTGCTAATGAGGCCGAAGTGGATGCATTGTTGGAGGAAATGATCAAAAATCAACGCCCTCAAAAATTACATAATATTGAATTGGATTTAGCTGTTCCGCAAGGTACTTACAAAGACATCAAAGATTATGTCAGTGTACAGAGTGAATTACCATTGGTATATGGAATAGGGGAGGCTGGGTTGACAGAAACGGCTTCTGAAATGAGAAAGGCGCAGGCCAAACAGTTGAAAGGATTCTTAATGTTCTTTGATCAATTGCTGGCAGATTACCTTTCGCAATTGGATAATGTAAAGAATCTTTTCTCCATGAATGGGGAACGAGACGCAAATGGAAACTTTGTTATTGATAAAACTTACTTTTCGCAAAGTCTAATTCCATATGTTCCAGATGTATTGCCTTTATTAGATAATCCAGCTGAATATCCAGCAAATTTGCAAGCTATTACGGAGAATGATGAGCTATTTGATGAACGAAGAAATCGATTCTTGGATCATTTAATGGCCCGATTTAGTGAGCAGTTTACAGATTATGCATTGTTAGTTTATCGTTTGGATGGTAAAAAAGCTCCAGATGAGCTCCTGGAAGATAAATTGAGGTTTTTAGATGATTATCCAACGATTAGTGGAGATCGTTTTAAAGCTTTCAACTACGAAAGTCCCTGTGAAATTTGGAATATCAATAACGTTTCAGGGTTGGAAAAACGAATTTCCCTTTTAACCGGAATTAATCCCGAGTCTCCTTCAGATCTGGTTTATACAGGAGCTTTTGTGATTAATTTCTTAGATCCAACCTACAATTATACCGTCAATTTAGGTGCAGCGGGAACTTTGATTTCTATCAACGAATATGAATCAGAGAATGCTGCCAAATTGGGACTGGAGAAGTTAATTGTCAATGCAGTTTGCCCTGAGAAATATGTCATTGAAGATGCTTCGGGTAATATCATTACCACAGACAACGGAAATACGCCATTTTATATTAAAATTCAATGTGATAATGCCTCATTGGCAACGAGTGATTCCTTTGCATCATTTCCAGATATTTCAACTTATGTAAATGATGCCTTGTTAGTTTTCAACCCGGAGTTTTATGAAAACGTTCAATCCAACAGAAACAACTTGAGTTGTCCTATCCTAAGCTACTTCAATTGTTTAGAACCTGTTGTGGTTGACATGGTAACAGACGCACCAACTTATTACCTGATGTTTGATTTGTTTGAAAAACCATTTGTTTTTGACGATTTAAACAAGAAGCTCTTAACCGGTTCTTTTGTTGCAGCAGATAATAAAACAGCTTCGGTTGAAATTATAGCGGTTGACCCAGGAACATTTACACTGACAATTGCAAATAACTATACTTCTCAACTACCAAATGGAGCAAGCATAAATATTAGTGGTTCTGCAGGGAATGATGGTACTTATACTATTTTATCTGCTGAATCCATTATACAAGCGAATGATCTGGTAACCAATATTGTATTAGATGGATCTCCTGCATTGGTCAATACTGATCCATTGGGAAGTCTTGATTTTGTTATTCAAACGGCTTTAAAAGGTTATGGAGAATGTAAGAGCACAGAGCCTATTTCGGCAATGGATCTTTCATCTAATATCATTATTATAAAAGGGGATTTAACTCCTTGGATTCAGACAGGTGATCCAATTACTATTGATGGTTCAGCTACAAACGATGGAAATTATGTAGTGGAAGATATTGCCCTTAATGAGATTAGTCCAACTGAGGTTGAAACGATAATTGAGCTTGACCCAGACATGATTTCAGAGACATTTCCTTTGGGAAATTTAAAGTTCAATAAGCAATCTGCTACAGAATTGATCGACTTTGTCAATACAAATAAACGAGAGTTATTGTTTGACATTGCACAGCGCGGAATAGATACCAATAATTATGGCTTTACCGATTATCAAATTGAAGATTATCGTTTTTTCATTACGGATAAATGTGGTGATCCGGCAGTGAATGCTATAGAAATAGATTATAATTTGGCTTTAGCTGAAGCTATTGAGCTTCACAATGGTGTTGATCCTCCTGCAGATAGTGAAATTCAAGTGGTAAATTCTACAGGAAATGACGGAACTTACACAGTACAGAGTACTGAGACACAAGGAGCACAAATTAAAATTGTTGTTGATGGCAGTATTCCAAGTTTAATTGCTGATGGTCAGGTTGAATTTAGTGAAGCAGATTTTGCAGTTGATAATGTTATTCCAGCTCTAAAACAATTCATTGTTGAGACCGATTTATCGCGAAAAATCTTTACCGGAGACAGTTTCTCAATTTCGGGAACAATAAACAATGATGGTTCTTATACTGCTACAGACTTAAACTATGATCCTTTTGATGATATAACCATCATAACGGTTGAGGAGCAATTGAATCCAGAAACATCAACTTCAGGAACTTTATCCTACACGAAATTGCTGGATATCCACTATGTTGTTCAAAACACCAGTAGTGAAATCTATGTGCAAGGAGGTGCACAAATTGCTGCAGTCGAACAAATGAACCGTTTATTGCGAAAACTCTTCTTCTCTCATGAAGGTTTACATATTCTTGAGCATATTTTACTTCGTCCTAAGTATAATGAGAACATCTTCATTGATTTCTCAAATGGGGCAACAGAGTTGGATACAGCAATTACCACTTTGGGAGATTTGAGCTTTATGCGAAAAATTACAGTTACCGGGGTAGAGGTGTCTACTAATTCCTTCTTAGTCTTAGGTGACATCATGTCCCAATTGAGTGGGCTCGTTTTGCAAACAGTTTACATTCAGGGTTCTACTGCGGGAATTAACGATGGAGCTTATAAGTTACTCTCTTCTTCATCTGATGGAACGCACACTCACATCAAAGTCTTTGAAGGGATTCCATCTTCTACAATTACCAATTTTGGAGAGTTTATCTACCAATTCGGCATGCCAATTACTTCAATTGTAAATCCTACGACTGTTGAAACTGGCATTAGCACGGATGAAATCGCTCAAGATTTTGTAGTAACAATTTCCAATTCTGAAGATGGTGTAAATGACGGGAAATACGACTTAGTCGAAACAGATATACCAACAACCGAAATAAGCTTTAAAGCAAGAGAGACATCGATTAGCGATCAATTAATGCCAATCAATACTTTATCTGAATGTATGAGTTGTAAGCTAAGCAATCCGTACTCATACATCATGACAGTTGTTATGCCGGCCTGGCAGGGACGTTTTGCCAATCAGGATTTTAGAACCTTTTTTGATCGTTCATTCCGCTTAGAATGTCCGGCTCATTTGGTACCGAATATTTGTTGGGTGAACTGCGAACAGATGTTTGAATTGGAAAAAGTTTACAAAAAGTGGTTAATCGAAAACTCAAAACAACACAAAAATCCGCTTACACTTTCTAAGGCGCTAAACGAATTAATTGATGTGCTTGATGGATTGAGAAGCATCTATCCAGCTGGGACATTGCATGATTGTAATATTGATAATACGGTAGATAATGCAATCATTTTAAATAAAACTGAAATAGGAACAAATTAATATTAAGAGACATGAGTCAATTACTGAATTCATATCCCATTTTTGAAGGGAATCAAGTCTTAACCAGCTCTCAGCTTAATCAGTTGACAGCTTATTTGGATCAACAAAATCGTTTAACACGAGCTAAACTTATTGGAACCGGAATTACTTGCGGACTTGAATTGGCTTATGATGGTACGTTAGCTCAGCCTACAATTACCATTTCTAAGGGAATGGGAGTAAGCTCTGAGGGGTATTTAATGGGGCTGTCAGATTGTGTTTTAAACCGTTACAAAACGTACAATTTACCTTCAGGAGTGAGTTATCCTCCCTTCGAGAATCCACAAACTAAAGTGCAGGATGTTGAGCTATATGAAATGATTACTCCTGATGCTCAGCTTTTGCCCGGAGAAGTAGCAAATCCTTTAAACGATCCGGCTGATTTTCTGAATGACAAAGTTGTGCTTTTGTTCCTTGAGTGTTCAGATATTGATTTAAAATCTTGCCTTGGGCAAAGTTGTGATGAGCGAGGAATGGATCGAGTGTTTAACATTCGCAAATTGTTAATCACAAAAGCTGATATGAATAAGGTATTGGCTCGAACCTGTACACAAACATCACTTTATAGTAATCAATATTCTTTACCAGAATTCCGTCTTCAAAGAGCATTGTTTGATCCTGATTCAGAAGAGAGTAATGACTATTTCAATTTCTCAAAGAATTATGTAAATCAAATTCGAGCAGACCAGTTTGTCAGTGATTTTAGTACAGGGCAAACTGATTTGTTTGGTAAACTATTTGACGCCTTACGTCAAACATATACCGATTTTGCAGCGCTTTTGGGGCCAGTTTATTCAGGTAGTAACCCCTTTGCAGGATTACCAAAAGGAGAGTGGGTAAGTTTCTTGGATGGACTTACTTCCGCAGGACCAAATTATTTAGGAATTCAGTATTTCTATGATTTTATCAAAGATTTAATTTTGGCTTATAATGAGTTTAGAGATTGTGCTTTTGAACTCATGTCAGAGTGCTGCATGGATATGGGATGCTTTCCAAAACATTTAATGTTGGGAGAAGCTATTCCAGTAGCCCTAAATCAGCCTTCTAAATACCGCCATGGATGGGTGTCTTCGCCAGCCTTTAATAACCAATCTAATTTGGCTCAAAAGGTTATCATGTTACATAAAAGAATGGTGATTATGACCCAGGAGTTTGATTTGGATACAGTGAATAATCCCTCTGTTCGTCCTATTCCTCCTTCTGATTTAGGAGTGCCATTATTTATTACACCAAGTCAGGAAAAAAGAGATCCACTTAGCCTTAGAGCAATACCATATTATTACAACATCAATACAGACGTAAATGGATTGGGAACGCTTGAGAATAATTGGAACTATACTTATACAGAGAAATTCTTGTTTTCAAAAGGATTAAAACCATTGTCTTATCAAAATCAAGACATTGTACAAACAAATAATCAAGGGCCTGTTGTAACGCCTTTGTATTACGACCTCGATCAGTATAACTTCTTGAGAATTGAAGGGGCAATACGTCAAAATTATGTTGATGTAACGGCTGAACTGAAACGGCTACAGGATTTATTTGACTTGCCATTCAACATTATTACCTTGCGTTTAACCGGTGAGCCATTAGATGATATTACAGAACGTTGCAATTTTGATGATATCCGAACAGAATATGGTTCATTGACAACAGGAATCCGAAGCATGACGTCAGATCTTTTTGATCGCTATGCAACTTCCACTGGAGGAGCAATTCGCCTCAAAGGATTTCCAACCTTTTTATCTACTCTAATTGCACAATCAAACTCCGGAAACCTCGGATCAGTTGCTCAACCTCAAATAGGGCAGGTGAGCTTAATTAGTACTCCATTTTCTGCAGTTAGCGATACAGGAGAGTTTGTAAGTAGGAGATTTGTTGAAACAACTCGTTTAAGCCCAATTTATGCTCCACAAAGAACCATGTCCGAAGCAACTGCTGAGTTCAATGACAATATCTTTCAGTTAGCAAGTAAATTGCAGGACTTACAAAATCAGTTTTTACCATTTGATATCAACGATTTTGATTTTGGATACACCGGGAATGTTCCAAATTCAAATGACGGGTTTATTCAAACATATTTGGATGCGGTCCAATTTGCGATTAATGCTAAGGTTGCAATGAACCAAATTTATGATTTGATTACGCGAAGTCTCAAATTGAAAAATACGGATGATTTGTATTTTGATTTGATGCTTTATGCAAGAGAAACTATGGCCGAGTTTGATAA
>JAKSBJ010000050.1 GCA_022361195.1 Flavobacteriales bacterium
ATTAAAGATGAGTTAAAGCTGCTTTTGTTCCATTCGTACGGTTCTTCATTGCAAAATTATCGTGATGATTACGCTGATAGTTATACCCGGGTTTCCTTGGAGTTTTTGGATAATATGAAGGAGAGGTATCCTCACTTAAATACCTCGGTTTCAGAATTTTTTATTCATACATTATGCTCCTGGATGTTTACAATTATTGGTGAAATTATTGCTCATGAGGATGTTACGCATGGGGAAATAGAGGCGTTCATGAAAGAATATGTTGCTTTTTCTACAGCAGGTTGGAAAGCTGTCCTCAAGGCGTAAATATTTTTTTTGAACAAAATTGAACGGTGTTCATTATTAAAAAATAATTAAAATGAACAAACAAATTAAACTAGCCGGGATTATTGGTGTTTTAGGGGCATTGATAATGTTTGCAGGAGACATGCTCCTGTATTTTACAACTGAACCCATCAGCAATTTTGAGGAAGAATTGGTGAATGTTATGGGAGGTATTTCTGAATCAAGACTGTTTTTGGGAGGAATTCTGGGACCTTTTGCAGCTTGTATGTATGTTTTTGGTTTTTATCAAGTGTATTTAGCGATTAAACCCACTTATAAAAAGCTTGCCAGGATTGTCTTTGGAATTTTAAGTGTCGGAATTGTTTTTGGTGGAGCATTTCATTCTCATTTCACCTTTTTGGGAATTATGTCTTCCCAGGGGCATACTCAAGCGTTAGAGATATCCGAAGGTTATTCGATTTTGACTTTTAGCATCATGTTCATACCAGGTACCATTGCGTACATTACACTTGCCTATTTAATTCTTACCAATAAAACCTATTATTCCAAGTGGATGGTACTTTTTTCTCCTATTGTCTTGTTTTGGTTTTCAGGATTAATGGAATTATTACCTCAACCATTTATGATGATTTTTGCAGGAGGGTGGAGTAATATCGTTTTCATTATTTTCTTCAGTGTTTCGAGCTATCATTTACTTAAGCATAAGCGCTACGAAGAAGTTGAACAAGATTAACTTGCTATTATGAATCGTTTAGATCATGTATTAATTCGGGTTGATAAACTCGAAAAAGCTGTACAGGAGTTTCAGCAAATGGGATTTAAGGTTTTTTATGGTAATGCGAAAGAGAATTGTCATCATGCACTGATTTACTTTCAAGATGAATCTTTTATTGAATTGGTTGATCAATCTAAATTCCCTGCTCTGCTTTTGTATCTATCAAAAAAGAAAGTTTTAAAAAATTTGGGAATATTTTTCAGTAGAATTGGACATTATGCTTCATCAGAATCGCGTTTTCTGGATTATTCCATTTATGATTCGGATATCGATTATATGCACAAGAAGTGCAAAACAAATAATAAGGTTTCCAAGCTTTTTAAATTGAAAAGGGAAGATAGTAAAGGACAAAAATTGAATTGGAAATTATTTGCTTTTAAGGATATGGATTTACCTTTTATAATGTCTGATTATTCTCCATTAAAATACCCAGGAAATGATGCAGATGTGCATCCTAACGGAATTTTGGGAATTGAAGCTATGGAGATTGCTTCTACCAATGTAAGTGCTTATTGTCAAAAATTAAATCGCATTTTTGACATTGAGAGTGCCGATGCCGTATTCAATTTTGAGCATACTAAAATTAGGGTGGTCAAAGGAAATTCATCTAAAATTCGATCCCTTACTTTGAAGGGAGAATTACAATCAGATTTTGACCTTGAATCTTTACAAAGCTATGGCATTTTCATGTCTTGAGTCTAAGTTGCTTTTTGACTTTTTAGAATGTTAGAGGGATGGGCTTAATTGAAATTAGCCTTACAATCATAATCGTTTTTTGTGGTAGTTAAAATTTAAAATTACCACTTTTCAGGTATTGTGAGGAGAAAGCTCACCCTCTAATTTCGTCCCCAAAAAACGATGAGAAAATATATACTTACACTCAATTTTGCCGCTATCATTTTATTTGGGGGCAACACTCAGTTAATGGCACAAACCCCACTTGATATCAGTGGGATCGAATCATGGCCAGAATTACATAACTCCGTTTTAGAATGGGAGGGAGGTGCTTTTAGCGTTTCCATTGACCCTTCTAATCCTTACGATTTAAGTTGGGGAGTTTATAATCCAGACGATCACAATGTATATGGAGATTCATTATATATTGTCCAATTCCCGGCTCCAAGTCTTGAATACAAACAGTTTTTTCTGGAAGAATTGGTAAATGGAATGTTCAAGTTTCATTATGCTGATATTGATGGAAGTAATGCTCAAACCATTATCGTAGACAAGGACGATTTTGAAGGAAAAAACTTTGGACATTTTTCTTTTTATTACGAGGATGTAAATCATGATATTGAGCCTGCAACAGCTGATTGGGATATTGTTTTTACACGATACAACCGTCCGGTTGATCATTATGGAGTAGCTGGTGTTTTATCTAACAAGCATGTTTTGGTAGCGGAGGTTGCTGAGATGGATACTAATTTGGTTGTACCGGCGGATCTTGAATACAGTGAAGAAATCAATACTATTGGTTATGACTGGAAATACTTTGGTGCTTCTGGTTTTGAAGTAGAAGAAGATCGTTCATATTATTTAATTGATGAAACTGAAGACACAGCTGTGGTTATTTTTCATGAATTCAGTGGCTCTGGTGGAGGTGGTATTTGCAAGTTTACTGTAAATGGGGAAATGAAAACCATTGAAATGGGAACCGGTTATGTTGATCGTGTGTTTTATAGCTTGCAGGATGGTATTGTTCATACCTCTGACAGAAATGGATGGGACTTGGCTTTTGATGGTACAAGCTTTGGAACTAATGTTCGAACAAACGAAGAAATTGGAATTCGTTTGTGGATTTACCCTCATGCTGATAAGGGAATCTGGAATACCGCAGCAAAACTGGATGAGAATGCAACCAATACAGTAAATGTTTTCCCTAACCCATCAAGAAATAACTTGAATATTCAAACCAATTTTGATTCGGCTTTTAGAGTAGAATTGTTTAATGAACTTGGACAACTGGTGATGGGGCAAGAAGTAGCTAATGGCAACCAAACTCAGTTAAATATTCAAGACCTTCCTCAA
>JAKSBJ010000063.1 GCA_022361195.1 Flavobacteriales bacterium
TATAAAGAAGGACAAAAAGTAAAAAAGTCAGAAGAATTTGTTTTTAGGATTCATTCCGCAGCTAGACAAAAAGTTGATAATACCGCCAATATTGATCGAATCACTTCAACAGGTTTAGGACGTATTCCAGATGTTGGTCTTAAAAGCGTCTCGTTTAAAGAATCTGGCGGATATGAACAAGCTCATGTTCCAGCAACTATTATTGCCAAAATTGAATTATATTGTAATACTCTAGATTCCATATTAATAAACTATAAAGAACGTGGTCCAGATGGTTCAGTACAATTCCCATTTGGCAAGACAGAACAGGAACCTCCACCTCCTCCAATTTTGGATTTAATCAGTTATTCTGATAAATTTGCAAATGATTCAAATAAAGAAGATTTTGATTGTTTTGAAACAATTTTTGATACATTAAGAAATGTTAATAAAATTGAAATACATGCTCATGTTGGATGGAGCGTACCCAATAATGCTAGAAATTTACGAGATTTGCAAGAATTCAAAGATTTTAAAACTGCAATTGAAAGTACAAGAGCAGTTCTTATTCTAAATCTCCTTAAAAGTGAAATTGATTTTCAAGAAGATGGTTCAATTAGAATTTTAGGTGAATATCAAGCTCGTGTTGAAAGTATAATGAATGATCCAGCTCTAGGAGTACTTAACTTTAATCTTAAATCTGATGAAGCATTAAGAGATTTAATTAAAGATAAAAGAGAAGGTTCCAATACTTCATCTTTCTTGGATAAACCAGACAACATATTTCTAGCCAAAAGTAATAGTCTTTTAAAAAAAATGGCTGATTTTCCGTTAACAACTGTTGAAAAGTTATGTAATCAGCTAAAAATAGATTCTACTTCTACTCAAGCTTTAAAAAACAAAGAAATTATTAAATCTATAATGATAGGCGTTAGAGCAATTTCATCAGCTGTTTTTTCTAATGTTGATAATAGAATACGAGTTATTGAACAAAACAAAATAATTGACTCTCTTATAAACCAAAATAAAATTTTTCATTGGGAAATTAATGAACTAACTTTTAATGCTCTTCAAATGGGTCAAGATAAAGTCTTAGCTAGATTGAGAGATTTACACCCAAATGCAACGCCTGATCAATTAAGAAAACTAGGTTGGACCTTATATCCAGAAATGTTTAATTTAACAACATTTAATTCAAATAATATTTCTATCAGTGGAGCGCTAGCTGAAGCAAATAAAAAAGAATTAACAAAAAAGTTATCAACAATTGCTGGTGAAGCTGATAAAGAAGATCGAAAATCTCAACAAATAGAAGCTTTAAAAGATTTCTTAGAAAAACAAGAAGAAGCTGCTAGTCCTGGTTATACTAGAATCTCTTGGTTTTATCTAGGAGATTTATTTGATATTATTTTGGATGAATTTTATGAAAATTCTGGTCTGGACGATATTAAGTTCATTTTAGGACCTGTTCAATCCCCTTCTCAGGGTAGAGCAGGTGATATTTCTAATGAGATTTTTAATCTATCTAATCTACCTATTTCTTTAGATTTATTTGTAAAATGGTGGACACAAAATGTTGTTATACCTGGAAGGACTACATATTCTCTCAAAAATTTTATCAAAGATATCTTGAGTCAAATTATTGCACCTGCTACTGGTCAAAATTGTGCTAATAATGATAGTACTAGAGTAACTTTACAAGGAAATTATATCATTTTTCATGCTCCCAAAGATTTTAGATTTGAAAATGGTGTTATTCATAGTAAAGAAAAAATGGATGAATTGGTAAAAGCAATTCAGGCTTCTGTTGAAAGACCAAAACCAGAAGATTTAATTACTTATGTTTATATTTATGCTTTAGATCCAAAGTATAGTAATAGAACTGGAAATAAAGAAGAAGATGAAAATGATGGAATTTATCATTTAAGCTACGGAAATGATCGAGGAATTGTTCGTCGAATTCAATTTAGACGTATTGAAACGCGTGGCCGTCGTGAAGCTTTGTTAGAACAATTTGAAGGAATTAACAACTTAGCTCATCATTCAGAACGATATAATGCAAATATCTATATGGAAGGAAATGGAATCTTTAAACCAGGTATGCAAGTATTTATTAATCCTTATACATCTACTATTAGTAAGAAAGTATCTCCTGTCAAACTGGTTAATGCTCTGGGATTAGGTGGATACTATTGGATTTCAGAAATTGAAACAACTTTTGAAGGAACTAATTATGAAACAATAATTGAATGTATTTGGACATCTCCTGGTACATATTCTCCAACAGGAATTGATACAGAAGCAGAGACTAAACCAAATCCATCTGATAATCCATATGGAATAAATAAGTGAATGATTTAAAAGAAATTAGGAATAGATTTGGTAGAGGGGAAGCTCCTGAAGCTGATTTAACTCTTAAAACTGATGAATTATTTTATGAACGTTTATATTATAAAGAAAAAATCTATCCTACATCTGATATTCCATCACAAAACTTTTGGTATTTAAAACCTTTCTATGGATTAATAAATCGTAAATCAGAACCAATATATCCTACTGAATCTGCTTTAAAACAATTTAAATCTTCAGATACTTTATTAGCTATTAATTTTGTTGTAGATGCTTTTGAAGATTTAAAAGATTTTATTATACGTGCTGGAACATTAGGTCAAATTGATACTATTGCTACACCTTATGCAAATATTGAACCTGTAAGAGCGTGGACTAGCATTCATCAAAGTTATCATCTCCTTATGGAGATCCATTATGACCAGTTTTATACTGAGTGGTCAACAAGAAAATCGAGAAATTTGAAAATCAACTCATTTCAACAATTTGTAGAGCAATTTATGGAATATTTGTTAAAAGTTGTACATCAAGTTCCATTTACAAGAAGTCAGTTTGTAACAAGTCCAATTGGAAGTCCATATGTTTCAGGTTTAGTAATTGAAATCAAAGATTTGAATGATAACAACGATAAACCAAAAAAAGA
>JAKSBJ010000299.1 GCA_022361195.1 Flavobacteriales bacterium
CTCTACAGGATTTTATGAGGGCCATAGGGAATTGAATTTAGAAAGTAGCAGACATAATTACATTAACCTGATCTCTACTTCCATTTTCAAAAATCTGGTTCATGTATCCCAGCTCAAACTTTAGGTTTTTGTTGAGCATAAACCCTAGTCCACCATAAATACGGTTACGGTCAAAATAATTGCCCTCTTCCTGATTGATAAACAACTCATTATAACCTGAAAGATAAAGGGTGTTTTTTTCCAATTTAGGTTTATTCAAGGCTAACTTTGCCGCTAAAAAGTATCTAAAACGCATGCGGAAATTCCCTTCAACCCAACGTTCCTCTAATCGGTAACGGTGAGACAGGTAAAATCGGCCAAAGTTTTGTTTGGTGATGTATTGTTGATAGATTCTGTGCTCGTTAACCTGATCTTTATCTCCTGCAGCATTATAATTCTGCGAAATAATAAATCCATATCCTAAAAGGAGGTTGTTATTATTCTCTGTAAGATTATACCCAACACCAGCTCTTAAAAGCAATTGCTCTAAATCTCCAATGGCATTATAATTACGGTATTGTACCTCATGGTGTAAGTTGAATTTTTTTCCCAACTTCTTGTTTCCAAAGTAAATCCACCAATTTCCTAAATCAGAGTCTTGCGAAAAGGAAGCTGCTGAGGATAGGATAAAAACCGCTACTAAAAGTCTTTTTAAAAACATCTTTCTATTAATTGTTTTTGGAAGTATTACCCTCAAAAATAGGGGTCTTTTTTATTTATTTCTTACAATTTTTCCTCCTTTTTTACAAGAAGGCAAAAAGCCTGACACCAAATGATGTCAGGCCCAACTAAACTATTCATGTATGAACATAAATATACGTACTAACTATTAACAGTAGTTGTAGCACCTTTATTCTTTTTTTTGAGCTTATTGATTTGACTCATAATGATTTTGTCAAAAGTTCGGTCCGATGTCCACCTTCTCATTCTCAAAAGCATTTTTGCCATAGCTCCCGAAGCATATCTGGTTTTTGGTTTCGCAGATTTGACAGCTTTGGAGATGGTTTCAGCGATTACGGATGGTGGAGACCCTTGCCCATTCTCTTCCATAGAGGCCGCAGCTTGCGCCATAAAGTTGAGAGAGCTTTCGTAGGCTGTTCCAGCACCTCGCTCTACCATAGGTTGATACATAACACTCATGAACTCTGTTTTTATCGCACCTGGTTCAACCACCACTACATCAATCCCAAAATCCTTCAATTCCAATCTCAAGCAATCACTCCATCCTTCTAAAGCAAACTTAGTAGCGTGGTACCAGGCACCAAAGGGAGTATGAATTTTTCCTCCAATGGAAGAGATGTTGATGATGGTTCCAGTTTTTTTAGCTCGCATATGTGGAATCACTTTTTGGGTGATGGATGCCAAACCAAAAATGTTTACATCAAACTGTCTTTTGGCATCCTCCATTGAGACATGCTCAACGGGACCGTAAACGGCATAACCTGCATTATTCACTAATACATCTATTTTTCCTTGCTCAGCAATAACTTTGTCTACTCCAGCCTGTACCTCCTCCTCATTCGTTACATCCATCTTAATTGCATATCCTCCCGCAGATTCCAAATCAC
>JAKSBJ010000049.1 GCA_022361195.1 Flavobacteriales bacterium
GAACTGTCCCGCCCGCAAGGCGCCAACGGCCCGATTGAACTGGAGGTTGTGGCTCAGGACGAAAGCGGCCTGCGTCAGGCGGCGCCCTTTGTCATCGCAATTGATGGATACGAAATCGAAGGTTTCCTGCGCTGCGACAGCGCAAGTGGTGTCTGTCGCGGCAGCCTTCCGCCCGAACCGGGCGACTTGGAGCTGATCGAACTGATCATCGAAGATTACGCCGGAAACGCGGAATTTAACTGACGAAACCCGGATCGTGGGGACCCGGGCAAGGAGGAAGACGTATGGCAATTGCACGCAACTGGATGGCCGCGCTGCTGGGCCTTGCCTTGGTTCCCCAAGGTGACGTTGCCCGCGCGCAGGCGTCAGATGCCCAGCAGGGCCTGCTTGTGGTTTATGGGAAATCTGCGGCCAGCCGAGAAGGCGACACCGACCGGCGCGAACAGATATACTTTAGCGTGCCCGCCGATCTGAAAGACCGGATTTATGTGCGGATCTTTGACCCGGAAACCGTCGGGAACAATGACTTCACCAAAGGCGGATCATGGGATGCTATCACCACCTATCGCCTGTTCGGCGGCGATGGGGCCTTTAGCGCCGCAGACCGCCCCGAACCTGTGGCAGATGGTGCACGCGAACCCCGATTGGCCGAGGTCGAGCCTGTGACGGGCCCCGGCAAATTGATCAAGGAAAACGCATGGGACAGCGATCCGAAAACCGATGGTCGCTGGGTGAACCTGACGGCTCTGCGCGCCCGTCAGGGTGAGGTTATCGGCGATCGCGCCTATTTCCGGATCGATGTGCAGGGCAGCGCCGGGAATGACGGAAACGGGTTTTCGGTAGGGGTTAGCCTGTCGCGCGATCGCGCCCGCCCGCCCGAAGGGCTTGAGATGTTTGCCTATCGCCCAACCGTGCGTTGGGCGGCTCAGAACCCGCCCACGCAGGTGCGTTTTGCCAACCCCAACCCGAATGCCCCAATGTCGGTCCAAAGCTTTGATGGCGCCAATGGTGAACTGGCCCTTGTGACTGACTTTGACGATATCAA
>JAKSBJ010000048.1 GCA_022361195.1 Flavobacteriales bacterium
CCTAAAAAGTTTCAATCGTAGGTGCTCATGAACAACAACAACTTGTGGTCATGTATATACACAAACGTTTCAATCGTAGGTGCTCATAAACTATCTAACAGCTGGAGTAAAGTTTTACTCTCCATTGTTTCAATCGTAGGTTAATCGTAGGTGCTCATAAACTACGTATCGAAGTGATAAGACTTTGGAATCTGTGGTTTCAATCGTGGTCAATTCAACTTCACAAAAGTTTCGTTGAACGCGGATCGTAGGTGCTCATAAACCAAATACAGAAACAGCGGATTTATTCACTCAGGGTTTCAATCGTGGTCAAATCGTAGGTGCTCATAAACCCTCTTCGAGAAAGATCGTACCCCACATTTATGGGTTTCAATCGTGGTCAAATCGTAGGTGCTCATAAACCCCCATTATTTGAATATTTTCAATGTTTATAGGCGTTTTAGCCTGTTTTTTAATTCGCCTCAAGGCCTTATTATGCATTCGTTAAAAAATAATTTGTGTTAGGAATACAATCATCTTTGCACTGTTTTCTGTAAAATCAAGGAACATTTTTTCAAGGTTCAAGTTATGATTTATGTAAAAGAAATTCAAGAAGTCAAGGAACGAATTAGAGGATTATTGAATTCGTTTAAATACTCCATTTCCAAAGGCAACATTTTGCCCAAGGGAAAAAAATCGTGGCAATTGATAATTGATACGGATTTGAATGTTAAACGGATGTTTTTTAATTTCTTTTCCCTGTGTTAAAAGGGCAATGTTGGTTCGGTTTTGAGCGGTGATTTGCAAAATTTTTACGGCTTGTTTTGCCGCTTCGGCATGAGAGGGGTTTTCACCTAAAATAGTGCGTAAAAAACTGCCAACATTTCCTTTGATACGATTTTCGAAATCGGCAATTTTGTTTTTTTCTCTGTCATAAAAAATACCGTTCTTTACAACACAGTCGCGATAGGGGAGCCAGTTTTGACTTTCGTAAACCTGCGGTTTTTCTGTTTCTTTAATCTGACAATTTTCAATGCTTTCAATACAGTTCTCGGTCCATAGAGGCTTTACTTTTTGCAATAATTGTTGATATTGATTCAGGGTTTGAATAGCGGGTTGCGTATAGGCACGCAAAGTGAAAAAGCCGTTTAAATTCAGACTGTGAATGAATACCGGTGTCTTGCTTTTGTTTTGTTTGTCTTTGTGAAAATGCTCCGCCGTATTTCCGGTAGCCAGGAATTGATCTTGCCTATTAAGGGCAAATTCATGTACATTACGTTGTAAATGTTTTAAAAATAAATAGCGTGTTTTTACCGGTATATTCTGGTATTGAATGGTTTTTATTGGGATTTTTACTTCCATTTTATTCAAATTCTATTTCGTCTTTAAAAATTATTCTTCCGTCATCATTGATTCTTTTTACCGTACAGTTAGTAAATCCATCATTATTCTTTAGGGGAATCAATCGGTTATAAATATGCTCGCTGACCCTTATAGATGGTAGGGGTTTGGATAGTTTGGTCAGAAAACTGATGTATCCTCTAACTTGCGGGATAAGGTAAATTTGATATTTATTGTCATTTTCTCTAAAAACCATCCTATCTATTCTACAGCTAATCTTATCCTCGATGGTTATATCATTTAACTCAGGTTGGCCAGCTTCTAGCTCTTCAAATTGTCCATATCCTACATTGGTTTTGGCCCCAATACCAAAATCCAGTAAAATTTTTTGAAATAATTTTTCTTTTTGAGCTACCGATAAGTGCAGGTTTTCGCCTTTTTCTAATTGAATGGTTGTATCGACAAGTTTAAAATCAAAATAATAGGTGACCTGTGGTAGAACCTTTAAAAACTGAACAGGATTAGGTGATTTTAACGGATGATCGTGAGGCGTAATAAAATCATTTCCCAAAAACAGGCGTTCAGTATTTTCTGTTTGAATGGGGAAGGCATCTAGAAAAATATCACGCTCATAAATACATCGCTCATCTGTAATTTCGAAAATGGCTTTTTCCAGTTCTTCCAAAACTTTTTCTTTGTTCAAATGGTTTTGCCTCCAGGAATCATTTTCTTCTAAAATTTCATTCAATAATTCAATGAGATAGCCTTTTTTATCTTTAAACGCACTGCGCAATGCACCTTTAACTGAAGAACCGGCTAAAATGGGTAAGCCGCTTGTATGGTCAAAATAAAAACCGAGTTTGAGTTCATCCTGTACATAAGGAGTGTTGTTATCATCTTTTTCACCGGCTAAAATTTCGTGCTGATAACCAGATCCGGTCAATAAACCCGGATAAACGGTTCGCAGCGGAATACTTGTGTTTTGAATACGGTCATTATAAAGCTCTTTCTGTTTTATTACATCCATAGGTAATTTCTGTTCAAAAAGCCGTTCATTGTTGTCTTTACCATTAAATTCGGCAATATATTGGTTGTCCTTTAACCGATAGGAAAGGCTTTGGTAATATTCTTTGTAAAATAGATAGCCAACATTTGTATTCATGATTCGGTTTTTTCAAGTTTAAATGTGCGCAGTGCCAGTTTGAGGGCGTAAAGTGCATCCTGAATTTCTTCTTCTAGCAGTACCAACTTATCAATATTGATATCCTCCATCTTAACCTCATTAGCTGTAGGTTCATTTTTGCAGGTTTCTAAGGCATAAAACAAGAGGTTATTAGGAGAATCTGTCTCATCTTCTGTATTGGGATTAATCAATTTATAGATGGCTTTTAAAAGCTTGTTAGTATCCTCAGCTTTTCCTGTACCCTCCTTATCATCTCGGCTTCCTCGGGTATAAAATGTGATACTGGTTAACAAACCGGTTTGGATAATACTGGCTGCCATACTAGCGATATAACCTTTGAATTCTGCGGGTACCACCCGGTTAGCTTTCATCATTCCCGAAGTTTCTATGGCCAGCATAGCTTTGGGAATTAAGCGATTTATCTTTTCACTCATCAGCTTTCATTTTTTTAATTTTCACATAGCCCATACCAACAGAAGCATTGGCACCAATTTGTAATAGTTCAGATTCAATTAACTCATCAAAATCATTCTGATATTTTCCTTCTTTATGAATGAAAAACACAAAACGGCTTTCTCTTGGCACTATTTCTTCATACCAAAGATTTTCACTGAGGCCATTTTCCAATTTATTACGGGCAATAACAGGTAGTTTTTTAGCAATTCGTTTAAGCATATCATCAGGGAATAAAGCAATGTCCTTACCTAACCAATCATTTTCGGCCAAAGTTTCATCTATTTCAGCTTTGTAATCTTCCAACTTAACATTCTCCCCTCGATTTATTTTTGGTGAATCGTCTGAACCAATTTCATACTTTGGTAAAGTAATTTCCTGACCAAATAATTTGCTTTTTTGCTTGATGTGTTCAATGAGGTAAGGACTGATAGCACTGTAGAAAGGCTTTTTATTACTCCGAACCGGAAGACTCAATAAATCGGCATTAAAAAATGAATAATGACCAATTCCCGGGCTGTCTTTATCATTTCGAGAGGTGTCTGGTCCAAAAATATAATTGATTTTGTCCTGCTTATTTTCATCGTTTTTCCAGTGAAAATCACAAAATTGCCGTAAAGCACCCTTTAAACTGGAAGCGTTAATGGTAGGCAATTCTGATATGGAATCGCGCTGAACCAGATTATCAATTACTCCAAAGTTGGTACTTCCGCTTCCCACATGTACATTTGTCATGCAGGTTATTAAATATGCGTCTCTATTTATTGTTTCCATTCTTATTCTGTTTTTTTGGAACGACCTTGATTTCATTATAACCAAGGTTTTTAAAATTTGAGAATTCTTTATTCTTAAAGACAGCCTCTATTTGTGTTGTATCATTTGCGTAGAATACACTGCCTTTTCGATAAAGGCTAAACTTTTCACTTTTGGT
The DNA here is from genome assembly GCA_022361195.1 of Flavobacteriales bacterium. Classification (GTDB taxonomy): domain Bacteria; phylum Bacteroidota; class Bacteroidia; order Flavobacteriales_D; family Crocinitomicaceae; genus JAKSBJ01. Next base: position 3,888 of record JAKSBJ010000048.1, read on the forward strand.
GACTTTTTTGGAGTTTTCATTTCCCTCCCTATCCATATCCGCATAATTTTCGGTTGTTTCTACGGTTGTTTTTAAAAACCGAAAATCAACAGTATCTGTTATCGCAAAATCATACTTGTTCGCTATTTCTACTTTTTCATTTACAAACGCATCTGAAACAAGTACAACTTTGTTTAGCTGTTGTGAGGGTTGATAGTCTGGAATAATTTCATCTAAATCCGGTGGATTTTCGAAACATTCCATTTTAAACGTTTGTTGCTCTCCACCTAATACTACTTTAGGTTGATTGAGTTTTTCAGGATTAATGTGCTCGTCTAACTCAAGAATAAAAGCAAATGAAAATTGCGTTTTTAAGCTATTCTTAAACTTTTTAAAATACTGGATATAATAAGCTTCATTCTCAGTTTTTCCATCGTAATTTTTTCGGATACCGGTTTGTTTATGTTCAACAAAAATGTCATCTCGTTTTAGAAAATCATCATAATTTTCTTTTTGAATATAAAAAGGATGCAAGCCGTATTTTGCTTGATACTTACTGAGCGTGTATACCTTGTCGGAAGTACCTCCTTTTTTCTCAATCTCCAAAAATTCCCTTTCCTCTGTTTTCTCGTTAAGCTGATATTCATTGTTTGCCGGGAAATAATAGGCAGGTTTACCTTCCTGTTCTCTTAGAATAAAAAGGGGAGACAGTGATTGAATCGCGCCAAATTCGAAAGCCTTATTCACATCAAAGCTTGCACCTCCGATTAAAGTTGAAACATTGTCTTTTTCACTTTTTAGAATTTTGTTTTCTGTCTTATCAAAAAGGTTACTTTCACGTAATAATTGATACCGTATTAAACCTAAAATGGCCGTTTGCTGAGGAAAGTCATTGGAGCGCACCAGATAATTGGAGCTGTTTGACTGACCAAACGTACGTTCACCTCCAAAGAAAAATTTGTCGTGCGGCGTGAGTTTAACCAAATATTTTTTTGCTGCCATTTTAGTTGTCCTGATTGTTAATGAATGAAATGAATTTGAGCATACTGTATATTGACCTCCAGTTTTTTTCGTTTTGTGTTGGCTTATCTTCCGCTTCATGTTTCAATGGTGTGCCTTCAATATTATTTTCGGTATAAACAATTTTGAAGAGGTCCTTGAGTTTTTGCAGAAAAGGGATGAGCTCTTTGTCTTTTCCTGTTGTGTGGATAGATTCATTGAAATTTTCTTTGAAAAAAGCATCCCACTTTTCGTTACGTAATCCTTCCCGTTTATTTTTAGGAATATTTTCCAGCTTAGTGGGATTACCAATTCCGAAAAAAGTGGCTTCGTTCGACTCTAAAATTTGTATAACACCATTCAGGTAAAGTTCACTTGAAATGCTACTTTGATACAGTGCTTTGAATGCCTTATACGCTCCATTTTTTTCTCCTTTCTTAATCAGGTTTAAATTAAATTCATCTCCGCTGTGACCGATAAATTGTAAAGCCAATCGGTTTTTTACCGGTTTTTTCTTCGGCGTTTTTTTCGCCACTTCCACAAGTGCATTATGGCTGGCATCTTTTGCTTCAATAAGTGGGTGTTTGTAATAAGTAATCGCAATACCGTAAGACATACTTACCGGAGTTAGGTTTTTTTTCTCTTCTTCAAAAATCGGTTTGAAAACAGTATCATTTGTAAAGTATTTGTCAAACAAAACATCAATTGCATCAATTAAATCAAAAATGCTTTTTTGTCCAATGAACTTTCCGTTTTCATCGTACATCGAACATGCCACTGGTGCAAAAAATAATAGATCGTCTCCTCCGGCATAAACGGCATATCCATTCATTTTGGGAATGGTTTTTTGACCTGTGTTTTCAGAGTTATCTGATAGATCTATTCCCTTATTGATTAAAGCAGCAGCTTCCTGATTGAACTTTAAGGTGTTTCTGGAAAAACGAGATAAGAGCTTCTCTTTCCCCGTTCTCTCTTTTTTCTTATCCAGTTCAGACAGTTTCTTAATGAAATCTCCGAAACTATCTCCATCTGCCTCTACAATAGCATAATGCTTTAAGTATTTTCGATACCGACTTTGCGCAGTCTTTTTTAAAGCCATTTCCAAATGCTGATAAAAAGTAACTTGGCCTTCTTTTTCATCCTTCTTCATCAAATTGAGTGCTTCAACATAAAAAGGTTCTTCATGTAATTCTGTTGTGGCTATTTCTGCTGTACTCGGAAAATGACGATTTTCAAATGCTTTTTGATGTAAAAAATTATACTTGGAATGTGGTTCCTCTTTCAATGGCTTTTTCTCCAAAAAATCAATCAAATAATTCTCTTTTTCATAAGGGTTGATTCGGTTGGTTAATTCTGTTACATCCAGCAAATCATTCATTACGTGCATTACTGAATTTTCTAAGTCTTTAGCATCCAGTTCAATTCCGGATAGTACATTAATATTGAAATAGGCCTTGCAATAATCCCTTACCTTATCAGGATCTTTGCCTATATCTTTAGCCATTTTATAGGCGAAGTTTTCCAGTACTTTTTCAGCTATCGGTTTTATATTGAGTGCTTCTTTTAAAATGAATCGATCATGAAATAAACCCACCTTTGGAAAATGATCATCCTTTAAATCAATCTCCTCAAAATAGGGAGTAACGTATTTTTCTGCAGGCATCCCAATTTCCTCAAGAATCTTTTTCATCAGATATGAGAATAGATAACTTGCGGCCCAAAAAGCTTTGGTACTTTTAGCCTGTTGCATGGTTTTGTAAATAGGGCCTAAGGTGATAGCTGTGTATTTCATGAAACGTGGCGTTTTAAAGTCTGTTCTATTTGCTTTATAATGCTATATTCGGGTTGTCGTTTCTCGTCAGGTATTCCTCCCAGTCGCTCATTCAATTTTGGCATTTTTTTCGATTTGTTTCCCAAATAGAAATCCCAAAAATCTGACCATGAAAACGTTTCCGGAACTTTTAGTTTTAACCCCTTTTGATTACCAAGGCTGACATCAAAAATGGATCCTAAGTAGTCTTCGTGTATTGAGCGACAATTTATTCCAACCTTGAAACAACGTACATTTATCTGAACCGGTTTAAAAACAAGTGGAGATTGGAAACGTTTAATTTCGGGATGATTTTTTGAAACTGTTTGATGATAATATTTCCAATTCTCCGAAGAACTTAGTCCAAAAACATCTTTAATTAAAATATGAGGATCATCGCTATCAGAAAAGCTCAAAATATCAGGGTTACTATAATTGCCTCGTTGTTCGGCCAATTTACGGGAAAGGTAAGCTTGCTTAATAGA
>JAKSBJ010000326.1 GCA_022361195.1 Flavobacteriales bacterium
ACAAACAGTAACAATCTAACTTACTCTTTCCTCACACAACACAACACAACACAACACAACACAACACAACACAACACAACACAACACAACACAACACCTATTACCTTATAAACCAAAAAGAAACTTTCCTCAAGAGGTAAATTGACCCTTTTTTATCTTCAGTGATTTTAGTATCATTACAAAATGAAATCTTACGGTTTACTTTTATTATTCTCCCTAATTTTATCTACTGTTTGCTTGAGTCAATTTTCATTGAATGAAGGGCAAAAGAAACTGATAAATAAAACCGCTTTTGATTATCCAAATAATTCACAATTATCCATTGCCATAGTAAAAGGAAATGAAATCTTATTTCATGGCATAATAAAAGAAGAAGATAATATTCGAGAAATTGAAAACAAAGATTCCATTTTTGAAATTGGATCTATCACAAAAGTCTTCACCTCTCTCCTACTATCTAAAGCTGTATTAGAAGATAAACTAACTTTAGATGATAAGGCTCACAAATACCTTCCTTTTAAACTAAATAAGAAAATCCGCATAAAACAACTAGCTAATCATACTTCTGGACTACCCCGTGTTCCAAGAAATTTCGCAGAAACAGTTACTGATTTAAACGATCCTTATTCAAATTACACCAAAGAAAACATAAAGGCCTATTTTGATTCAGATTCAGAATTGGATAATAAAGCAGGAACTCATTATGCTTACTCGAATCTTGGGCCAGCAGTTTTGGCCAGTGTTTTAGAACAAATAGAGCAAAAAGAATACGCCAAACTCCTGGAAGAATTCATTTTTAGACCAATGGGATTATCCAGCTCTTTTATCAACTCCAATTCGATACAAATTGTTCCTGGGCACAATGAAAAAGGAAAAGTTATCCCTTATTGGACCTGGCATTCTTGCATGAGTGCTGCCGGTGGAATAAAATCAAACGTTGTGGATTTAGCAAAATTCATTCAAGCTCATTTTGACACTGAAAACAAACTATTAAGGCTGGCTCAAAACCCCACTTTTAAAGTCAACGATGAAATGTCAATTGGCCTGGGATGGCATTTATTGAAAATTGATGAACAAGCCCCAGTTTTATGGCACAATGGACGTACTGCCGGCTTTACTTCATCCATGGTAATTCGTCCCGAAAGTGAATATGGAATTGTCATTTTATCCAATGCTGCTTATAATAACTTGGATCGGTTGACTTTTGAGTTACTTAAGACTTTGTAGAGTTTCTATTCTCTCTTAAATATTGGCTTTAACAGTTTTTAAGAATTTCGATTGATACTTCTTTCGTTTTTTTCGTTCTAATAAATAGAACAAAGAATAAAACGCAACAAATTATACTTAAATGAAGAAGTCAATCATACTGGTAGTGACACTTTCCTCTTTTTTTGGAGTGTTCATTGGAGCAGCTTTGGTGATGTCTTTAAGTCAACCAAAACAAACCAAAAACAATCAATATAGTTCCGCTCAGCAGGCGACAAGTCCGGAAATGTTTCAAACCGTTTCAATGGAACAAAGCAATGAATCGTCGTCAACAGCAGGAAGTTGTAATTTGGTTCCTGCCTCAGAAAAAGCAGTAGAATCAGTGGTACACATTACTACTCATTTTGTACGAGAGGAAATTACTTACGATCCGTTTATGCGATTGTTTTACGGAGAAGATGCTTATAAAATTAGAGAAAGACGCGGACAAGCTTCAGGGTCAGGAGTGATTATCTCACCCGAAGGATATATTGTTACCAATAATCACGTGGTACAGGACGCAGAAAAAATTGAAGTGGTATTAAATGATAATTTGTACACTGCCGAATTGATTGGGACCGATCCCTCTACCGATTTGGCCGTGATTAAAATAGCAAAAAGTGGATTAGACTATTTAGAGTTTGGGGATTCCGACGAGCTGCGTTTGGGAGAATGGGTTTTGGCTGTCGGAAATCCCCTAAACTTACAATCAACAGTTACCGCCGGAATTGTAAGTGCTAAGAATAGAAACATAGATCTTTTAACGGCTAATTACGACCCCGAAGAAGGTGTTTTTCCGGTTGAGTCATTCATTCAAACCGATGCCGCTGTAAATTCAGGAAACAGCGGAGGAGCTTTGGTAAACCAAAACGGAAAGTTGGTAGGAATTAATACTGCCATTGCCTCTGGAAATGGATTTTATACGGGATACTCTTTTGCTATTCCAGCCAATATTGTAAAAAAGGTGACTTATGACCTGGTTAAATACGGAGAGGTAAAGCGTGTTCAGTTGGGAATAAACATTCTGGATAACAATTCGGAAGTAGCTTCACAAAATGCACTAAAAACCTCTGAAGGAATTGTAATTACTCATGTACTTAAAGGAGGTAATGCAGACAAGTCAGATTTAAGAGAAAGAGACATTATTTTATCAGTTGAGGGAACTCCAACTAATTCAATTGCCGAATTAAAAGGCAAGCTGGCTTTGTACAAGCCAGGAGATAAAATTGACATACAGGTATTACGAGGAGATGAAAAAAAATCGATTGAAGTAACCATGGAATAGCGATCAATTCGTGGATGTTCTTTCGACTGTGACCTTTAATGTTTTTTCGGTTGCAGATGACGTAAGAAAGTTTCAATTACCTGATTTTTCTTACGATAATTTCATAGCAAAAAAAATCCCGTTGCCAATTTGGTCAACGGGATTTTTATTTTTTGAAAGATGGTCTTATTTATCCATCACAATTACTTTCTGATCAGTTGATCCAGTAGCAGTATTTAATCTCAACACATAAACTCCAGCAGCCAATTCAGTTAAACCAATTGTTTCTTTAGCCTGAAGATTAGTTCTCGTTTGTAATACATTTCCTTTCAAATCTAACAACTGTAAATTCGCTTCTCCTTCTAATCCGGAGAATTCAACAAACAATACATCTTGTGCTGGATTTGGATATACAACAAACGGTGCTATTGAATTTCCCTCTACTCCAACATCTGTAACTGAAATACAGTCTGTCGTATCTGAACAATCTCCATCAGTAATGATACAAGCATAGTCTCCATTTTGAGTTGGAGTAAACGTTTGATTTGTTTCTCCAGAAATTGGACTGTCATCCGAACAATCAATCCACTGATACGAAGTCCCTGTAGCATCCGCTGTTAAATCAGCGCCTGATTGTGTAATGGTCAGTACCAATTCAGCTGGTTCTTCAACATCTACTGAAACTGATCCCATACATCCATTCTCATCTGTCACTACCAATTCATAAGTTCCACCGGACAATCCACTTAAATCTTCTACATCATCATCATCACCTGTCCCATCATTATCCCAATCAAAAGTATAAACTCCAGATCCTCCAGTTGAAGATACATCAATAGCTCCATCCATATCTCCATTACATGTTACATCCGTTACTGAAACAACCTCAGCGGAAATAACCTCCGAAGCATCAAATGAAACTGTATTTAAACAAGAATCTAAATTTCCATGAATATCAACTGCATAAATCATGATATCCATTGATTCCAAATCTGAACAATCAACAGTGATAGAAGCTGGTACCATATATACTGAATCCAATTCACAATTGTCTTCTGTTCCGGCATCTAACATATCTACTGTAATTGTCGCCATTCCCGTTGCATCTAGCATTATGGTTGGTGATTCACACGCCATAACAGGAGGCAAGGTGTCCAAAACGGTTACCATTGCCACACACGAATCGTTAGATCCCAAACCATCCGTAACATTCAATTGAACAAGAATAAAACCTGTGCCTGAAGTTGATGGAGTAAAGGTTGCAATTGGAATAGGTGTAGTAGCCGTAGCATTAGATGTTTCTCCATCCAAAGCGTTTGGTGAACTAAAAGTCCAGTTGGCCATTGTAAAATCACTTCCGTCAGGACCTGTTAAATCATTTCGGTAAGCCCAACCATCCATGTATTCCCAAGGCTGACCTGAACCGTCAACATTAATATCTCCGAAAACATCAATTACAGCTCCACCCATAAATAACTCCACGGCATCATCACCATTAATTGACATACTTCCACTCGTATAATCAGGCGCAAAACCAAACCAGTTTGTAAACTGGGTCGACTCTGAAGCCACATAGATAAAAGTTCCTGCTGAAGCAGCATCAGCTGGGAAAGTAAACTCTTCACCATCTGTTCCTCCTCCATTATTTGCAGAACCTAAACCAAACATGCTCAAATCTGGAATATCCTCACGAACATATAACTCTACTCCTTTTGGTGTTCCTCCTGACAAAGGCCCATCATAAACTGCAGTAATAATCAATGCAGGTGGATTAACAATATCACCACAATCGAATGTTGTTTGACTAGCTGTGTACGTTACGATAGGTCCTGTTGAACCTCCGTCTAAATCTTCTGGTGCAATAGTTGCTGATCCTGTTTCATCAAGATAAACCGTTATATCCTGACAAACTGCTGAAACTTGTGCATTTAGTCCCGCTCCCCATAGGGCGAAACTCCCCACTAACATTAATCTCTTCATTTTCATTTATTTAATTCTAAAAAGCGGGTCAAATTTAGCCATTTAAAGGCTTCAAAAGAAGAGATCTTAAATTAAGATAAGGTTAAATTCTACCTTTCAATTCAAAAAAATAATATTATGCCAACATAAAAAAATGCCGAAACGCAAGTCGGTGCTTCGTTCCGGCATTCCTTTTTAACCACAACTCAAAATTCTTAATTCTTGAATCCAACTGCGACAGTTGTATTGGCTGTTTCGTCAATCAAAATAAAATAGCCATTAGCAGGATTATTTTTATAACTATCAATGAATAGAGGACTTGCACTTTTTAATTCTATTTGGTTAATGGAATTAACATCAACTTTAAGGGGCTGTTGATCAAATTCCAGGGTTTCAAAATTAATTTGGCTATTGACTGTTGTTACCTTTACCGGAACACGAGAGGCTCCATGCTGCAAAAGATATTTTCTTCCTAAAGAGAGTTCCTCCTTACCTAACCAGCATAAACGTGCAGATAGACTTTTATCTCCCTCCACAGAATCAGAAGCAAGGGTTAAAATATCACCTCTTGAAATATCTATATCCGTCTCTAGTTCCAAAGCTACTGATTGACCTTCAGTCGCCTTTAAAAGGTTGTCTTTATAGCGATTAATGGCTTTAATTCTGCTACTTTGCCCAGTTGACAAAACTTTTACTTCATCTCCTATTTCAAAGGTTCCACTTTTTACTTTCCCGGCATAGGCGCGATAATCGTGAAAGTCATCGGAATGAGGACGAATGACATATTGCACATTAAAACGTTGAGCCATTTGATTTTTCTGCTCAATCTTTAGCTGTTCGAGATAACTCAACAAAGTCTCTCCTTTATACCAGGGAGTTTTTCCAGACAAATTCACCACATTATCTCCTATTTTGGCTGAAACAGGAAAGAAAGACAGCTTTTTATCCAATAACTCAAAACGCTCTTTTAATTCCTCAATTTGAGAACGAATTTGAAGAAATCTATCTTGCTCATAATCTACCAGGTCAATTTTATTGATAACAAAGGCGATCTCTTTAATCTCCATTAATGAAGCAATAAACAAATGCCTTTTAGTTTGCTCGATGATTCCTTTTCGGGCATCAATCAAGATTATAAATACATCAGCATTCGATGCTCCCGTGATCATGTTCCGTGTATATTCTACATGTCCTGGTGTATCAGCAATAATGTATTTACGCTTGGGAGTATTAAAATAAATATGCGCTACATCAATGGTAATTCCCTGCTCACGTTCAGCTGTTAAACCATCCGTGATGAGAGAAAGATCTATTTGATCTAAACCTCTTTGTTGGGAGATTTGCTCAATGTTAGCTACTTTATCTTTGGACAGGGAATTGGTGTCATACAACAGCCTACCAATTAAGGTACTTTTACCATCATCAACACTTCCTGCAGTTGATAATCTTACTATGTTCATTTTTTCAGATTTTAAATGAAAAATGGCTATACCCAAGACTTATTAAAATTTAGTCTCTTTCTATTAAACGCCTTTCTTCTTTCGTTTGATTTTAATAACGTTGGTCATTAGTCCCTTCAACTCCACTGCCCCATCACTTAAGCTGTAGCAGTTTGCAATCAAAACGCTCAGGGTAATACCAACTTTTATTCATTTAAAAATATCCAACCTCTTTCCGTTTTTCCATGGCTGCCTCAGAACGTTTATCGTCAATTCGAGCTCCTCGTTCCGAAATCTCCGCTGCTTCAATTTCTGCAATTACATCATCCAAATCAAAAGCCTCTGAAGCTACTGCAGCCGTACAACTCATGTCCCCTACCGTTCGGAATCTAACCATCATCTCAAACACTTCTTCATCCACATCACGATGAATAAATTCCGAATCCGACCAAATCATTCCATCTCTTAAAAACACCTTTCGGGAATGAGCAAAATAAACTGATGGCAACTCAATTTTTTCCTGACGGATATAGTTCCAAACATCCAGTTCAGTCCAATTAGAAATTGGAAATGCCCGGACATTTTCACCCTTATCAATTCTACCATTCAAAATATCAAATAACTCAGGACGTTGATTTCTAGCATTCCATTGACCAAAATCATCCCGTACAGAAAAAACTCTTTCTTTAGCTCTAGCCTTTTCTTCATCTCTTCTGGCACCACCAATGCATGCATCAAACCCATGTTCTTCAATTCCATCGAGCAAGGTGACCGTTTGCAAATTGTTACGACTGGCATAACGCCCGCTTTCTTCTTTTACCTTACCTGCATCTATTGAGTCCTGAACATAACGTACAATTAAATTCAGATTCAGGTCATTTACCAGCTGATCTCTGAATTCAATGGTTTCAGGGAAATTATGTCCTGTATCAATATGCATAAGAGGAAAAGGAACTGGCGCGGGATAAAATGCTTTTATCGCCAAATGCACCAATACGATTGAATCCTTTCCTCCTGAAAACAGAAGCACAGGTTTATCAAACTGAGCTGCGACTTCTCTAAAAATATAAATCGCTTCATCTTCCAATTCATCCAAATAATTCATCTCTTTTAGTTTTTGTTGGATACCTGAGCTATAATCTTAAAACCATCCAATGGATTCTTTTTTGAATAGCTTCGTCCAATTTTGGCATTGAGCAGTGAACGTTTTGGCACACTTCTTCTGCTCTTTTTTGCGCTTTCTGATTTATAAAACACTTTTTCCATTTTTCTTATTTATTGATGTAAACCACATTCCCGATTTTCCAAAGCTTTTGTAGGATCAAAGTATTTGAACTCGTTGGGAAGACTATGATCTTGTAGGTATAAATCCAATTCAGTATCCGAATAGTAATAGAACGGACTCACTTTTAGTACACCATCCTTTCCAAGACTTAAAATGTCTAAACCATCTCTGAAAGCTGTTTGCCCCTTACGCAGGTTCGTAAACCAAACGTCAGGAGCATGTTTCTCCATGGCTCGATTAAATGGCTCTAATTTCACTTCTTCTGTAAATTGTTGATGTAAAGGATCATTAACAGATGGAATACCCATTACCACATCTCGATAAGCCGTTGTTTGTTCCGGAACAAACAAATCAATATTTAAGTCCAGTTTTTCAATTATTGTTCTGGCACAACGATAGGTATCCGGAGTATTATAACCTGTATCACACCATATAACCGGAATGTTAGGCATAGCTTGTACACAAAGGTGTAAAATTGTTGCCTCATATGGTCTAAAATTGGTTGTCACAATTGGCTTTTGAGCATCTACCAAAGCCCAATTCACAACTTCTAAAGGACTCTTTGACTTGAGTAAGGCATTATTTATATCCAGTTCTTCTTTTGTCATTACTTAAACGAATTTGTTCCATACACGCTCATGTAAATAATACAGCAACATTTTTGTAAATACTTCTACCGAGCCAATGGATAACGCAATTGAAACTTCTCCTGTCAAGAAATAGGCAATCAACAGTGTATCCACAGTTCCAACAATCCTCCAACTCACTGTTTTGAGGATAGATCGAAGGTTTGAATCCCCCTTTTTAGCCTTCCTTTTTTGGAAAAAAGAATCAATAATCATTTTAAAATTTTCGACAAATATATATAATCCATCTATTTAATAGATTATAAGAGCAAAAATTTTTTCTTTTTTTAGATTATGTCTCTAACTGACTTGTTTTCAAGAATATTTAAAGTCACGTCTCTAACCTCTGACATTACTCCGTTTAATCCACAGCCTGATCCATTCTTACATTCGTCACAAGGTTCGTAATAGTTTAAACTAACACAAGGGAGTAATGCAATGGGACCATTAAACATTCTAATAATCTCGGCTAATGTGATCTCTTCTGAGTTACGGAGTAAATAATATCCTCCACCTTTTCCCATTTTAGAATTGAGAATCCCAATTTTTTTCAGGTCCAACAAAATAGTTTCCAAAAACTTCTTTGGCACATTTGCCTCTCGTGCTATCTCACTGATTAGCACAGGTTTTTTCGTGTCTTGTTTCCCTAAATAGCTAAGGGCCCTAAACGCGTATTGGGTCTTTTTCGAAAGCATCTCTTAATTGATTGGTACAAAGGTAATTAATCTAGTTCTTTCACAAAATGAAATCCACGAATTTCGTAACCTAAATTGTAATAAAATTTATGCGATCGTGTATTCCTAACATAGGTATTGAGCTCACAAGCTTCTACATTATTTTTGTTGGCATAATCATGAATCCAATCAAAAAGCTGTTTCCCCAATCCCTTTTCCCGGTAGCTTTTGTTAATCATTACATGATCTACTTCAATGCTCCTACCACTGTAATGACGGGTCATAAACCACATACCACAAATTCCGATTAACTCTCCCTTATCATATACTCCTAAACAGCGATAATTTTGTTCAATCATTTCCAGAGTGCGTTTACTCAAAATTTCTTCCGAAATGTTCCCATTTAACTCCATTAAAAAAGGAACTATTGACAGAATGTTTTCTTTTTCGATAAATTGGATTTGGTATGAATTCATGCGCTCAAATTTCCTTTGCAAATTTAAACAATGCTTGCTTATCTACCTTTTAAATTTGGAATTTTGGTATATTTTTCGTATAATAAGGTGCGAAGAATGAATAGACTACAATACCATAAGAACTTCCAACCTATTCAGAAAATTCCACGTTATTTATTTTAAGACCGACCATTTAAAAACGCAACAGCATGAGACAATTAAAAATTACCAAACAAGTTACCAACCGCGAAACCGCTTCACTGGATAAGTATTTACAGGAGATTGGGAGGGTCGACCTGATCACAGCAGAGGAGGAAGTTGAGTTAGCGAAGCGTATCAAGCAAGGTGACATGCAGGCTTTAGAGCGTTTAACCAAAGCAAATTTACGATTTGTAGTTTCTGTATCAAAACAGTATCAAAATCAAGGACTTTCACTTCCCGACTTAATTAATGAAGGAAACCTCGGTTTGATCAAAGCGGCACAGCGTTTTGATGAAACAAGAGGATTTAAGTTCATTTCGTATGCTGTATGGTGGATTCGACAATCTATTTTACAAGCTTTGGCTGAACAAGCTCGTATTGTTAGACTCCCGTTAAATAAAATTGGGATTATCAACAAAGTAAATAAGGCCTTTACCCAGTTAGAACAGGAATTGGGTCGAACTCCAACCATTGACGAGTTAGCTGATTTTATTGACATTTCAAATGTAGATGTTCGTAACTCGCTAGCCAATAATGGTAGACATCTTTCAATGGATGCCCCATTGAAAGAAGGAGATGAGGGATCATCCAGCATGTATGATATTTTGCAAAATACGGAAAACAATAATCCTGAAAAAGATCTTATTCTTGAATCTCTAAGAAGTGAAATTGAACGTTCATTGAGTACACTTAAATTAAGAGAGGCTGATGTAATTCGACTTTATTTTGGATTAGATGGACGTCCACCGATGACTTTAGCAGAAATTGGTTTACGTTTTGACCTAACTCGTGAACGAGTTCGTCAAATTAAAGAAAAAGGTATTCGCAAGTTGAAAAATACCTCGCGGTCTAAAATGTTGAGAGCTTACCTGGGTTAATTCAGTTGTATCTTATTTAACTTACTATAAGCACCATTTTGGGTGATTAATTGGTCGTGCGTTCCTTGCTCGACCACTTTTCCTTTTTCTAAAACAAGAATAGTATCTGCATTGCGGATGGTTGAAAGGCGATGTGCTATAACAAAAGAGGTACGCCCTTCCATAAGCTTGTCCAGGGCTTCCTGAACTAGTTGCTCTGATTCTGAATCCAAGGCTGAAGTGGCTTCGTCCAGAATTAGAATCTTAGGATCTTTTAAAAGTGCACGGGCAATTGCAATACGTTGTTTTTGTCCTCCTGATAATTGAATTCCTCTATCTCCTACTAAAGTCTCAAGTTGATCAGGAAAACTCATGACAAAATCATAAGCGTTAGCCTTTTTTAAAGCCTCTAAAACTTCTTCTTTCGTTGCATTTGGGCGACCGTATAAAACGTTCTCATAAACACTTCCTCCAAATAAAATAACCTCCTGAGGAACAAGTGCCATTTGAGATCGAAGACTTTCGTTATTGATTTCCTGAATGTTTTTTCCGTCCAGCAAAATTTCACCCTGATCAATGTTATAAAACTTGAGCAATAGTGACGAAATGGTTGATTTACCTGCTCCAGAACTCCCCACCAGAGCAGTTGTATGTCCCGGGCTACATTTAAATGAAATACCATTCAAAACAGTTATTTCTTTCCGCTGAGGATACGAAAAATGAACATTTTTAAATTCTACCTCAGCTTTAATATCATTGATTACCATTTCAGGATTTTCCTCCAAATCTTCTTCTAAAATGTCCATAAGATGCTCGGTTGCACCAATTGCCTTTTGAATTTCGGCATACAAATCCGGAACAGCTCCAAAAGATGCTCCTAAGAAAATGGTATATAAAATAAAGGCATTGAATTCAGCTCCTGTAATTACGCCAGAAGTCTCCAAACCTTTCGCTTTCCAAATCACAAAAGCAATTCCACCAAACATACAAAAGATGATAAATGAAGCAAACAAGCCTCTCATTATCCCACTCTTAATATTCAATCCAGCAATAGCTTCAACTCTTTTACCATAACGTCCAGCCTCATTCTTTTCTGCTGTAAATGCTTTAACGTTGACAATTCCCATTAACACTTCTTCCAAAATAGAATTTGATTCTGCAGATTCACTCTGTGCTCTTTTGGATAGTCCGCGAATGTATCGACCAAATACAATGGCCACAATAGCCAATAAAGGGACAACAGCCAGCATCCACAAGGCCAATTCCCAAGAGAAGTAAAGAATCATTCCCAAGGCAAATACAATGGTAACGAACTGCCTAAAAAACTCAGCAATTGTGGTATTTAAAGTCTTTTGTAAAAGATTAATGTCAGTTGCAATTCGGGAGGTCAACTCCCCTACTTTATTTCGATTATAAAAATCTATTGGCAAATGAAGTAAACGCCCAAAAGCAGTTACTTTTAAATCTTTCAATGCCTTTTCGGTTACTCTGGTGAAAATATAAATTCTAAAAAAGGAGAAAAAAGCTTGTGAAGCAAATACCAAAAGCATAACAACCAAAATCACATTGATGTTTGTTAAATCGACATTCTCAATTTTAACAATAGGATCCTGTTCAGAATCTGCTCCTAACAATTGTCCCATTAAAGCTGGAAACAACATAGATGTAAGAGAAGATAACAAAAGGAAAATCCACCCTATAATATAAAACATCCGGTAAGGCTTAAGAAAACGAAAAAATCGTCTTGCCTTTTTATAAGCATCTTTACTTAGCTCAACTTTTTCCTTGTCTTTATTTTTTCCGCGACCGAACATCTTTTGTGATTTGGATGGCAAAGTTAAATGAAAAAGCAGCTCATTACTGACTTTATGCATACTTTTAGTTTAGCCATTCAACCAACTACGGTTTCTAACATACCAAAAGTCATAAATCGTTAAGCTCATCGCCTTCAAAATTATTTTGTTCGTTGTTTATACAACAGTAAGCCCTTTTTCTCTAAAATAAATCTTCTGATTTCCCTTATTTTTAAGCCGATTTAGGTGCAAAAAGAGAATATTTTGTAATTTTGGTCGATATTTTTTTGGAAAAAAGTTATTTGTATTATCTTTGCACTCCCGTATTCGGGAAATAAAAGAGACTACTAAGACATTATAATATAAAAGGAAATGAGCAAGAGAACGTTTCAACCATCATTGAGAAAGAGAAGAAACAAACACGGTTTCAGAAGTCGAATGGCTACTAAGAATGGAAGACGTGTATTAAACGCCCGTAGAAAAAAAGGACGTAAGAAATTGAGCGTTTCCTCTGAAAAAATGGCTAAGAGATAAGCGCATTATACTCTTAAACTTTTTGATTTGAAGAAAACAGAAAGCCTCTTCTGCCTGTCAGGAGAGGTTTTTTTATTTTAAATGCTCTAAACTTTCGACTATGACAGATTTTTATCATTCCAATTTTAAAGTAGGAATTTTAGGAGGTGGACAATTAGGAAGAATGTTCATTCAAGAAGCCGTTAATCTGGACTTAAATGTTCATATTCTTGATTCAGACACCAACGCTCCATGTAAAGCTATTGCCAATCATTTTGAACTGGGAGACATCAAAGATTTTGATACCGTTTACCAATTTGGAAAAGAAATGGATGTGGTAACAATTGAAATAGAGCATGTCAATGTTGACGCCCTTGAACAATTAGAACAAGAAGGTGTTAGGGTTTTCCCACAACCTAAACTGATCCGAATGGTTCAGGATAAAGGTCTTCAAAAAACTTTTTATAAAGAAAATGGAATTCCCACTTCTGATTTTCATTTGTTGAAATCAAAGGCTGATTTGGCTGATTATCGTGACTTTTTTCCTTGTGTTCAAAAATTGAGAAAAGGTGGATATGATGGTAAAGGAGTTCAGGTTTTAAAAGATCCCGATCAATTAGATCAGGCTTTTGATGCACCTAATTTGATTGAAGCTTTTGTTGATTTTGAGAAGGAACTTTCGGTGATTGTTAGTCGAAATGAAGCTGGTGAAATAGTCTCTTATCCTATTGTCGAATTAGAATTTAATCCGGAAGCTAATTTGGTGGAATTTTTATTTTCTCCAGCTGATGTATCAAAAGAAATAGAGCAAAAAGCTGCGGCAATTGCTCAAAGTCTAATTCAGAAAATGGAATTAGTCGGAATTTTGGCTGTAGAGATGTTCTTAACCAAAGACGGTGAGATTTTGGTGAACGAAATTGCCCCACGCCCTCACAATAGTGGACATCAAAGTATTGAAGGTAATATCACCTCTCAGTACGAACAACATATGCGATCTATCCTTAATCTACCTTTGGGAGATACGGCTGTTATTAAACCGTCTGTTATGGTGAATCTTTTGGGAGAAAAAGGAGCTGAAGGTGATGTTAATTACCAAGGATTGAGAGAAGTTTTAGGATGGTCGGGAGTTTATCCTCACATTTATGGTAAAAAGACGGTTAAATCATTCCGAAAAATGGGCCATGTAACGATTATCAACGATTCGTTAGAAGAAGCAAAAAAAGTGGCTTTAAAAGTTAAAGAAACCATTAAAGTTCTTGGGCAATAAAGAACACTTAAGGCATATTGAAACCATTCGTGCAATCGCAGCACTAATGGTTCTTTCGTTTCATTTTGTCAATTATAACAACGGAAGTCAATTTTTCATTGAAAGTGAGAGTATCCGAACGTCTTTTACTTTTGGGGCACAAGGAGTTGAGCTGTTTTATTTGATATCGGGTTTTATTATTCCCTATTCTTTACTGAAGGGAGGGTATAAAATCAAACATTTTTTCCTCTATATCAGTAAACGAATCATTCGACTTTACCCTCCATACCTCCTGACCATTGTAGGTATATTAGTTGCTAACTTGATTTTTAATGAATTCATTTGGGAAACGAAAGCTCATATTGGTATCAAACAAATCCTTGCCAATGTTTTCTTTCTTACCGATCTATTTCCCAATATCGAATGGATAAACCCCATATTCAGAACTTTAAAAGTTGAATTTCAATTTTATCTACTCATTGGTATTTTGTTTCCTTTCTTAATCCAAAATCGCTTCAACTTACTTTTAGGCTGCTTTGCCTTACTTGGAACTGGTATCCTATTAATCGGAAGCAATAATGTGTTTACCAATGCACCCTTTTTTGTGACGGGCCTAATTCTATTTCTAATTTTTCAAAACCAATGGAAATGGGAGTATATCATCATTTTGCTAATCAGTCAACTTATCCTTCTTCAATTCTATTATTGGGAAGATTTAATCATCAATTTAATCGGAATCATTCTAATCATTGGTCTACCTAAAGAAAGTCGTTTCCTCCAATTAACAGGAAAGATTTCCTACCCTATTTACCTCATTCATGGTTTATTTGGGGGGTGGTTTTTATATGCTGCTTCAAAATTTGAATCGGGAAACAATTTCCCTTTTATAGCGATTATATTAGCTGCATTAATTAGCTGGGGAGCAGCCTGGATTATGCATTTTTTGATTGAAAAACCAAGTATGCGATGGTCTCGCAAGATTCAATACAAAAATTAAAATACCTTTGTAAAAAATACAATCATGGCAGAAGTTGGAATTATCATGGGATCAAAATCAGACTTACCTGTAATGCAGGATGCTGCTGATATTTTGACCGAATTAGGAATTGAGTTTGAATTGGATATTGTATCCGCTCATCGTACTCCTGAAAAGATGTTTGATTATGCAAAAAATGCTCATAACAGAGGCATTAAAGTAATCATTGCCGGGGCCGGTGGAGCAGCTCATTTACCAGGTATGACCGCTTCTATTACACCTCTGCCAGTTATTGGAGTACCGGTTAAGTCAAGCAATTCGATTGATGGTTGGGACTCAATACTTTCTATTCTTCAAATGCCTGGTGGAATTCCAGTTGCAACTGTTGCCTTGAATGGAGCCAAAAATGCAGGAATCTTAGCCGCGAGTATTATTGGGTCCTCTAATTCCGAAGTACTAAACCGCATCCTGGATTATAAAGCCGGTTTAAAAGAAAAAGTACTTCAGACAGCCAGAGAGCTTTAGTCAATTTTCACAAAATCACTCTTTTGTGTAAAGGAAGCCATATAAATGTTTAAACATTTATTGGTTATCCATATATTTATGACTCAGAAAACGATGAGATGAATAAATTACGTAAAATCATTGGATGGATATTAGCCTCCCTTTTGACTGCTTTTTTGCTCTATAGTGTTACTGGAAAGCTAACTAACCCAGGTATGCAGACTTTAATGGCTGGTTGGGGATTAGAAGATTGGGTAACCATTATTGCCATTGGAGAAGCTATTGCCGCTTTGTTATTTCTATTTCCAAAAACGAACTTGTTTGGAACTCTTTTACTGAGTTCTCACATGGGAGGAGCCATTGTTATTCATATGTCACATGGAGATTCCTTCACTTTACAGGCCGCAATTTTAGTTTTAGTTTGGATTTGTTGCTTTATCCGAAATCCACATCTACTTAAGACCAGTTAAAAAGCAGTCCACATGTCAATTGCAAAAAGCTCAGGGGATTTTTTATCTTTGAATGAAGAATCCCACTTACCGACTACATCCGATATGAAAATTGAAGACGAAATTCAGTCCAGGTTCAAGGACGAAAAACATAAACTACTGGTGAATATTCACCTTACGGCTAGTCGTTTAGGAGAGAGGTTACAACTGGAAATGAAACAACACAACCTTACTTCTACTCAGTTTAATGTTCTTCGCATACTACGAGGTCAAAAGCAAAAAGCAGTTAGCATTGGTTTAATTAAAGAACGAATGATTGATAGAAACTCTGATGTGAGTAGAATTATTGATCGTTTGTTAAAGAAAGGTTTAATTGAACGAAGAGAGAACAAAGCCGATCGTCGTCAAAAAGATGTTCGCATCTCAGATAAAGGAATGGATCTACTGGCAATCATTGACAAAGCCAGAGACATGCATGAAGACGTTTTTGCTCACATGAGTGATGACGAAATTGACACGCTAAACAACCTTTTAGATAAAGCACGTTCAGCTTGTCAATCACAATCTTAACCTCCCCATCCGGTAGCAAAAAGGTTTCTCCCTGACCTTTGTCCGCATTGTTTTACTTCGTGGTAGGCATCACCTGCAGCAAAACGAATGTTTTCTTCTGAATCC
The DNA here is from genome assembly GCA_022361195.1 of Flavobacteriales bacterium. Taxonomy (GTDB): domain Bacteria; phylum Bacteroidota; class Bacteroidia; order Flavobacteriales_D; family Crocinitomicaceae; genus JAKSBJ01. Next base: position 16,162 of record JAKSBJ010000326.1, read on the forward strand.
ATCATCGCCCACTTTTCAATAATTCCATTGAGAATGAAGGCTCCCGGATACAATAAGTTAGTCGTTGTGACTAAAGGGTAAGCATTCACCTCCAGAAAATAAGGATTAAACCATGAACGACTTGAGCAGGCAATAGCAACGGCATCTTTCTGTCTTGGTATATTGGCATAAGTGGTATCAATATCTACATCCATCAATCCGTTATGCCCATTAAAAGCAATTAAATCTGCCTCATCACCAATAATCAAATCATTTTCTGTTTCTAAATCTAAAAATGAGCTCTTATACCCAGACAGATAAGCAAAATAATCATCCAGACAAGCTTCCATTTGATCTCCTCTATAAGCATCACAAACCAAAATAACCTTTGCCCCGTTTTGAAATTTTCTTTGAAAAGCTACTCGTTCCAAAATAGTATCAGTCAGATCAAAATTCAACGATAAACTTTTCCAGTTTGCATGTCGTTCAAAAAAACGCTTTTGACCATTAGAAGTAGCCCAATAAAGATTCGTTCGAGTTGAAAATCCATTTCCTAATGACTCCGTTGTCGGAACAATTCCCTGATGCTCATTATCGCACAATGGAACCAAACAGTGAACAATTAACGGTTCGCCCGAATCTATTTTATTTTGAAGTTTTGCTTTGATTGAATCCCGCTCAAAAGGTTCAATGAATGAACGATCTGGAATAGTACCTTCTACTGGGTAATCATATTCATTTGTCGTATCAACCTCAGAAGTTCCTTTTTGTTCTGCTGCTGATTGACAAGCAAATAGTAAAAGAAAAATAATCAAACTCATTCTATTCATTTGGCATTTTAGAAGATAAATTCTGAAAGGCCAAAAAGTAACAGAATTGAATTTAGAGATCTCTCTTTTTCAGCGATAAATAACCAACTGTAAAGAAGGAGGCTATATAAACTACTGCCAAAATCATTTTCCAGCTTTGTCCAAGAATAAATGGATCAGTATCGGCATTTGGATCTTGACTAGCCGCAAACTCAAGTAATCCTTCAAGAAAAGGAAATGGAGTTAAACCTGAAATCAAATAAGTTGGAAAATATTGAACAGCTATATCTCCTAGGATTAGAGGTAAAAACAAGTTCAATAAGAAAGTGACGAAATACAAAATAATCGCCAAAGCAGGTTTACGGATGAGAATAGCAAAGAAAAAAGCAAATGAAAAATACCCCAGTGTTTGTATAAAGTACACTCCAATGTACTCTATTCCATTAAACATATTCCCTATATCTGAATAGATTGCTCCAAAAATAAACCCAAGAATTAAGGCATAAACGGTAACAGCCAAAGCCAAGGCAACCAAAAAGTAAAACTTCCCTAAAATTACACTATGGCGGCTCATTCCGTCAATGATATTTTGACGATGTGTTTTAAAGGTGATCTCATTACAAACCAAAACCACCACTAAAATTCCGAGCAAAATGTTGAGCCATGCAGCCGTCCATCCAATATACGACCATACATTCGGAAAACTCATATAAGCCTTCATAGGTGGACCAAAATCTCCTAGGATGTTAACCCAAAAAGCACAGAGGCCATAAAAAATCAGTGGAGTAATTCCGGCATAACAAGCTAAAATAATCCAGAACGTTTTAAAGTTCTTAACCTTAGCAAATTCTATTTTGAGCATGTGAATCATACAATGTCCTCCTCCTGATTAGTTTGACTTTCTCCTTTTGTAATTTCTAAGAATTGAGTTTCCAGACTTTTCTTGCTTTCCAGTAACTCTGACAACACAATTCCCTTATCAAAGAAGGCTTTATTTACGTCTTCGGCCTTAATGTGATCCTCCACATTCAAATAAGCTTTATTATTCTTTAGTTCGTTCAACGAAATTCCGTCAATTTCCCCTATGGTCTTTTCTAATTGTGGCATTGAAGCCGCTTTAACGATCAATTGACGAGTATCTCCTAAAATGTTCTCAATACCACTTTGGCGAATTAGAACACCGTTTTTAAGAATAGCCACATCGGTACAAACCTTTTCAATTTCATCTAAGGCATGCGAGGCAATGATAATCGTCTTACCCTCTTTAGCAATGTTAATCACCAATTCACGAATCTCTGCAATTCCTTGCGGATCCAGACCATTTGTAGGTTCATCCAAAACCAAAACCTCGGGATCGTTTAACAAAGCTGACGCAATTGCCAAACGTTGTTTCATTCCCAAAGAATAAGTTTTGAATTTAGAATTTCGGCGTTCGTATAGATTAACAGTCTTTAAAACCTTTTCAATCTTTTCATTTACCTGATCCTTTACATGCTTGATCATTGCCACAATTCTCAAGTTCTGCACAGCAGACAAATAAGGGTAAAAGTTTGGCGTTTCAAGCAGTGTACCAATCCGCGTACGGTTGATATCCTTTGTACCATTACCAAACCAGGAATATGTTCCTTCTGTAGCGTTAATGACCCCGGTTAAAATTCCTAAAGTCGTTGTTTTTCCACTTCCGTTAGGACCAAGTATTCCAAATATTTGGCCGGATTGAACCGATAAATTGAGTTTATTTAAGGCCTGAACATCCTTGTATTTTTTGGATAGACCTTTTATTTCTAGAACCGTTGTAGACATAATTTAGTGATGACTAATTTAAGTAAATATTTTTCTCAGAGGTCTACCGTTCATCATGATAATTCAATCGTTCATTTTTTAATTGCTATATTTAGTTTAACAAACCACTCAAATGTCAAAAACCAATCTTGGTCTTCTTCGGATTATTGGATTTCTTGAAGGTATCAGCTACCTCGCTTTGTTCTGTGCAACAATGCCTTTGAAATACCTTTATGAAATGGAAGAACTAAACTACGCTGTAGGAATGGCCCATGGGCTATTGTTTTGCCTCTATGTTTTTTTCGTCCTTTTGGTGACTTATCAACTAAAATGGAAATTCAGTACCTGTTTTTGGGCTTTATTAGCATCTCTTTTACCATTTGGTACCTTCGTTGCTGATAAAAAGATCTTTAAAAAGGCCTAACGAAAGTAGTTTAAAGCTAACTCATATCCTTTTAAGCCAAACCCAAATACGCACCCGGTAGCTACCGGACTAATGTACGATTCATGACGAAAAGCTTCGCGTTGGGTGATGTTGGAAATGTGAACCTCAACAACCTCCGTATCCACTGCTGCTATAGCATCGCGAATTCCAATGGATGTATGTGTATAAGCTCCAGCATTTAACACAATTCCATCCCAACCTTCATCTTGAATTTGGTCAATTAATTCACCCTCAATATTGGATTGATGATAATGTAATTCTAACTCACTAAAGGCTGTTTTCAATTCCACAAAATACTCTTCAAAAGTTTTGGAGCCATAGGTTTCAGGCTCTCTTTTTCCAACTAAATTTAGGTTTGGACCATTGAGTATTAAAATTCGCTTTGCATTCATCCTGGAACAAATATAAAAAGGATTATTCATCCTACTTAAAGATTGAAAAAGGACTGTCACCTAATAGTGTAGAAGCTTATTTACGTGATTTTGACAAATTGACTCAATTTTTAGCCTGGAGTGGATCGGAGAAAAAGCCCGTTCAAATTGATTTACACGACTTACAACAAATGGTTCGGTGGGTAAGTGATATGGGAATTTCAGCTCGATCACAAGCTCGTATTATTTCAGGAGTTCGTAATTTCTTTGACTATTTAATTCTTGAAGATGAAATTAAAGATGACCCCACTGAGTTGTTAGAATTACCCAAAATTGGAAAAAAACTACCTGAGGTTTTAAGTCAGGAAGAAATTGAAAGTCTGCTGAATGCCATTGACCTATCCAAAACAGAAGGGCATCGTAATCGTGCTATTTTAGAGACGTTATACAGTTGTGGATTGCGGGTTAGTGAATTAATCAATTTAAAAATCACCAACCTTTATTTTGAAGAAGGATTTATTAGAGTAATAGGAAAGGGAAATAAAGAACGTTTAATTCCGGTAAGTGGCTCTGTAATAAAAGAGATAGGACTTTATCGGGAACACATACGCATTCATCAAAATATTAAAGCCGGGCATGAAGATTTTTTATTCCTCAACCGCCGGGGAGCACAATTGACAAGGGTTATGATCTTTACCATTATAAAACAGTTATCCGAGCGTATAGGTTTAAAGAAAAAGGTTTCTCCTCACACCTTTCGACATTCCTTTGCCACGCACATGGTAGAACGTGGAGCTAACTTAAGAGCCATTCAAGAAATGCTTGGACATGAATCTATTACAACCACCGAAATTTACACTCATCTTTCCGATGATTTTCTTAAAGAAGCAATTATCTCTTATCACCCTAGAAATAAAGCAAACTAGAGCTTTAATTTAATCATTCATTCCTTTAACTTTGAACTATGCGGGAAGATGAAAAATACATGCGTCGGTGTCTTGAACTTGCCAAATTAGGAGCGGGAAATGTTGCCCCTAACCCAATGGTAGGAGCAGTGATTGTGCATAACGGAAAAATAATTGGTGAGGGATACCATCAAAAATATGGTGAAGCTCATGCCGAAGTAAATGCCTTTGGTTCGGTTGCTTTTCCTGATTTATTGAAAGAGTCGACAGTATATGTAAGTTTAGAGCCTTGTTCGCATTATGGAAAAACTCCTCCCTGTTGTAATTTACTCATTGAAAAAAAGGTAAAACGGGTTGTTGTAGGGTGTGTAGATCCTTATGCAGAAGTTTCGGGGAATGGTATTAAAGCCATTGAAGAAGCTGGAATTGAAGTGGCTGTTGGAGTTTTGGAGAAGGAATGTCTGGAGTTGAATCGCCGTTTTTTTACTTTTCACACAAAAAAACGGCCTTATGTAATTTTGAAGTGGGCCCAATCACCAGATGGTTATATGGACATTGATCGACATCATAAAGAAAAGGGTATTCATTGGATTACTCAAGCCGAAACCAAAATTTTAACCCATCAGTGGCGTCATGAAGAAGCAGCTATATTAGTAGGAAAAAATACTGTTGCGACTGACAACCCACAGTTGAGTTGCCGGGCTGTGCGGGGTAATTCTCCTATTCGCATCATTCTTGATCCTGAAATGAGATTGGATTATGGTGCTTTTCATGTTGGAGATCGAAGTGTTCAAACTTACATTTTAAGTCGTAAAAAGGTAATTTCTAACGGCAACTTAAAATTTATCCAACCCAAGTCTTTTGAAGTATCAGATATACTTTTTGCACTATATGAATTAAACATTCTGTCGGTCATTATTGAAGGCGGGAAGAAAACTTTGGAGAGTTTTATTCAATCCGGAATTTGGGACGAAGCGCGAGTTTTAAGCGGAACATTCCCTTTAAAAACAGGCTTAAAAGCCCCTGAAATAGAGGGGGCAGAAAGAACAAGCTTCCTGTATGGAAAGGACTCCGTTAAAATCATAGGGAATGATTGATTTGATTCTTGGCGTATTATTTTTTGTATTCATCTTAATCGTTTTTAAGCTATTTGACCGTTTTAAGGTTGATAATACTGTAGCCATTACGGTTAATTATTTTGTCGCCGGATCATTAGGTCTTTATTTTTCAGAACAAACTTTTTCCGTGGATGAAATTATAAATGCAAACTGGCTTCCGTATGCAGGAATAGTCGGTGCATTATTCATCTCTACCTTTATCTTGATTGCTCAAGGAGCGCAAAAAATTGGAATGGCGATTACTACTGTAGCCAACAAAATGTCATTGATTATTCCTTTAATAGTAGCTTTTTTGCTTTTAGGTGATCAGATTAGTTGGCTAAAAATTACAGGAATCGTTATTGCCATTATATCCATTTTTTTAACCACTACTCAGGGGCAAAAACTCAACTTTAACAAACGTTACCTTCCGCTAATCCTAATCATCTTTATTGGTCAGGGAATTGCAGATAGTTTTTTCAATTATGCGCAATTTCATCATGTTTCGGATGTTGAATCAAAACTGTTTATTTGCGTCATCTTTTATGCTGCAGGAGTTGAAGGATTATTGTTAGTCCTATACAGGTTATTCTTTACCTCCTTTAAACCAAAAGCCAGAGATTTATTGGGCGGGATTGTTTTAGGAATTCCCAACTACCTTACTCTACTCTACTTCTTTAAAAGTTTGGAAAATGGCTTTTTAGAAAGCTCACAGGTTTACCCTATTTTCAACATGGGAATTATCAGCATTTCGGCTTTAATAGGCTTTTTGCTCTTTGGAGAAAAACTGGCTACTCGAAACTGGTTAGGAATTGGATTAGCAGCTTTAGCTATTGCTGCTATTGGATTAGGTTAATTAGGAGTCTAACCATTGCTTAAACACCTTTATTCTATTTCTACTCACAATGACCTCTTCTTTACTTTCAGGATTTAACTCCAACTTAAAACGATTGTTGAAATAGGGTGTTATTTTTTGAATGGCATCAATACAAATGATCATTTTCCTATTGATCTGAAAAAATTTAGCTGGATCAATTTTGGTCATGATTCTTTCTAAAGTATCATCCAAAATGTACTGATTACCATTACGGGTTATAATAAACGAATAGCTAGATTCTGACAAAAAATAGGCAATCTCCTCTACCATGACAAAACTCATTTGCTCTCCCGATCGAATTAAAAAGCGTTCTTTATAAGACTGCTTTTCCTTTAACATCAATTCCGATAATTTTTGATAATCAAAAGCTGAAGTCTTACTAAGTTTTTTGAATTTTTGAATAGAAGCCTGAAGTTCTTCTTTTTGAATTGGCTTGAGCAAATAGTCTATCCCATTCACTTTAAACGCGTTTAAAGCATATTGATCATAAGCGGTTGCAAAAATAATTGGGCAATCCAATGAAACCTGATCAAAAATGTCAAAGCTATAGCCATCTGCCAATTGAATATCCATAAAAATCACATCGGGAGCAGGGTTTGTATTTAACCAATTTACAGCCAATTCAACCTCATCAATAAAGGCAAGGAGATTCCAATTTGGCTCCAGCTCCAGAATCAAACTTTTGAGTCGATTTGCTGCTGGTTTTTCGTCTTCTACTATCAAAAAATTCATCTTGCCTGTGTAATTTTTATAATGGGTATCCTCACCTCAAAAAGTTCATCAGTCTGTTTAACACTAATCTTTGATTGACTCAGTAATTCATATCTCCGCTTAATATTTTCTAATCCTAATTTAGTAGACGGTTCATTGATTTTTTTGGGTTGATAGTTATTACTAACAACCAATTCTTCTCCTTCCATTCTCATCTTGATCACCAAATTTCTTGAATCCGACAACACATTATGTTTCACAGCATTTTCTATGAGCATTTGAATGGCTAAAGGAACAATATAACTGGTTTTCGTATCCCCTAAATCGCCTCGCTCAAAGTGAACTGCATCTCCAAATCGAATCTTTAATAAAAACTCATAGGAATCAATGCACGTCAGTTCTTTATCGAGGGAGACGAACTCTTTATCCTTAATCTCCAAAATGTAACGATATACTTTGGAAAGATCATTTGCAAACTTCACTGCCAATTCTGAATCTTCTGGAATTACAGAAATGAGCGTATTTAGAGAGTTGAATAAAAAATGTGGATTAACCTGACTTTTTAAAACCTCTAATTGAGACTGCAAATTTTCCTTTTGTAACTCTTCATTTCTCATTAATCCCTCCTTATACATCTCAAACCAATAAATAGTCTCATAAATAGTCACAATGATGGTAGTGATAATCAAGGAGGCAAAAATCACTTTTATTAAACCCAGTACCAAATAGTCGTCAACATTAGAAACAACTAGGAGCCCTTGAGTACACAAAGCCATGCTTATGGTAATGAAGAAGAGCAATATTGATTGGACAATAATCCTCTTTTTATACTTCTCTTTACCTGCATATACACGTTTCATCCACAACACAATTTCCCGGTCAATTGTCCAGAAAAGGCTGGTATAAAAAATCCCTACAAACCCACATTGAAAATAAGTACCAGAGTCGTCCAAAGGATTTATCCCAACTACCACAACGGGGAAAAGTATGGCAATAATCAGAACTCCGTAAATTCTAATTTTTACGTCGTTGAATCCTAGTAATTCATATCGTTCTGCTGCATTGAACAACCCCATTCCTTTATCTTAAAAATTCAGTTTGTATTGCACATTCGGGAAAAAACCTCTCTGATAAACATATGAAATATCCTTGGTTTGTCTATTGTAACCTTCCTGGAAAATATTTTGTTGATTGGTCAAATTTTGAAGATCAACTGAAAATTCCTGCGATACTTTTTTCCAATTGGTTTTCAAGGTCACTTTAAAGTCAAAACGGAAATAAGGATTATGTTGGGCCTCAAAAGCCTCATTGACCAAACGAATTTCAGTATCATATAAAATTGAATTTTCTAAATCAATTGGGGTGTATCGTTTTCCTCCTGTAAGAGTCACTCTACTATCAAAACCTAAAACATTTTTCTTTCCTAGTTTAAACTCTTTTCCTCCTAATAAGTTAAATACATAGTTAGAATTAAAAGCTGTATTTCTTAAGATACCATCCGAGCCTTTGTATTTAGACTCGAATAAAGAAGTGGTGAATAGGAAATAATATCCTTTACTGTAAAATTTTTCCAACGTTAGCTCAACTCCATAATTATAACCCGTTCCTGTATTTTCAAATCCACCACCTGACGGTAAAGTAAAACCAGCTCCTTCATTAATCATGGAAAATGTAGAGGCAAACGTATCAACCGGCACATTATAGACGTACTGATGATATACTTCTGTTTTTATTCGGGTATTTTCACTAATCAAAAACTCATGACCAATCACCGAATGAATGGATTTATTGAAATCTAATTTACTGTTTGGTAATTCTACTTCTCCCTCATCATTGACATACTCATTAAAGTAAACGGTAATAGGCTGCAGTTGGCTATGCATTCCACTTCCCAAACTAAATGTATTTCGATTATTTGCTTTATACCTAAATCCTAATCGAGGTTCAATGGCATGTGACTCTGACAATAAAAAATGCTGAGAATGCAAACCGGCATTCATGGTGAGTTTTTGATTAAAACGATATTGATAATTTAAATACGATTGCAAAAGAACCGCATTCCCTTCATTATCGGCTACTGTTCTATAATCGGTCCCAGTCCAGACGGTATCCAAAATACTTGTTACATAGTTCTCTCCAATAACCCCTAATGTTACCGTATTCTTTTTATTGATTTTTCGATTGAATTTTAAGTTTGCCGAATACTTTAACTGTTCACGATCAAAACCAAATAGTTTTGTTTCAACACCTGATTCATCCAATGAATCAATAGTTCCGGTAGTTTGCGATGCAGAGGCTGCAATGATTAACTCATAAAAAGTGTTTTTGTTAAAGAAATACTTGTGCGATGCTCCAACCACTCCTGTTCTTGACTCAAACCTTGAAGACTGATCGGATGAAGCGTATAAATTAGTGGAATCGGCCTCACCAGTTGCTTCAAATTCGATATAACTGAAGCCTCCAATACCCCAAACACTAAATTTACCCGCTTTTTTAGTCGGGAAATTGAGTTTAAAGGTTAAATCCTGATATTGCGGAACAGCAGCACCAACGCCTAAATCAATTCCAAGGGCACTCATTACTCCCAAAGTTGAATAACGATAATTAGCCAAATAAGAAGGTCGACTTCCTTTTTTGAAAGGCCCCTCTGCTCCAAATTCAAATCCATTAAAGCCTACTTGAGCTAAATATTCTCTTTTGTTGCTATTACCATTCCTCAGCCTTAAATCAAATACTCCGGAAAGTGCGTTTCCATAATTGGCACTCCAGGCACTGGTCATAAAATCAGAATTGGCTAGGTTATTAATATTAAGCATACTTACAGGCCCTCCTGTTGTCCCTAAAGTTGAAAAGTGATTGGGGCTTGGAATATCAATTCCCTCCATTCTCCACAATACCCCTAAAGGTGAATTTCCTCGAATGATAATATCGTTTCTATCATCTGATGCCCCACTAACCCCTGCGTAGTTTTGAGCCATTCTTGCTGGATCGTTTAAGGTTCCGGCAAATTTCCCTGCCTCTTCAGTAGAAATGGTTCTAGCACTTACCGAGGCCATCTTATTAATGGTTTCCTTTTTATCCTGCCGGGCAACTACATCCACTTTGGTTAAAACAGCAATGCTTTCTTCCAAACCAACATTTACCTCTAACTCTTTTCCCGATTTTAGGATTAGGTCTTTGAGAATAGCATCTTCATAGCCCACGAATTTAATTTGAAGAGAAATACGTCCCACCGGAACCTCTTCAATGATAAATTCTCCATTGGCATCCGTGATAGCTGCTTTGATAGGATCAGCACCAATCACTTGAATTTTAGCACCTGGAATTGGAAATTGAGATTGTTTATCAATGACGGTCCCTTTTACCGTTTGTGTGATGGTTTGTGCACTGCTGCTAAAAACCAACAACAAGGCACATAGGGTTAAAATCTGTTTCATTTCTTATCGTTTTGAAATCAAAAATGAAAAAGACTCCTTTGTTTAAAAATTCTTTTTAGCTGAACTGTTCTTATGAGCCGTTGAAGTGTAATTGAACCATTTGAACTGAAAACAAAAGAGGGAGCCCCATGTTTGCTCCCTCTTTTTATTCCCCCGCTCAATTCATCTACTCTAAATAAACTTGATTTCCTTTGGGGTAAGTGACTTTGTACTTAAAGGCGACTTCCTGGGTCTTTCCTCCTCCCACTTTCATCTCCCAACTAATAAAGCCTGTTGTTTCAGAAACTCTTGCTTTGGCAACATCATCTTTCTCAATTTTGATTCGAGCGTCTGAGGTTAATGGAAACTGATCTTCCAAAATCAAATTAATCGCTGATTTTTTGGTGTTTCTTACCGCGATGTTCCATTTAATACTCTTCGTAGCATTATCTCCAATAATTTTATTCTTCGAAAACTCCTTTTCTTTTTCTCGCTCTACCACAATTCGTTTATCTCTTCCCAATGAAATATCCATAGTGTCTCCTACAAACCGGGCATCAAGAATACTGGTTCCTACATAAGTCCCTTCAAAAAAGATATTCGCTTGTCCTTCCAACAAATTCAGCTCTTCCCAATCAATCAACTGAGCTGTTAAAAATGCATCTGGATCTAACTTTGGAGCACAGTAATATTGATAGTGAGCCTTTTGCTCAATCTCTTCAATTGAAACCGTAAAGTGCTTATTCTCTGACTTAATTGTATAACGTTCATCAATTTTAAATTCAACAGCAACCACATTTTCGGTCTTTTCCATTTTTATAGGAACTGACGAAGTAGCTCCTAAGACTACATTCTTCTTTCGCCCCTCATATTTTCCTTTTTTCTTCCCCGCTCGTTTGACATCCGAAGCTGTAATTCTTGAATTCTCTGTCCAGGTATAACTTACAGGAGCATTTTGAATCTCATTTGCTTCAATTTTTTCAACGCTGATCTCATCCCTATAATAATCTGCCTCTTCTATATCTTCAATAACCGTCACCTCTTCTAAAGACAAATAACGTTCGGACAACACAATGTCATGTTTGGCATTGGTAATGTTAATGGTTGCTGAATTATAACCTACGTAGCTTACCTGTAACTGCGTTTTTCCGTACGGTAAATTCAGCGTATAAAAACCATCAGGATCGGTAATGGTTCCAATAGTTGACCCCGGACAAGAAACATTGGCAAATGGTAATGGGTCGCCATATTGATCTGTTACTCTACCCGAAACGGTAGTTACATGACTAGGTGTATAACGGTTAACATTTCTATTATCGGAATAATTATTCTTCTGATTCAAAACCAAGTACCATGGTTTCATTTCGGGCTTTTGCCCGGATAAATTTGGATCACTGGTAGAAAGCGTCAATTTTACATTGGTCCAGTCCTCTCCTGTTTGTTGAGAAACATTAGCCTGATAATCGATCACCAATGGACTACTTAAATCATCTACTCTCAGGTTGTAAGAAGGGAACCAACGTGCATTTCCCACAAAATAGCTCAAACTCATCTTTGCTTTTTGCTCTCTCTCCGATTTTACTTTAACCACAACTCGTGGTTCAACATTAGAATAAACGACTCCAAAAGCTTGAATTTTTTGAGCAATTTCGTTGAGCTTGAAATTGATGGTATTAATCTTTTCCTGCGTATTGATTTTATCGAGTTTGATTTGTTCCAGCTGATTATGGATGACTTCTTTGGCCTTTACAACTTCATCCACATTTACGTTTTCCATTTGTCCCTGAATGTTTGACAAATTAGAAATCATGATCTCCTCGGTTTGAATGACAGCCAATTTTGCATTGAGTCTTACCAAAGCTCGTTGTAGTTCATTTTGATCATCTTCTAAACCTTTTAAGGCTCCTTTATCTTGCTTTTTTTCGGTTACTTTGGTCTCATAATAGACTGATAAAATGGTGATATCGGATTTAGATCCGGCCTGTAAACTTTCTCGTTTAAGTAAAGGAGAGATATCTGTAAAAACCAGTTCCGTTTCTCCCTTTGGAATGTTAAAAGAGGCTGATCTATTCACCTGAGCTCCGCTTAAAAAAACAGTAACATCCTTAATAGTGGATTTTACTTTTTTCTCTGCAGCCATAGAAAATAGTAAGCTCATGGTGAACAATATCGTTGTACTAAATCGTGTGATCATAATTTGTTTATTGTTTGTGACAGGCTGTACAAGACAACTTGCCGTAGGTTCATTTTTTCTTTTTCTAAAAGATGAGTTAGGGAAGTTTTTTCCACATTTTCAGAAGAGTCACGCAGGAATATTAATTTTGATAAGATGGATTCAGAAATAAAAATTCAGCCCAAAACAGTTAGTATTTTAGGATGTGGATGGTTAGGAACTCCTGTAGCCTTTCAATTAGCCGAAAGTGGCTGTGAGGTAAAAGGATCATCAACATCAGATGAAAAGATTAACCGCTTGAGTAAGACCGGGATTGAAACCTATTTCCTGGATTTGAATCATGATAATATTCCAGTTTTACAAGATTTTTTAGAATCGGAAATTTTGATTTTTACTGTTCCAACCTCAAAAGTCAATCTCGAAGCCTTAAAAAACTTCCTTTTTAAAGTAAACTTCTCTGACGTAAAAAAAGTAATACTGATTAGTACAACAGCTGTTTACAACAATCATCCTCATCCTATTACCGAAGATGATAAAGATTTGATTAATCAGGATCATCCCGCCTTTCAAATTGAGCAAGCTTTTTCAGAATTAGGAATAGACCTTATCATTTTACGCATGGCCGGATTAATTGGGGCAGGACGTGATCCACGGAATTTTTCAAAATCCCCCAAAGTGTTAAATACTTCAAACGGACGAGTTAATTTTATTCATCTCAATGATTGCATCAGAATCATTCAAAACCTGCTTGAAAAAGACCATTGGAATGAAGTGTACAACTGCTGCATGAACGAACATCCTACGAAAAAGGAATTCTACACCCAAATTTCCACTAATCCCAATTTAAGATTTAGTGAAACCACAGATACAACCTTTAAAATAATTGATAATCAAAAAATTAAAAACCACCTTAATTTTGATTTTATAGAACTGTATCAATCAATTCACCTACCATGAAAAAACTACTTTACCTCTCTCTCCCTTTGCTTTTTATCTATTCCTGTAATTCAGGAAACACCGAAACTCCCGATTCTCAAAAAGGAGCTGATTCAACCTCAACGAAAATCATAGAAAAAAATCCCAAAGCTGTTGAATTTGAGTCTTTAGATGGGTTAATCATTAGTGGAAATATGTACCGTACTGAGCAAAAAGTACGAGGCCAAATATTACTCTGTCACCAGGCTCGTTTTTCTAAATTTGAATACGAAGGTATAGCACAACGACTCAACGAAATGGGATTCAATTGCCTGGCCATTGACCAACGTTCAGGAGGTCCAATTGCGAATCAAGTCAACGAAACAAACCTAAGAGCCAAAGAACAAGGTTTGGGGGTTGAATATTTGGATGCCAGACAAGATATTAAAGCTGCTATTGACTATTTGGCTTCAGAAACTGAAGATGCTATTATCTTATGGGGAAGTTCTTACTCTTCTACTTTGGCCCTATACGAAGCATATGAAAATGAGAAAGTAAAAGCAGTGGTTTCTTTTAGCCCTGGAAATTATTTTGCTGACACATTAGGAAGTTTGGTTCCTCTAATGGCTGAATTTGAAAAACCGATGTTCCTTACTTCCGGAAATTGGGAAGCCGGTCAGGTTTCTGAGATTATTGAAGGAAAAGAATTAAACAGCAACCAGGTTCAATTTATTCCCGAAGCGCAAGGGCATCATGGTTCAAGAGCCTTATGGGCTGAGCAAGATGGTGGAGAAGAATATTGGACTGCTTTGGAAGAGTGGCTAGATCAATTCTAATAACTCCAACTGTTGTTCCAGGAATTAAAGAAGTCAATACCAATCTTAAATCCTAAAAGTGGATCATTGGAGACACTGAATCCTCCAGTGCTATTTTCCCTAAGGACATAATAAGTTCCTATTTTAAACAACTGTCGCTTTATTTTGAACTTACGTTCCAGTCCAAAATACATTTCCAATTGACGGAAGTTACTTTCTTCAATGAACAAGGCTGCTCCACCAGTTACTAATTCCAATTTTAGTTTATTAATTAATGGAATTTTCCCCATAATGGCGCCATTAAAGTGATGAATGGCATTAAGTTGTAAATAAGGACGAGCCGTGTGATTGATTGTATTGGTATCAGACAAATCCAGAGTTTGCAATGACTTTAAAGGATTGGAAAAGAATAAACGATCGGATTGGCGGAAGAATTTGTGTTCAATGAATCGAATTTGATCAATATTACTTCCAAAAAAGGTTCCTCCTACGACCTGCCATTTCAAATTACCAAAGGTGGCCAATTCAACCTCATCAGAAGCTCCTATTTCCAAATGATCAAAGTTAACATCGCTTCCAAACAAGCCCGGAACTCCTCGTTTATACTTGAGCATTATTTCAGGAAATTTCGTCCCAACGATAATCTTCTTTCCTTTCTTGATGACATACTTTTGTTTGAAACGGTACAAGAGCTCCAATTCAAAAATGGAGACCGTATAAGTCTCAAATGGTTGTGGTGTATTATCAATACCTAGTGCGGTAAAAATGGTATCAATCCAAGGGTTTAGCTGCAAATCGTCAATGGATACTCGAGTTGAATAATCGTAGCTCAATCGGCCATACAATCCGTTCACAATCTCATATCGCTGACTGAGACCAAAATAAGTTTTACGAACCATGTTATTTCGGCTAAATGAACTCGCAATGGATTCGTAAGTATTTACATAATCATAAATATCTCCCCCACTCACTCTCAAACTTCCAAAACGCTTGGGCAAATAGGTATACTCTACCGACAAATTACCCTTCAGGTCTTTGTTCGCAAATCCATAATCGATTCGGCCATCCACTCCAATGGCATGTGCATTTTTAAACTCTTTGTCATACCGCGCCGCTATACGATGACGGTATCCCCCCACACCAAAAAATTGAGGTTGAGAAATTAACCCTCCAATGTAAAACGACTGCGCTTTTTCTCTGCTTCTAAAGCCTACTCCATTTAACACTACATCCCAAAATGTCACTCGATTAAATTCAGCATTTACACTGTCAACATATCTATCAGAAGTTAATTCTCTTTCGATACTATCTTGCTCATGAATGAAGTCCAGTTCCTCTGGTTTAAGACGAATTGGTCTAATATCGGCCCAATAAGCTGAGTCTTTGTCAAAAGCATCATCCGCATAAACCATAATTTCATTTTTGAATTCTTTGTTATCAAATTCTAAATCAAACTCATAGTTAGTGTGATCAGCTCGTGTGTTGGCCATTACCTGGTACAATCCATCATTAATGGTGTAAACAAACTCACGACGTGAAGGAACCCAATTACCATCAATGTTCTCAAAATCCTGAATGATTCTAAAATCTTTGAAATAATCCATTGCTGAAGGATTAACGGCTAAATCCATGGATTTAATGACCCAAAGACTGTCTATGATAAATAGGTTTCCACTAAACAAAGGAGATTCTTTAAAGCGAGGATTCACATTGATATCATAAATTTTTTGTCCGTCCTCATAAAAGATATTATTCAAGGTAAATTTATAATTGACAAAGGCATTTACGGCCAGAGGCGAAACCAACTGCTTCTCGGACACTTTGGGTAAGTCAATCAGGTTCTGATAAGGATCAAAATCTCCATCTTCCACTTTTTCAAAGAAAATATATGGATTGTATGAAATAACCTGAGTTGGGAGTAGTGAATTAGGATCATTAAAATCGGCTGTTACAACCACCGAACTATTACTTTTTTCTGCGTAATCATGATGCGCCACGATTTCCTCCTTGTAAGTATTAGAACGTTTGAATTTGGTGACAGAATAAGATTCAATAAAATTCATTTTTTGCCTTCCTTCCGGCTCAGGGTTTTCTGAATTGGCGTTAAGTTGAGGAAATCGATGTTCCTTTTCCAGAGACGTTTTAATGTAGGTTTTGCACTGATAACTTTCATATGAACTCTTTAGTTCTTTTTTGTTATCAATTACCTTCTTCATTACCTTTTTGGCAATGTCTTTATTGTCGGCATAAATTTCAACCGTATTTAAAGAAGTTGCACTTTCAACTAAAACAAAATCTAAGGTTGTTGAGCTATATGATAACTCTACCGAATCTATTCTCGGTTCAAAACCAATCATAGTTACCTCAACCACTACTTTTCCTCTTTCCTCAAGCTCTAAAAAGTAATTTCCCTTTAAACTTGTAGGAACTCCATATGTAGTGTTCTTCACGGCCACACGCGCTCCCGGAACCGCATGCCCAGCTTCATCTTTAACTGTTCCTGTTAAAACGTATTGAGAATACAACTGTGAGCAGCCAACTAACAGTAAAATAAATAAGAATAGACGTATCATTAGTATGCACAAATATACTAAGGTGACGCTATACAGCCCAGAAAGTTACAATAAAAGGGATGAACGGTTAAATTAAGAGTCCCAACCCAAAATTTCATCAATAGTATTGAACGAAATAGCATGGTAATTAGGACGGGCTTTTGCATAAATCTCTCTTCCTAAAGCCAATCCTTCTTCGCTCTTAGCCAATTCGGTATAAATAGGCTCAAGGAATTTTCTTCGTCCTACATTCACCAAAAAGTCTTCCATATGCGGATTAATTTTGTCGTATCCTCTTTCAATTGAAAGCACATACCATTCAGCCATAATTTCCGAGTTCCCACAATCTGAGAATCCAAATTCTTTATCCAACATTTCTAATTTATCCGCTCCAACCTCAGCTGGTATGTGGCGAATAAAGTGCATCCACTCCTGTGTTGTCCATTCATCTTTATTAATTCCTAATTCTGCTGCATTTTCAACAATTGGAACTTTGATCGATTTCTCTTCTACTTTCAAAAAACGATCAGACTCTACCTTCACACAATTATCGGGAATTCCTTCTCCATAAATCCACTCATCCACATTAAAGTCAACACCTTCCGGCTCCAACAAATTTTCATCTAAGTAAGCAATAAACACCTCGGTTGTGAGCGTTTGAAACTCATGATCACCAAAATATTGATTCAGGAAATCATCGAACTTTTCCCTACCAACCGTCGCCTCCAGAGTTTTTAAGAACATCGCTCCTTTTACATAAGCGATTGCTGTCATTCCATCATCCGGATTACGATTTTCCAAATCTAATTTCAGATGTGTATCTTCCGGGAATTCACCATTTAAAATATCCTCATTTTCATGTTCTAACTCCTGATATTCGATAGAAAGCAACATATCTGCACGCTCCTTTCCATAGATTTCTTCCATGATTCTGTTCTCAAAATACACTGTAAAACCTTCATTGAGCCAGAAATCGTCCCAGGTAGCGTTCGTAACTAAATTGCCTGACCACGAATGTGCCAACTCATGAGCAATTAGGGACACCAATGATTTATCCCCAGCCAAAATTGTCGGCGTCGCAAAGGTCAATTTTGGATTTTCCATTCCACCAAATGGGAATGACGGAGGAAGAACGATAATGTCATAACGTCCCCATTTATAATCTCCATATAAACCTTCAGCAGCCTCAACCATTGCTTCCACATCTGTAAACTCGTTTTTACATTTTTCAATCTCCGAAGGCTCAGAATAAACTCCAGTTCTCTCTCCCAATGAAGCAAATTCAAGATCTCCAACAGCCAAGGCAATCAAATAACATGGAATTGGGTTTTCCATTTCAAAATGGTATTTTCCTTCTTCATTTTTTTCTGTTGGATTATCAGCACTCATTACAGCTAACAAGTCTGTCGGCACCTGAATATCGGCACTGTAGGTGATTCGATTTCCTGGTGTATCCTGACAAGGAATCCAGGTTCGGGTCAAAACAGCTTGTCCTTGAGTAAACAAATAAGGATGTTTTTTACCTGCAGTTTGCTGAGGATTTAACCACTGTAAAGCTTCAGACTCAGGTGTAGTAGCAAAGAAAATTTCAACTTCTTTTGTTTCTGGACTAATATCCACCGTCAAAGCGGCTCCTAATAAGTCATCAGCTTCTCCAATTTCAAAAGTTGTTTCAGTTCCGTCATCCAAAGTAACTTTAGAAATCTCAACATCTCTAATGTCGAAAATCATCTTATTTGTTCCGGCCGTATTGTTGATTGAATGGACCACGCTTCCATTCAAAATTCGTTGTTCAAAATCAACACTAAGATTTAAGTGTAAGTGAGTTGAATTAACCTCATTTACGTTGGAATAAGAGTGAACATCGTCCACCACCAGGCTTGTTGTTTGTGTAGAATCAACCGTTTGTTCGTCTGAATCTGCAGTAGGGCTCCCGCAGGAAATTAATACGGTTAATGGTAGGAACACCAATAGTTTCAAGGGTTTTAACATAGATCGTTTTTTGGTTTAAATTTCTCTTGGTTGCCTTAAATGTAGCGGATTCAAACCAGCGAGGAGGCAAAATTTATATCAACGGCGTCTAATAGTCGTTAAAGTTTAATTTTTAAAGGATTAAATTTGCCTGTTGAATTTAAATGTTAAACGGTGATATATTTTACTTTATTTTGTTTAATTTCACGGGCCTATTAAAATTTCGCAACTATGAGCCAAAACACCGCCATTGATCAGCAAAAACAGCTTTTTGGACATCCTGTTGGACTTTATGTACTCTTCTTTACCGAAATGTGGGAGCGTTTCAGCTACTACGGAATGCGTGCCCTTTTGGTACTTTACATTTCATCTACCGTTGGTGATGGAGGATTAGGATGGACAAAAGCCAGTGCATTAGAATTGTACGGTTGGTATACCATGTTGGTTTATGTAATGTCTATTCCTGGTGGTATCATTGCTGATAGGGTTTTAGGACAAAAGAAATCAGTCCTATACGGTGCTATTATTTTGGTAGCTGGTCACGGAATTTTAGCCATTGAGCAATTATGGGCTTTCTACTCAGGATTAGGTCTCATCATTTTGGGAGTTGGAATGTTAAAGCCCAATATCTCAACTATGGTTGGTGGGCTTTATAAGCAAGGAGACTTGAGACGAGATAAAGGTTTTACTATCTTTTATATTGGAATTAACATTGGGGCCTTCTTATCTGCACTAATTGTAGGATACGTAGGTGAAACTTACGGATGGCATTACGGTTTTGGATTAGCCGGAATTGGGATGTTGTTCGGATTAGTTGTTTATATGTGGGGACAAAAGCACCTTAAGCATGTAGGTAACTTCTTAGGAAACTCAACCAATGCAGAAGAAAAAGCTGCAATGGATAAACCACTTACGAAAATTGAAAGAGATAGAATGGTGGTTCTATTAATCTCTTTCTTAATCATTATCGTTTTCTGGGGAGCTTTTGAGCAAGCAGGAGGTTTGTTAAACATTTACGCAAACGAAAAAATTGATCGTAACATTTTTGGATGGGAAATGCCAGCAACTTGGTTCCAGTCTTTTAATGCTGCCTTCATCATCATTTTTGGAACATTAGTAGCCGGTTTTTGGGCAAGA
>JAKSBJ010000151.1 GCA_022361195.1 Flavobacteriales bacterium
AGAAGAAGTTCTATTCAACTCCTCCCATTAATTTCTTAATTAGTGGATGTAATAACATTACAATTATACCGGCAGCGGCTGGAATAAAGGTGAATATTAAGAAGAAAGCAGACATACTATATTCTTCTTGAATAGACTCGACCATTCCACCTAAAGAAGCTGCAGCCTTGTTTCCAATAGCAATGGCAATATACCACATACCAAACATGAAGGCAATCATTCGTTGCGGAACCAGTTTGGATACATAAGAGAGCCCCATTGGAGATAAACAAAGTTCTCCAAGAGTGTGGAATAAATAAGCTAGTACAAGCCATATCATTCCTACTCTTACGGCACCTGCCTCAGCACCTTGAGGAATTACTCTTGCTCCATAAGCCAATAATCCAAATCCAATGGCCATAATGATTAAGCCCAAACCGTATTTAAAAGCGGCCGGAATATTGTATTTACTCTCCCACCATTTGGAGAAGAAAGAGGCAAAGGCAATGATAAAAAAGGAATTCAAGATAGAGAACCAAGACCATTTTATTTCCGTTGCATTACTAACACCTACAATGGTTCCTCTAAATATTTCACTCTTATAAGGTGCTTTCTCAAGGGTAACAATTTCAGAGTTTGTTAGCTCCTCTTTTGGTCTTTTGGAAAGTTCACTTTGAGCTGCAACAAGTTTTTTATTCTCATCAATTACTTTTTGATGAATGTCAGCTTGTTCGGCTTCATTTAACAGTTTTGCCGAGCCAGTCTCATTTCGGATATCAATAACTTGATTCGTTTTTAATTCTTCAAGTGTAATAACCGTAGTAACCGTATCAAATATTTCAACTGATGAATCATCTGTAAAGTCATTGTAAATTGGAGTAAGAACAGTAACAGGCTCTCCTGTTTCCTTATTCATTTTAGGGTTTCCATCCTTATCCATAACAACTCTGTTATAAGCCTGATACTTTACATCGTATGTGATTTTACTCATTTCACGATTAATCATCATGACAGTAACGGCCCATACCCCTACAAAACTCAGTGCTAAAACAATATTTGAGACTTTAATTTCTCTCCAGGTTTCTTTGAAGAGGCGGTAAAGTACCCAGGTAATAATGACCAGTGGTCCTATCTTAAGAATGGTATCAATGACAAAATAGGCCGTGGCGGCATTTCCGGTAATAATCCTGTCGGTAAAGTCACGTGCAAAAATCACCAAAGATCCCGCACCTTGTTCAAAGGACATCCAAAAGAATACTGTAAAGAAGGCAAATAAGATAACAGCCCACATTCGGTTTTGAACGACTCTTTCGTACCTGACAATACGGCTAATACATAAAACAAGGAAAATAAGGACACCAATAATCACAAAGGTGATAGATGCATCCATAATAGGAGGTTCTCCATCTTTTCCTGGAATTTCAAAAAACTTAGGAATGATGTTAATTCCCGCAATTTTAGACATAGGGTCATTGATGATGTAGATCAATCCCATGGCAACGGAAATAAAGGTCAAAATCTTATCTGTAATGGTAAACGGATTTCGTTTTTCCGGTTCCTTATTAACAACAGGTTCTACTTCGTCAATAACTTCCTGTCCAGATTCAATAGCTCTTTCTGTTACCTCTTCTGCAGCTGTTTTTCCTTCTGCTGGAGGAGCTCCAATATTTCCAAATAGCTTCTTAGCAAGAGAGAATTGGATTAATCCAAATAACATGAAAATACCTGCTAAACCAAATCCATAGCTCCATCCAAACTCTTCGGCAATGTATCCACAAAGTAACATTCCAAAAAAGGCTCCACCATTTACTCCCATGTAAAAAATAGTAAATGCTCCATCTTTTTTCTGTGGAACATCTTTATACATTTCGGATATAATAGAGGTAATATTTGGTTTAAAGAATCCAGTACCAATAACTAAAAGCGCTAAACCAACATAAAGCGAAAACTCTGTTTCAAAGGCCATGGCAAAGTGCCCTAAAGTCATAATGAGTGCTCCAAGCACCACTGCCCATCGATAACCAATTTTTTTGTCAGCAAGCCATCCTCCCGCAATAGGTGTGATGTATAGCAAACTGGCATAAGTTCCAAATAAGGCAAGGGCATTTTCTTGTGTCCATTCCCATCCTGCATTGGTGTGGACTACGGCCATCGTTAAAAAACTTACAAGTAATACTCTCATTCCGTAGAAAGAGAATCGTTCCCACATTTCAGTAAAAAATAGAACGAATAAACCTGCTGGATGCCCAAGTACTTTGGACTTGAACATATTCTCAACTGATTGGTCTGACATAGTTATTGTTAATTTACTTCTGGTTTTATTTCTTGCAGTTGTTTAATTAGCTTATTTCGCCGTCAGCTAATTCAAACCCCTCTGCCTCTTCATTAACTGTTCCCTCGTTATCCTCTGCACCGTGGGTTAGTTTTTTAAGCTTTTTAAGGAATACAATAAGTAATAATCCAAATGCGGAGGTAAAGATGGTAATCCACATAAAGATTTTGAACTCTTGATCATTTTGTCTTTCCTCTAAAACGAAAGAAACACCATAATCTTTTCCGTCTCCTCTATTTTCTGCAATCTTTATAGCTTCTTTATCTTTCTCGAACTTAACTCTTGCGTGAAGAGGATTTTCAGATGTAGCATTAGATTTTTCCAATTCTTTAGGCAAATCTACAGAGCTGGCAGAGTCCAATTCAATCAACATATTCATATCTTGATTGTTTTCATAATTGGTGAACATGACAGTTCCATTTTTAACGAAAATATTTGCTTTAATCTCAATATTAGCATCGTGATTAATTGGGTAATCATTTACAACTGATTTATCCTCTAATTCAATATCTTCTTTTGGTGTAAATTGAATTATATCTTCTTTGGAC
>JAKSBJ010000047.1 GCA_022361195.1 Flavobacteriales bacterium
ATACGGGAAGGTTTTGCCTAGGCATAATTCCAAAAATCTTTCTTTTTACTTTCATAATCGTACCAGGGATATTCTCCATTAAAAGCACCCAAATACAAGAGTTTATTGTCACGAATTACGATCTCCATTCCGTGTTCAACTTCCCACTCACATTCAAACCCCATGTGTACTACAGGCTTAAGTCCCTGCTCAGCTTCCGGAATCATAAGACTCGATGGGGTAATGAGCTTTAGCACTTCCTTATAAGTAGCAAAATCTTTAGTTTCTTCTCCAATATCAACTAAAAAATCATTGCAATATCGAATGGCTGCCTCACAAAAGGCCTGAACCAAATCTTCCCCTAAACTGTTAAAGTAATTGATACATATTTCGGCATACTCAACCGAAACGTCCTTATCAATGCTCAGTCCAATATCTTGGTTAAATAGTGGACTAAAGAAAGTACCCTCCATTCCAAACCGACCTTCTTTTAAATTTTTAATGAATGTCATTGTTTTGGAGTTGGTTGGTTCAAAATTGAAAGATGTTAACCGTTAATGTAGATCTTGTTTTTAGATTCGTCGGTACCGTACTTTGTGACGAATTTTTTCATTTTCTCTTCGTCAATTTTATTGTCTTTGATCACTTTTCCGTTGTAGAGCTTCTTTAAAACTCCTTTTCTGGTCATACCACTGAATTCAGCTTCTAAACCATGATCTAAAAATCGGACAATGTAGTAGGAGTCGTGATTTTCTTTATTGGATGGCGTTGGATCATAAAATTTAATGTAAATCAATTCTTCTTCTCCATCCAGTCCATAAATAGACATGTTTCCCGCTTGTTTTTCAACCTTAACATATTCTACCCCATCCACATAGGCAATATCTTTTTTTATTTTGACATTTTGAGCCAACGAAATTTGAGTGAAGGCAATGAAAGTAAGTGCGGTAAAAATTGTTTTTAGTTTCATAGCAAGTGTTTTTAGTCCATGTATAAGTAACTGTAGCAAAATTACGACTTAATTGATAAAAGTGACTTCTTGTTTACAAATCTTTTACAGATTTAACAGTATTTTACAAAGCAAACTACTCACGCAAAGAAGGCATCCAATTATGGGAATGAACTTAAAAAATATCATCACAGACTTTACTTCAGCAGAAGATTTAAGAATCATGACTGAGATAGAAAGTTCATTTCAATTTGCACAAGTCAAGCAATTTGATTCTCAGTTTAAGGGAATTGTAGGGCAAATTAATGAAGCAAAGTTGGAGAACGCCATTTACAGAGAAGAGGGCTTTTTAGCCAAACATGGTTTTTCAGATGAGGATGAGTTTTATGAAAAACTGATGGATTTTGAAGATGAGGTGGTGGAATTCAGCAAGAAGTTCCCTGAAAAACTATTTGCTTATGTAGGAGTAGATTGTTTTGGAGGGACTTGTATGTATGATGGACTCGTGGCAAAAAATGGAGAGATTCTTTTTCATCAAGAGCCAGATTATGCAGGGCATGTTAATTTACTGCAACAAATAAACAGGAAGTTTAAAAAGGTCTATTTTGAGCCTTTTACCCGTGACTTTTTTACCAAAAAGGGAGAGATTAAAGGGATGATTAAGGACTTTACCATTGCGGGTTTATGGTTGGCGCTGAAGACGGATTATCCAGACACAAAACGTTATTATGTGGATGGAGGTGCCGGTAGTTTGATTTTGCGCTGTCATGGTAATTATTACTACTATTTTGAGGCTAGGGGAGGAGATATTGAGGTAACAGGAGTTATTTACCAGGATGATGAAACAATTATGCAGGAGATTGTTGAGGTGCCCGATAATTCTTTTATGGGGATGGAATATGAGGTAGAGATTGACTTTTTAGAGAAGAAAAAGAGGGTGAAAAAATCTTCTTCAAATTCTAATGACCTTAAGAGGAAAGAGGAGGATTTGAGTAGGAAGGGGGATAGAAAAAAGTTGAGTTTTTGGAGAAGGTTAAAAGGGGAATAAATGATAATACGCCAAGAAAAAGAGAAGGACTTAAAAGATGTTTTTTGCTTAATAGAAAAGGCATTTAAGAAGGAACAGTTTAGTGATGGTCAGGAACAGTTTTTAGTAGAAAGGTTGCGCAAGTCAACTGCATTTATTCCAGAATTATCATTGGTTGCTGAAGTTGAGGGAGAAATTGTAGGACATATCCTGCTTACAAAACTGAAAATTAAAAATGAAACAAATGAGTTTGACTCATTGGCACTAGCTCCCGTATCTGTTTTACCCGAATTTCAAGGAAAAGGAATTGGTGGAGAATTAATTATGAAAGCCCACAGCAAGGCAAAAGAGCTGGGACATAAATCAGTTGTGTTACTTGGGCATGCAAACTATTATCCAAGATTTGGTTATGAGCAAGCCAATAAGTTTGGAATTGAATTACCATTTGACGTACCCAAAGAAAATTGTATGGTTCTTGAGCTAAAGGAAAATGGATTAAAGGGAGTTCGAGGAATGGTTGAGTATCCCAAAGAGTTTAATGAATAAGCTTAATTTTCTATTTTCCCAAACCCATTCTATTTAACGAAAGTTGACATCTGGAAACTTCAGTTTTAACAACGTCCCAAAGTCTCCGTTTAACAGTTCTGTTTTATCGTTTGGAATTAGTTTGTCCAGGAAAAACTGAATATTTTTGGGCTGGTGAATGCTTTCTATCCAATGGGTAATTCTACTGTCAATAAAGTGGATAAGACTTTCAAACTTCTCTTCCGTAATTCCGTAGACATTAACACTCTTATTGTACTTTATTTCTGTCTTACTATTGTATTCGTCTACTCGCTCCAATCTTTCTCCAAAGGCATTGATGATTAACTTACTTCCTTTAGGTTTATCATCCCATCTTTCGGTAAAGACATCCATAAAAGATAAAATATGACCTTTTATTTTTTCGCCTTCTTCCTTGGCTTTTTTTACCAACTCTAAGGAATAAATAGATGGAATCATTTCTAGGTTTACATATTCTCCCGGAATGTTGTAACCACTGGACCAAAAGGTGATTTCAATCTTTAAATCGGCGTTTTTGAAGGTGATTTTGGGTCTGGAGCGAGCATATTTCCCTCCTTTATCCACATAATATTGACCAATTTCGTCACAAACCGCTTGAAAGATATCCTTACAAGGTGTGTATTCACTGTATTTGTTTAGAACACTATCTTCCTTAAATTTCCACGCCATAGGACTAATTTTCTTTAAACAGTTCAATGGTGTAGTCCAATAACTCCATTCCACCACTCTTCCCATGGCCCGGTACAACAACTTCAAGTTCGGGCCATTCCTTCTTAATTTTTTCCACCGTTTGAGACCAGCTGGCCACATTGGCATCTCCCAAATACCCTTTACTGGCTTCTACAGACTTAATCAAACATCCACCAAACAAAGCCCGCGTGGAAGGTATATAGGCTACAATGTTATCAGTAGTATGTCCTTCTCCGAAAAAGGAGAGAATGACTTGTTCGTTGCCCACTGTTAAGGTCCATGAATCTTTTTGAAATGAAACTTTGGGTAAAGTTGGACTGTTCTCAGACATTAGTTTCCACATTGTCTTAAAATGACAAAGTGATTCTATTTCACGATCGTTAAAGGCTTTTAGTCCACCCAGACAATCTTCATGAAAATGTGTTACGATCACATATTTTATGTTCTTCTTTTTCTTGTTCTCAATCCAACTAATTAGCTCCTCCGAAGCCTTATCATTGGTAGGAGTGTCAAAAACAATGGCTTCTTTTCCGTTCATATAGACCATTCCATTGCATCCAACCTTTCCCCAACTCTCGGTCTCTAAGTAAGATTTATGTAGATAAATTCCCTTAGCGAGTTTCTGAATTTTCAATGTTTCTGACTCATACTTAAAATTAGCTCCATTTACCGAAAATCCAGCAAATGATAGTGGGAAGAGAAATGAAAATAGGAGTGTTTTTGGCATGAACTAATTTTTAGCCAAAGATAAGTTTAGAAGCAATGAATCAATGGCTCTTTTCAAAAATATTTTGATCGATTTTGAATTGATAAACATCTTTCTTTAAAGTGTCCAGAATTTCAATATCAGCGCTATATCTGTCATCCTGATTAACTAATTTTCCTTCATGAACTACTATTGTGCTAAAACAACTTTCATGAGCGTAGAGTATATCAATATGATTCACTTCCAGTTGTTTTTCGTTGATGAGGTCATCTTCCCACTCAAAGGCAGAGATAGTTTCGCTGAAGATGATTTTCATGGTGTTTGTAGGAGAATCGTAACGTAAAATTTCACAGTTGTAGTAATTCCCAATGGTTCCGCCACCACCTGTTTTTATCAGAAGTTCTTGCTGATAATCTTTACAATTAACATCAACAATTTGGTATTCAATATTTACTCCGGGCCTTGATACAATGACATCATAATCATTAAAAAAATCAAATTCTTCTCCGGTTTTCCCATCAAAGAAAAGAGCACCGATTGGTCCCCCCATATTATCTACTATGACAAAATAGTCGAGGTATTCATCTGAATTTAAGTTCAATTTACAAGCAATGCTGCCTGCTTGGAAGGAAATAGAATCTATATCCGTCTTTACCGTGAATTGATCAATAATTTGAGCCTCAATTTTATTGGTGTCTACGGTAAGTATACTGTCTTCAACTACATCCTCTTTGGGTTTGGATGGAGAAGCCTTACAGGCACATAGCCCAATAAAACATACTAAAAGCGAGTAATTGAATTTTTTTAGAAGCATAATAATGTTTTAATTCCATCCTCTACCGGCGCGAACCCATTCATCAGGATCACCTTCAAAACCACATTTTACCTTGCCTTTTGTTGCATCGGCCGACATTTTACACAATAAACGTTGGCAACCGTACCAGGATGATGCCGGAAGAAATCCCGAAAAGTCAATGCTCAAAACAAATTTTTCTTCGTCTAGTTTAAAATCATCTCTACTCAGAGCATTACGTTCAAAGTCATCAGGGTTTGTATCTTCTTCATCAATGATGGATAGGGCTTTGTTGGCTGTTTCTACGTCTGGGTATTGAAATTTCCCCTTGAATTTGGCTAAATAACTCATTGTTTAGTATGCTAAGTGTTTTTTATTGTAATGCTCCAAAGGTGTTGTGTATAGACCAATGGAGGTTCTTTTGTACGTTCTGTTAATTCTACTTCAATTTGTTCTCCTTTCCAACGAATTTTGGACTGAAAACGCCATGTTTCTCTTTCTGAAATGTTAAGTAAGTTCAGTTGTTCAATGAGATTCAAATCTTTGTCAACTACTTTTAAATTTCCCGAATTAACAAAGGCAAAAATACCTTTGTTGAGGATTAGAGGTTCGGATGCTGAGCAGGAATCAAGTTTAAATCCTTTTTGAATGTTTCCGTCAGTTTTAAGTCGAACCAAATGAGAGTTAGTTGGAGTTCTTCTATCTTGTTCAATGACTATGATATCTTGGTTTTCTGTTAGTAGGTAATAACCATAAGATCTCCATTCCTGCAGTAAGTTTCCTTTATCATCGTAAAGCCATGTTTCAAAGTAATCATAACCTTCTAGTCCCACCAAAAATTTTCCATCACCCAAAGCAAGGCCCTTTTGCCCTTTCACTTCTTTAATAATTTTACCGCTAGTCAAGTCAATAAAAAGAGCTGGACCTAAAAAGCCCCAGGCATGATAATCTTCAGTTCGGCTTAGCACTAAAATGCCATTATCCGAAATAAAAGCTTTGGAGGGGATGGAGGGACATATGGTTTTCTTTTCCCAAATTAGAGAACCATCTGAATTTAGAAGTCCCAGTTCTTTGTTGGTAGAAACTACGCTCAATCCATCTTGTTTGGCTAATAGTCTATCCCAATCACCAGGTCCCTCTTGCCATTGATAGCCTTTAGGTTTATACGGGCTTTTTTGATAATCGCTTATTTGAAAATGCATAGCTTTTAAAATAGCAAACTAAGTAGGACTTTTTGTTTTAATAATTCTGAAATGTTGGCTCTGTCATATTGTTCAGCAAGGTCAATGGCCGAAAATCCAAATTGTTCTACCAACTTCTCATGTTTCGTTTTTTGAATTTAAACAAAACAAGAATTTAACGATAAGCTCTAGTGAATACTTTTATCAGTTGGCAGATTCCTCTTCGGGATGAAAAAAGCCAAAATACCACCAATTGTCCGTTCCGCCCCACTCATTAATCTTTGTATTGGCAGCACTCCAAACATTATCCCGCAAATTCTCACTCAGGGCATTTTCACCGTCATAAGCCCAAAACTCATCATCATTTTCCTCCTCAATTTTGGTAGCTCCAACAATCTCCTTTTTCTTGGTGTCAATAAGAAAAAACCAACCCGAATAGGTTGAGGGTACATCTACGATTTTATCGTGGTACTTACCATCTACCCGTTCTACGGTTCGATATACACCAATGTTTTTTGCTCCTTTGATGTAAGAAACATCAGCCTCGTGGTCAATAGGACGATAATTCTTTTTTGATGCATAAGGATGTTTGTCAAAGCAAAAATGACTTCCGCTTGATAACCACAATTTATCCTCTGCATTTAAAGTTTCGTAATCGTATGTCCCATTGACAATATCAATTAGTTCTTGTTCTTCTGCCACTGGAATTCGATATGCGTCTCGATCTCCCAAAAAGCCAACATCCTTTAAAACACCTTCCGGATTTATTTCAGCCTCTTCACCGGGTTTGGGCATTTTGGAAAGAATTTCAGAGTAAGTGTCTTTTACTTCTTCCATCATCTTTTCTGCTTCATTGGTTCTTTCCCATGAACAAGAACAAAGAATAATGCATGAGAGAATAAAAAGAGTTGAATACTTAATCATTTACAATTTATTTTGCTGCAGATTTAGCGTCGTTGATAGCCCCTGGCCAGCTCTCCCGCTCTGCTTTCTTTCCCCAAATGGTCAATTTAAATTCCTTTCCATCACTATCTCGAATTAATAATCTTTTGGATAATCCATAGCGTTTTAGTTCGGCCTCAACTTGAGCTAAAGGTAAATCAAAAATAAGTTCTTCTTGTTCATTTCCATAACCCATTGCCTTTTCCATTTTATCTCGAATCACATTTCCAACTACACCATGATTCATTTGGGCGCGTTCCTGAATTCCGGAGTAAATAATTCTTTTTTCGGTTAAAGTCACATAACCTTTTAAAACTTTGGTGGCTGATTTAAAATAAGAAGCCTCTGATTGTTTGATGATTTGCTCTTCCATAGATTGTAAATCTTTTTGTTCTTAATTGAAGCCAAAAGATAACCATTAAGAGAGCTGAGGAATGGAAGAGTTTTGGTCAATTGATAAGTTGGTGCTGGATATTGTAGGGATGGTTTGCTTATCTAAACCAATTGCAAAAGTAGAGCTGTTTTACCTTCTGGAATGCGTAAACAAGTTGGATTATCTATCTATATTTAGACACCTCTAATTTCCGTGATTAAGGAAAGGGTGGTATAGATATGATTTGCTCTCTCCACAAAATAAGTCGTTTAGGTCGTTTTACGTTCTTAACAATGTTGCTATGCATATTCGTATTGCATAGCGAAGGGGCAAATGCTCAACAAAAAAGAGTCGATAGTTTGTCAGCTGAGCTTTCATTCTATTCCAAATCGGATACTCAGCATGTCATTCTTTTAAAGAAAATAGCAGATGGATTTCGCTCTGTAAATATGGATTCGTCTATCTACTATGCTGAGGAGTGTATCAGTTTGGCTAAAGAGCAAGATTTTAAAAGTGGGTTGGCTGCGGGCTATAATGCTCTGGGAAATACTTGTGAATTTGTCAATGATATTGACCGTGCCATTGAATCCTTTGAAAAGGCTATTCAACTGTATCAGGAATTGGATAATTTGAAAGGTGAATTGGCTGTTACTCAAAATCTGTCCAACGTCTATGCTCGTATTGGGAAAATGGACAAGTCAATTGAAATGCAAGAAGAAACACAAAGGCTATCCATTGAGATGGGTGATACCTTACGTTTTGGGATGATAGCGAATGATTTGGGAAGGAACTACATGAATATTAATCAACCCTATAAGGCATTTATTAATTTGAAATATGCTTATTTGATTGGAGATCAATATGGACATGTCAGATTGAAAGGTTCAGGAGCAACTAACATGGCCTCATTAATGTTTGTTCATGAACGTTATGAATATGGAGTAGCCTTTGCCAAAGATGCAACGGAGATATTTAAAAAAGATGATTTTAAGGTTGGACTGGGAGCTTCAGAAGGAATTTTAGGATCATTATTTCTTCGGCAAAAACGCTATGATGAAGCCATAGCTGCTTATGAAAGAGCTATCAACTATTCTACCAAAATTGGGGATAAGAGAGGTGCTTATAATAGGTTAAACAACATTGCTGTTTTATACTTTGAGTTAGACAGTTCAGATTTGGCTTTTGACTACTTCAGGAAAGCAGCAGATATTTATGACGGAAGTTATGTTACTAACCATGCCGCATTGAGTTTAGGAAATTTAGCGGCCATTTATGTGGAAAGGGGGGAAATTGATAGTGGATTGTATTATGGTGAAAAAAGTTTGGCCATGTATGAGAAATTGGGCAATCCCCAGGGGAACTTAACCTTAAACCTGACTTTATCTAAGGCCAATGAGTTGAGTAATCGATACAAAGAAGCATTCCATTTTGCCAATTTGGCCCGAATGATGAGTGATTCAATTAATGAAGTTACTTGTGATGAAACGATGAATAAACTGGAGGTTGATTATGATGTTGAAAGCAAAAGAAGGCAAGTTGATACCTTACAACTGGACAATAATTTAAAACGGGAAGAACTAAAATCAGGACGACTTTATTTATTGATTAGTATTTTATCATTCGTTTTAATTCTGGCGCTCATTTTCATGTATTTGCTCAACCAAAAAGCAAAGGCCAAAAGAAAAAATCTGGAAATGGAGCAGATGGTTTTACGGGCTCAAATGAACCCCCATTTTATCTTTAATAGCCTCAATAGCATTCAGCGTTTGTATATTGAAGGGAATACCGATAAGGCATCAGACTTTTTGGTAGACTTTTCGCAATTGCTAAGAGCCATTCTGGAGAATAATACCAAAGCAACTATTCCTTTAAATGAGGAGTTGAAATACTTGGATATGTATTGTAAAATGGAGCGACTCAGAACCGATGGACAAATTGAATATCGCATTGAAAATTCATTGGAAATGAGAGCTTCTAATGTGCGAATTCCTCCAATGATCATTCAGCCTTTCGTTGAAAATGCCATTTGGCATGGTATCCTACCTAAAAAGGAAAAAGGAACGGTGGCTGTAAAGATTAATCATGGTCCCGAAGGTTATATTTCAATCTCCGTAACGGATGATGGAGTGGGGTGGAAGAGTGAATCAAACTCTAAGCATCAGTCCAAAGGAATCATGCTAATTGAAAGCCGAATTAAACAAAAGATCAAAATAGAGCAACCAGAAAAGGGTACGCGAATTTCATTCAATGTTAAAATAAAATGATAAGGGCATTAATCATAGATGACGAACGGGATGCAAGGTTTTTATTGAGAAACTTATTGGAGCAAAAATTCAATAAAATGGTTGAGGTAGTTGGAGAGGCTGATGATGTGGATACCGGAATTACAGCTATTGAAGAAACAAGCCCCGATTTGGTTTTTTTGGATATAAAAATGCCTCAGGGAACTGGCTTTGAGATGCTAGAGAAAATTCCGGGAGTTGATTTTGAAGTCATTTTTGTTACTGCCTTTGATTCGTATGCCGTTAAAGCCTTTCAGTTTTCGGCTTTTGGGTATTTAATGAAACCCTTGCGAGAATCTGAATTATCAGATTTGTTAGAAAAGTTGGTGGATAAAACCAAATTGGAAGAAGGCAAATCTACCGTTGATCGGAGAATTAAAGTTTTGATTGAAAACTACGGGGACGATAAAAAAGTTCATAAACTGGTATTGAGTAATATGGAGGGGTTTAAGGTGGTGGATATCGAAAACATCATTCGTTTGGAAGGAGATGGAAATTACACCCGTTTCATTGTGGAGAATACTCGTCCAATTGTGGCCAGTAAAAATCTTGGGGAATATGAAGATTTGCTCATCGACCATGGTTTTTTCCGTATTCACCAGAGTACCATTGTTAATTTAAGGCACGTAATTGGCTTCCAAAAAGCTGACGGAGGACAAGTCGAAATGTCTGATGGTGTGACCGGGAAGCTATCCCGTCACCGAAAGGCTGATTTTATGGAGAAATTCTTTTAAAAGACAGTTAATCAGCCAACAATCTCCCTTTCTTTTTTTATATCTATAAATAGGGCCAAAAACCATTCCCTAAATGGGCTGTGTAAATACTTTATTCAACATAACCAACCGTACAATCTAAACCTTTAACCCCACTGCTTATCGGTACTTTCGATTCAGTAATAACGGACTGAACAACAGAATTTAGTCAATTAAATCAACTGAATATGAATAAAAAATTACCTACTGGTCTGTTGGCAATATTTTCACTCTGCTTAACAGCAAACTTGAATACTGCTCAAGCGCAAGGCTTTAATGATTCACCTATAAACTGGTCAACACCATTTCCTTACGAAAATACAGCACAAAGTGGCAGCTGGAAATGGGCTACAATGGATATGAACGGAGATGGACTACCAGACTTGGTCGATACTTATTATAATGAAGCTTATGGCTCGCCTGGAGATTATCATTGGGAAGTGTATTTAAACGAAGGAGATGGTTTTTCATCTACCGTATTGGAATGGAACATTCCTTATCCGTACGAATATATTACCGGGTCTGGAAGTTGGAGATGGGTAACAGTAGACATGAATGGTGATGGAAGGCCTGATTTAGTAGATGTCTATTTCAATGAAATGTACGGAACAGCCGGTGACCTGTATTGGGAGGTGTATTTAAATACCGGAACAGGTTTTGAAACAACTCCAATTGAATGGTCTGTTCCATGGGCTTATGAACATTTTTCAGGCTCGGTAAGTAGCTGGAACTGGACCGTGATGGATATGAATGGAGATGGAATGCCAGATATTGTCGATACTTATTTGGCGGATTTTTACGGCTCACCGGGAGATTACCATTGGGAGGTTTATTTAAATGAAGGAGATGGTTTTTCATCTACCGTTACAGAATGGGACATTCCTGGAGAATATTCGGTAACGGCTAATGCTTCAGGAGGTTCTCATTGGACAACTATGGACATAGATGGAGATAAAAGACCAGATTTAGTAGATACATATTACGGAGACACTTACGGACCAACATCAGGTAAATACTGGAAAGTGTATAAAAATACAGGAGATGGGTTTTCGTCCGGAGCTACGGTTTGGAGTACTCCATATGGTTATAGTAACACGGCCTGGTTTTCGGGAGTATGGCGTTATTCTACCATTGATGTAAATGGAGATGATTTACCTGATTTGGTGGATACTTATTATAATGATTTTTACAGTTCTGGAGGCGGGTATTATTGGGAAGTGTATTTGAATGAAGGAGATGGATTCTCGTCTACTGTAACACAATGGTCAACTCCTAAAGCTTTGGAGATTACAGCAAATACTTTTGGTAGTGAGCGTTGGGTAACTATGGATATGAATGGTGATAAAATTGCCGATTTGGTTGAGCCTTACGACGGGGGAGTCTTTGGTAGCCCGGGAGCTTATTACTGGAAAGTGTATATCAATGATTTTTATGTTGGAGTAGATGAAAATCTGGCAGATGAAATTGAATTAACAGTTTATCCAAATCCGGCAAATGATCAAATTAATATAACAAGTGATCAACCTATTACGGAGGTACAATTTGTAAATACCATTGGAGAAACTGTTTTAACGGTAGAATCTGAATTCACCAACATTGATATTAGCGAATTACCAGTAGGAATGTATGTATTACAAATCACAACAGAGGTAGGAATCATTTCAAGAAAGATTGTAAAACAATAATTGAGGTTGAAGGTTAACTCCCTTTTGTCAAATGGGATAAAAGGGAGTTTTATGGAATTAAATCATAAAAGATGAAAAAGACATTTTTATTACTAATCGCAGGCCTTCCGTTTTGTTCATTAGCACAGTGGACACAGCTGGGAATGGATATTGATGGAGATGGAACTAATGATCAATCTGCTTGGTCAGTAGCTTGTTCTGATGATGGAAATCGCATTGTGGTTGGAGCCAGAGCTAATGATGATGGTGGACCGGATGCGGGCCAGGTCAAGGTCTATGATTATGTAGGAGGAAGTTGGATTCAAATAGGATCGGACATAAATGGTTTGGAAGGCTATGAAAATTGTGGGACGAGCGTTGATATTTCGGCGGATGGAAATCGTATAGCGGTGAGTAGTCGATGGAATGATACTGGAGGCGAAAATGCAGGTTTGGTACGAGTTTTTGATTTGGTTTCGGGAGATTGGATGCAGATAGGCAGTTCAATAGTAGGGGATGAAGAAGATGATTATTTGGGATGGTCATTAGCCTTAAGTAAGGATGGAAATAGATTGGTTGCCGGAGCGCCGGGAAGTGATGATGTATATAGCGCAGGAGGAGAAGTAAAAGTTTTTGAACTAGAAATGGGAGACTGGGTGCAGCTAGGTGCTGATATTCCTTCTTTTGGACTTAATAGTTCCATGGGGCTTTATGTTGATATTAATGCTGATGGAAGTAGAGTTGTGGCCAGTGCGCCGGAATATAGTGGAGGAGGAACATTTGCCGGTTTGGTGAGCATTTATGAATATTCGGCTGGTAGCTGGGTTCAAATGGGCACTGAGATAGTTGGAGCTTCAATTGATGATAATTATGGAACCTGCATAGCTATGAATGATGCAGGAGATGTAATAGCTATTGGTTCTCCGGGAGATGATGATGGAGGTTTAAATGCTGGTGCAGTTCATGTATTTGAATATGATGGATCCGATTGGGTTCAAAAAGGAGATGATATAGTAGGAGAAATGGCAGACGAAAAGGCTGGGTTTGGAGTTGATTTGAATTCGGATGGAACTGTTTTGGCCGTTGGTGCAGCCACCAACACTTTAGGCGGAGTGGTAAGGGTTTATCAAAACTTGTCGTCGGACTGGGTACAAATTGATGATGATATAGTAGGAGAGGTAAGTGGTGATCTTTTTGGGTATGATGTTGCCCTTAATTTAAATGGAGGCCGATTGGTTGTTGGTGCGCCAAATAACGATGAAATTGCATCAAATGCTGGTGTAGTTGAGGTTTATTGGAATTGCATTACATCCGTAAATTCAATTGTTGAAAATGCTTGTGACTCATATACTGTTCCTTCGGGTGATGAAACCTATACTAGTTCGGGAATTTATACCGATACCATTTCATCGGCTTGTGGAGCAGACTCTATTTTAACCATTGATTTAACGATTCCCGAAATTAATGTAGATGTCATTATTGGTGGTTTGGGAGTAACTTTGGAAGCAACCAATTTTGATGGAACGTATCAGTGGATTGATTGCCACGATTATTCAATAATTGAAGGCGCAACAGGGTTGAATTTTGCTCCGGCTGATAATGGAAGTTATGCGGTTATTATTACCGAAGACGAATGTTCTGACACATCAGAATGTATGACCATTTCTCAAATTGGAATTGAAGAATTAGCCTCCGAATTTAAAGCTTATCCTAATCCAACCAATGGTAAGGTAACAGTTGAATTGGGTGAAGTTGCAGATGAGTTGAACATTAAGGTTTTTGACGCGGTGGGAGCTGTTGTAATGCAAAAAGAACTTAAAAATGCCAAAGAATTTGATTTTGAATTGCCGATGAAGTCCGGTCTGTACATTTTGGAAATTACGAAGAATGATTTTACAGAAAGAATTCAACTGATAAAACAATAAAAGCGTTCCAACTTTTCATGTTTCTTTTCTGGGTTAATGGAGGAATAGATTCTGTCAACCTGGTTTATTCCTCTCCTTTTATAAGTTGATTTCAGTTGGTTCGATTTAGCGACAAGACAAGATTTTAGGGAAGTAATTCCTTTTAAAGATCATAAGTTGAAAATCGGTGCAATGCGCAGTTCGTCGAAAGGCGGCTGCGTATTTTTTTACTCATTTTTATCAGACCGTTTTAGATAATTAACTGGAATTTCTTCTGTTAACCAAACTCCATTTTTAGATTCAAAAAACACAAAGCCATCGTGAACCATAGCCTCAGTTAAAATTTCAAAAATAAAAGGCTTACCATGACGTTGTCCTACCATTTTAGCTGTTTCTACATCTTTACTTAAATGAACGTGATGCCTGTTTCGTTTTTGAATCCCGCTTTCAAGAATGCTGTTAACGTACTTTTCACCAGTTCCATGATAGAGTACGGTTGGCGGAATTTTGGCTTCATAACCTAAATCAATCTCAACGGAATGACCTTGATTGGCCCTAATCATACTTTTGTCTTCATTAAAACCAAAGCGTTTTTTATTGTTGGTATCTACAATAAACTCTAGTTCCTCGAAGGTGATTCTAATGCCTTTGGTGTTGATTTTAAGCAGAAGTTCATCCACCTTAACCCAACCATTTTTATCCAGTTTAATTCCCACTTTTCCAGGATTATGTCGTAGGATTAAACTTAAAAATTTGCTGATTCGTTTTTGCTGTTTTTCGTGCATTTTAGTTCTTTTCTAATTCGCTGAGTTTGTCCAAAAAAGCGCTTAATTTTTCTTTCCATTTCACTTTAACTTCTTCAACTTTCAGCCCTCGATCTTTATGAAAATACAGAGCAATGTCTGTTCCTCTAAGGCCGCATTCACTGCAGTCATTAATGTGAGTTTTATAAGTCATATAATC
Source organism: Flavobacteriales bacterium (assembly GCA_022361195.1). GTDB lineage: Bacteria > Bacteroidota > Bacteroidia > Flavobacteriales_D > Crocinitomicaceae > JAKSBJ01. Next base: position 14,770 of record JAKSBJ010000047.1, read on the forward strand.
CCAGTGAGCTGTGAAATCGAGTGTTAAAGGAGGATGAGCAGGATTGCGTTGAATGACCCAACTGTAAATTAAGTTAGGATGTGTATCATTAAGTTCCCAGCGTGGTTCTCCTCTGAATTGTCGTTCAACTTCGGTTAAAATTTTCCATCCTTCTCTTTCCAAACAGTGTCTTAATTCGGCTATTTGAGAACTTTGTTTTGTAGTATTTAAGTCAATTTTAGTCATGGAGGTCAGGGCTATTTTTTCTTTGGAGTAATAAAGTACCCAACCATAAAACCAATTAAAATGAACAGGACAAACAAAATCCAAAATACCAATTGCCTCGTTTCATAGGAATTTGTTACCTCAAGCTCATAGAGTAATTGATACTTCTCGTCAGCATAAGCAAAGATTCCCGGAAAGGCGAAACTCAAAATGGTCATGAAAACAATGTGCGACCGTCTTTCTTTCCGAATGGCCTGAAAGATCAATTTTAGAAGGAAGGAAATTAGCAGAGCAATGACAAGTCCTCCTACCAAAAAGAGTAAAATAAGCCAAGCCACCGCCTCTCCTGGTATTACTTCCCCTTGTGCAGCCAACAAAGGCAATGTTGTTAAACTCAAGATGCTGCTAAGAACTAGTCGTTTCTTCATTGTTACTCTTCTCCTTCTTTTAAAAACCAATCAACTTCTCCTCCAATGGTACTAACAATATGTCTTCCATCTACTCCTTCATAAGTGAGGTTCCAGGACTCAAAAGCCGGATTATCCGCAAAAATTTCCAAGGTCATTCCTCTGTCCAGTTGAATATGTATATCAGCAGGAAATTCAAAAATTTGAATGGATTTGATTTTCCGGCCAATGATTTTCTTTTGGACAATGTCTTTTGCTATCTCCCCATTTTCACCTTCATACAGTAGTGCGCTGGGATTCATTAATACAACATCTTTATAAATCCGCCACGAACAAAATACATCCAATACCGCTTTGTCAAAAAGAATGCGGTTTGAGGTCAGCTCTGTGATTTCAATGCCCACAAATTCCGATATATCTAAATCAATTTCTTTTCGCATTAAAAAAGTTTGTATTCCGTTACAATCTCATTCAGGGATTTTACATATTCAAGTTCTCCACTGAGCCGTTTTCTAAATTCTTCCAAAACCATTTTGTATTACGTTTTTGAGAAAATCATCTTAGGAATGTTTGGAAACCATTCTATGCTTTTTCCAATCTCCTTGGGTGTTTGGGCGTCAGAATTTTCCAATCCAAACTTATTCCAATAAACATACTTTTCGTCGGTTGTTACCTCTACCATAATTAATGTACACCAAAGGTCAATGTCTTCTGAACACATTAAAATAGGAAAATCCGCTTTTGTTCCTTCCACCGGAAGAGTGCGTTCCCATACCTCTTTTCGTTCTTCCTCATTCTCCAACCAATTCAACAAAGTAGGTACAATTCCTCTGCTAACTTGAGTTTGATTTTCGAGGATTATATCTTCTAAGGGTTTTCCATCAATTTCAATAATGTAAAAGTAGTTCCCGCTAAAGGAATTTAAATAAGTTTTAGTCGATATGGAATTGATTTTCATTTCCATTTTTATTTCTCCTTAACTGGAATGATCTTCTTTAAGTTATTTTCAAAATCAACAGTGTCAACTTTCTCCTGCTCATTTTCAAGTTTCTCTTCAAAGACCTTTATACTTCTACAAACCTCGTCAATCGAATCACTAAGAATATATCTCTTTTCAAATTCCTGTAAAAATGAAGCAACGTTAACTCTGTGTTGAACTAACGAAAGGGGATTGACATAACCGATAAAAGCATCCTGATTATCATCTTTACCATCATCTTCCCACAAGCAAATCACACAAATCTGGTATTGTCCCCTTTCATCAAGGGTTGGAAAACCACATCCCGGACAAGTTTCTTTGTGGTAGATGATATTGCTTTCTTCCAGTAATTGTTCAAAATAGCCCCTTCTATTTTTAAATGCCTTTAGTAGTTCCAAATGCTCTTCTGTTAACTGGGATTTGTCAAAACGTCTGGATGGTTCTTTAGGGCGTTGTTTTTTCTTTTTTGCAGGGTACTGTTTCATCTAATTGCCACAAAGGTGGTGTTCTAAATTTAAGGTTTTTGTATTTTAAATCCTTCTTGAAAAGTCCAAAAAATATCGCTTGGAAGGTCTTTTTTCACATTTGTTTAATTTTAGAAAAAATGAGGTCTTATTCATGTTGAAATATTGTAATGAAATTGCTACTTACATTGCTTTAGCATTGTTTATTGCTTCACTGGCTATGCCAACTTTTGGTGTCCATGAAGATGCCGAAAATAGCTGGGGAATGGGTTGGGTTAATTTAACGGTCGGAATTTTTTCCAGAAACCCTACTTGGTGGGCGAATCCATTTATTATTGCTAGCTGGTTTTATCTTTTTAAAAAGAACAGAATTTCGATCGCTCTTTCAATAGTAGCATGTTTATTGGCCCTTTCGTTACTTTGGGTAACAGAATTAATGATTTCTACATCAGGCGAAACCGCAAATATTAAAACCTATTTAGTAGGTTACTGGTTTTGGCTTTGCAGTATTGTAATTTCATTAATTGGTTCAATTCTTCTTATTCCTCAGTCTAAAAAATATCCAGAAGTGGATTATCGATCGTATAATGAACGATAGACAGAGATTATTTCTCTTTCAAAATGACTTCAATAGCCTTTTCTAAAACAGTATCTGTCCCTTTTAAAAAATCTTTAATCGTTTGATGAA
>JAKSBJ010000046.1 GCA_022361195.1 Flavobacteriales bacterium
ATTCACCATTTTCATCTCAGTGACCGTTATAGAAATTGGAAAGTACAAGAGGGCATATAAAGTAATTCATAGAATAAAATGGGAGGCTGCACTTTTTATCTTATCAACCTCCTGGGCCACAATACAGATTGCAGCCAAATACATTTTTATTGATGAAATAGCGTCTATCAATCCGGAAAAATCAGCTATTTTTCTTTCAAAAACTCTATCTTATGGGATGATATTCTGGATTTCTATCAATTGCGCAAAGTCATATAATAGTACAATCAAGATAATTTACCTGATTTCCTATTTTTCTACGGGAATAGCATTATACAGCCTGACATTATATGTTTTTAACATGGAAACCATATTATGGTTTGAAAAAACCTGGGGGATCGGGAGAGTATCTGGAACATTCATAAATCCAAACTCATATGTTATATTTTCCGGCATCGGATTAACGGCAAATCTAATTTTATTTATTAAAAATATTCCATCGAAAAGTCATAGAAATAAGGGAAAAATGAGGGAAATAGCAAAAATATTTTCCCAAATTGACAGTAGAATTATATTAACTGCATCGGGAATAATACTTAATTCATCTGCTATATTATTAACCGGATCAAGAGCAGGTATTATTTCTGTTATAATTGGAATAATAGCATTAATGGTATTCCGGCACGGAAAGGGAGGTATTCAAAAACAGGATATAATTCGCATCTTCACAACTGCGTTTATCAGCACTGCAATTATCCTGTTCTTCAGTATCAATACATTGCAAACAATATTTTCCGACGACCAGACAGGCCTTCTGCGATTCCTGATCTACTGGCAGATACTGGGCGCGGCCGACGATGACTCTATAAGAGGCGCTACCCTTGAGATATGGGAGCGAGTGAACGTCTGGTACGAGGCTGCCACCTCAGACGGAATATCCACTGACCTCATTCCATTCACCCTGGCCCTGTTTGCTCTTGCCTGGATTATTGGTTACTTCGGCTCCTGGTTCACCTTCAGGAGTAACAACGTGTGGATTG
>JAKSBJ010000045.1 GCA_022361195.1 Flavobacteriales bacterium
TCACTGATTATAAAGAATGGTGAAATGTTTTGCTTTCAAGTAGCAATACATTAAGTATTGTTTTGGCGAAAGCTTTGAAGAATTAATTTCATTCAGTAAAAACAAACCCAAACTTCTCGTTTGTTCTTTCCTTAATAATGAATTAACTTCTTGTAAGGTAGGTTTGTTGACTGAAACTTGAGAGATATTCTCATTGTCTAAAATGTCCTTGTTCATCTTTGTTTTTTGAGAGTTTAACTTCTCAAAATCACAATGTTCGATGCGGAGTGTACTACTTGCCTTTTTTTACCTATGTGGTAAGATTAGAACAGGTAATTGAAAGTATTGTGACTACATTCATTTACTTAGCTATCGAGTCAAGTTGTGACCTTGATTTCTTTAGCCGCTTCAGGAAACTGGAGCGTTTTTTTTATTCCTGTTTTCCTGAATGACAATGGCAAGTAGCACCGTCATTTTTCGACATCCAAGTTATTTTTCGTTACTTTTAGATACTTTCATTTTTGCATTAACCCATTACATAAAATGCTTGAAAACTCCCAAAAAAAGAATGAAACGAAAGTGAGACTTTCGCTTCAGGAAGGTGAAGAATTATATAACTCACTGGTAGAAGCGTATAAGGTTTATCACGGAGATAATAATGAAATGCTCAGCAAACTCAAAAGTGACGAATCCTTTTTTAACCAAGTTAAGAAGGACAGTGAGGAGCTTTTTGAAGATCTAAAGGAAATTTCACCATCATGGTTAAAGAAAGTCTTTCGACAAAAGGACGAATCAAAGAGAAGGTATTCTACCGCTTATCTTGATAAATTAACCATCCTCCGAAAGAAATATTTAAGAGGGCATTCCTCGAGACAAGATGAAGAAAGAGTCCCTATCGAATTAGATGAGAATACTTCAATATCTGGAACAACATTAATTGACCACACCTTCAGGAAAAGAATTAACCAAGCAGAGTCGTTCACTCATTCTCAATTCTATACGGCTAAACAAAATGACAGCTGTCAATGGTTTGGGGTGATAAATGATTATGACATCCCAAGAAAAGAATATACTCCTCTTTTAGAAATACTTAAAAACTCCTTTAATGATTCTAGGACCTATAAAGTTGGAGCGGTTGTCTATGGCAATGGCGGAGCAGGGAAGTCTACCTTATTAAGAAGATTAGCTGTTGATTTAATAAACTCTGAATTTCATATCCTTTGGGTTAACGAAAGGCAATTTTCTACCTTATCAAATGAGGGGCTAGATCAAATAAGGAATTTGTCCGAAATGAACTTTATAATTTTCATTGAAGATTGGTACAGATTAGTTAATTCAATTATTGGAGAAAAGGATGAAATTGTTCGTGATTTTTTGGAGAAAACTCGCCAAATTGAAAATCTTAGGATCATTATTGGTGATCGTCAAATTGTAGGTAAGGTATATTTATATAATCTCTATAATCCTGACAATTTAATAGAACTTGGTGTAGGAGATAATAGGAAAATAATCAAAGAGGTTCTGAGAAAGAATCCAATTTGGAAGACAACTGCGAAATCAATTTTCCGAAAAAGAAGAGATTATCGAAGCACGCTTTTTTTATTGTTATTTACTCTGGCTAGATCATATGAAGAATCGAGAACGGATCTCTCGGAACCAACAACGGCCTTCCGAGATATAATTCGATCGGACATGAAGAGGCTTGAAGCAGAATATCCCGGACTGGCTAAAATGCTATTCTATTGGGCCTCAATTTATGAGAAAAGTAAATTTTTTATTTCGTATTCAAGTTTTTTAAAACTTGCGGATTCGTTGAATGGAGATTCCAAAGTGAGTGAGCATTTTTTCAATTTAAATTCAGACAGTGAGATTCATAACATATTGAGGCTTTATATTAATGTTGGAATTGATGAAGAACAGAAAGTAGAAGAAGATAGAAACATTCTTTTTATTCAATTCAATCATGATATTCTAGCAGATTTGGGCATATCTAAAATTCGATCTGAAAATTTGGGAGTTTTTGATGATTTGGTTAAGCGAAATATGATAACTAATCTACTCCCTTTAGAGAAGGAAGATTATTCAAACTATCATTTACTCTTGCACTTTTTCTTGCATGAAGCAGGGGTTTTCATTGATGAGAATGAAAAGTACAATATCATGGACAAATTCGATGATGCTATGACAACAGGATATAGGTCAACCCATTCGGTTAAAATTATTGCTACCATGGTACAAGGGAACCAAATTCTTCAAGAAAAATTGAAAGAAAGATGATATAGGGTTAACGGGGAATCCCCGTTCAAGATTTGCGTTGCGAAAGTTCTACTGTAGCAATGCAATCTTGAACATAATAACATGTAGATGCTCAGAGAAATAAGAGTAATGTAAATAGCATCAGTTATTATTCTTCGCTGGAACCATATTCCTTAATAAAATCTAAAAGACTTATCCCCATTTTAGTCGGTACCCATAATGGTTTACTGGAATCATGAGCATGAGGATTTTTAGAACGGTTACGAGCCTCCTCATTTAAATCTCTGATAAATCCAAAATTCTTTAACTCCAAAAAGTAAAAATCCAATTCATCTTTTGATAGTTGAGTTGGGTAAAGGGCTTCTAGTTGATTCTGATATGCTTCCGTCTTTTCTGCTTCTTTAATAATATTAAAATTGAATTCCCCTTCAACGTTATCAATACCAGCATCATCAAAGGAGGTATAGATTTTCCGTAAGGATATTGACCGATAATTTGGAGGAGTTTCTCGGAATACTTTATTTATGTTATAGAGCATTAAAATCTGAATCTCGTTAAGTCGTTCTACATAGGAAAGTAACTTCAAGAAACTATGAAATTCATCCGGCTCAACCATTTGCCTGAATAGAATATTCTTGAAGTATTTTATCTTTTCTTCTTTCTTAGTAATAGTAACTTTCCTCCATACGGATTCAAAACAATCAACAAAATGCTCATTGAGAATTTTATTTTCTTCAATAGCACCTCCGCTAGAGACAAAACGTTTAATGTCTTCTTCTAAAAACTCCATGAATTGAATGGTACGTTCACGCTTTATCGTATTGCTTAAACTAAGAAGATTTTTAGCGATAGTCCCTCCAGGTATTAATTGCAATGCTAAATCCTGTAGTTCATTTACTACTACTTCTACATCAAATTCTTTGGGCATAATGAAAGGTTTGGTTGAATATACAAATTCTTTGGTCTGATTTTCAAGAACACATACAGACCTGATTAGCCGGTTTTTATTTTCAAATTCTGAAATAAAAAAGTACATTTGGCCACAATTTCTTAACCCAAACTTTAATACGTGAATTTAGTTTTCATTCGGGTAGTTCAATTTCTGGTGGGAACATTGGCTGCTGTTTCTTCTGCAATATCTATTTATCAATCAACATCTGACGATACAAATTATACTATAGCCATCATCTCTATAATATTATTATGTATTGCTATTTATACATTTAAATACATAACTGTTAAGAAGAGATATCAGGATAAACTATGCGCAGTTGCTAGAGATTCTCATAAATTCAATCATGAATTAAGAAATGCTATTACTAGAATCGAGCAGCTTGGAGATAAGTTCACTGACAACGGTGATACTTTAATAGAATTGGTTAGGGATGTATGTGAAAAGAACATTGATTATTTATCTGATTCTCTCAGTAGAGTATTGAATAAGGACATTTGTGTTCATTTAAAACATATACCAGAAAAAAACGAGTTAAAAGACCTAAAATCGGTTGGTCTTAAGACCTTCTGTTCTTGCTCAAACACTAAAAAATTACCAAATAGACACACAATAAACACACACTTGGTAAAGGATAATGTCCCGTATCAAGATTTGTTTATAAAACGTAAGCCTCATTGTTATTATCCCAATTTTAGAAAAAAAGCTAAATTACACTTAAAAGTTACGGGGAATCCATTTATAATTAATAACAACAAAGTTGACGAGTATTACGGTTCTGTGGCTTATGTAGCTGTAAAACTAATCGAAGGAGAAAATTGTGATATTCGTGGTATACTAGTTGCAGATTACTACAAAAAAAACGTCTTTAAAAGGAGAGATGAATTACTCATAACCGAAATTATGAAATCCTATGCTGACGGTTTTTATCTGTATTTGACAAAATTTAATAACTTAGAAAGAGAAATTTCGAAGAAATGATAGTTGAATTTATATATGACCTAGTGGATGATTGGTTTTTTGCAACTGCAAGAATGAAGAGAGAGAGTTTAGAAAGCTTAAAAGAGCCAAAAAAAATGAAAGGTACAATTACGTTCAATAGTATTTTTGAATCAGAAGAGAGAGAACAAAAATATTATAAAAAAGCAGGATTGATTGATGGGGATAAATTAGAAAAAGAACCTTATTAATCAGTAATCACCATTATTCTTAATGGTGATTTTTTGACTAATTTGCTAAATCAAATCTTTCTTCATAACGTCCTTCTTTCCAAAGAGACTCTATTTCTAATTCAACTTTTTTCATAGCAATGTTTAAACGCTGAGCAGATTTATCTCCGAGTCTTTTTCCATAAACTTTTTCTTCTAAATAACCTTTATATCCTCTCAGTAAAGTGGGTACATTTTTTGCTGATTTGGTAAACAAAGGAACCAGTCCAACAATACCCACAATAATACCTAAAGCAGTAGCAAAACTCATTAGGAGAGAAATCGAATAAGTCGGATTCAAAAATGGAGCCATTGAAAATGTCAATATTCCAATTATAACTGAAGGAACTGTCGCAAATAGAATCCTTCCTCCGATATAGTAAAGTCTAAACTTAGAACTTGCTCCTTTCTGAAATTGTTGATGGCGTTTTATCAACTTGTTATACTTTTTTCTTAAATAAAAAAGATGCTTAAGTTTTCTTTCTCGTTCTTTATCTTCTTCTTTATCTCCTCGCTTACCTACTTCATCATAGATTCCTAAAGCAAGTGATACTAAAAAGACGATAATCGCTATAAGCACTAACATTGTTATCATTTTACTCATATTGTTTTTTCCTAGTACTGGTTAATAAATGCCCCTATAGACGTAAATAAATCAATAACAGTGGCCTACAATTGAAAAAAAAATCAATTTTTCTTGAATAAAACATAAAAGAGACTACTCCTCCATCTTCTCTACAGATGCAAAAAACTCGCTCGGACTCACTTCATAAATCCTCAAGAACTTCAAAAGAGTATTCAGTGTTAGATTCGTTCCTTTCTCGGCACGATACACCACCATTCGGTTGATACCGTTATCATAGGCTACATTCTCATAATTCGAATAGCCTTTCTCAATCCGCAATTCTTTCAATCGCTTTCCAATTAAAGCCAAATATGGGTCGTCTTGTTTCGGTGTCTTGTCTCCTTTTTTCATAGCAAGGGTAAGTTACAAGACAAAGGACGGTGTATTATCATACAAATGTTACACAATTAAATATGTAACATATATTATGCAATTTGATTTTGGTTTAGTACTTTGGCTCCATGAATTTTTGTGGTTCAAAATTCATCAAATCAAATACATAACCCATTGTTCGTGAATCACCGAACAGTATTAAAGACAAGATTACAATGAAACACAAACGATTTTTGGTGGCACTTCTCATGCTCGGAAACACAGCTTTTTCTCAAAAGGGCATTACGATTCACACAGGAGTATCTATTCCTCTGGGAGATTTTAAAGGCACTGAAGGAGTGAATGCCTATTATGCCCAAGATGGCTTTGCTTCGACCGGTTTAGGACTTGGTATTCGGTATGAACAGGTCATTGGGGAGCATGGCTTTGGCTATTATGGAAGCCTTAACATCCTACGAAATGGGCTTCAAAAAGCTTATCGTAAAGAATTTGAAAATGACATTCTCACTGAGTCTCCTGTCGTGGAGAGAAGCTTCAATAAAATGAAGCATTTGAAATACCTGAATATTCCTATTTCAGCTGGACTTCATTATGAACATGCGATAGGAAAGGCGATGGCTTTTGCTAATCTGGGAGCAACGCTGAACATCTTAAAAATGACAAAACGGGTGGTTGATTACAACGGACACTATGAACCTAGCAGTACTGACGGAGGTTATCCTGAAGATTTTACATACCGCCGAGAACACACCTTTAATTCGGCAACGAAA
>JAKSBJ010000044.1 GCA_022361195.1 Flavobacteriales bacterium
AACAGCGCCAGCAGGGCGAAGACGCCGAACAGGGCGATGAAATATTCATCCAGGAACTGACCCTCACCCGCCTGGCCAAACCCGTTATCGACCATGCGGCGCACCGCCTGGCCAATGGCCAGGGTCGAGCCTGCCGCGCCGGTCAGCGCGATCAGGGCGACAAAAATGCGGAAACGGTATGGTCTGGCGAAGCGCCACAAGCGGCTCAGACCCTTGACGGATTTCGGCTTCGGCCGATCCAGCTTGGCACTATCGGTATTGCTCAATTTGTCGTTCCGCCCGTCCGGTCATACTGAATCGGCAAGGACAGACCATTTAACGCCAATGTCCATTACCCCCGCTGAGGCAATACCCAATACCGCAAACGGGTGCAAGGGCGCTGTGCGGTTCCTGCCCCGTCCGGCGGTCATTGTTTGACGGCCACCACAGGCGCGCCGATACTGACGCCGCCGGACAGGGGAGAGGCGCGCGCGATGAAGGTCAGAAACCTGGATACATTCTACTGGATCGCCAGCCTGGGCAGTTTCCGGGCGGCGGCGGAAAAACTGCATCTGACCCAGCCCGCCATTTCCGCCCGCATAAATGTGCTGGAACAGGACCTCGGCACCGCCGTTTTTGTCCGCGAAACCCGCAATGCCGAACTGACGCCGGAAGGGCGGAAACTGTTCATCTATGCCGAACGGCTGATGAAGCTGGAACAGGATGTGCTGACGGCCTTTGCCGATACCGCCAATGTGGCCCAGGCCATCCGGGTGGGCGCGTCGGAAACCATCATTTCCACCTGGCTGCCGGAATTCATGACCCATCTGGGCAAAGCGCGCACACAGCTTTCCTTCGACCTGATCGTGGATTCCACCGACAACCTCCGCAACGCCCTGGTGGCGCGGGAAATCGACCTCGCCTTTCTGATGGGGCCGGTGGCGGAAACCACGATTTCGAACCGGGAAATCTGCACCTATGACCAGATTCTGGCGGCATCGCCGGAACTGAATGCCCGTCACGATTTCTGGACACTGGCGGATATTGGCGACGAAACCATCCTGACCTTTGCCAGCAATACCAAACCGTACCGCCATATCAGGGAATTGCTGACGTCAACTGCGGTAGACGCCCCCCACATCACCACATCGACGTCGCTGGGCGCCATCATCCGGCTGGCGCTTTCCGGCATGGGTATCTGCGCCATTCCGTCGACAGTGATCAAATCGGAACTGGCGTCCGGCGCGCTGGTGCAGTTGAACACCGATGTGGAACTGCCCAATATTTCGTTTACCGCATCCTTTGTGTCCGGCAGTACCATTTCCAGCCTGATGAATGACATCACCGATCAGGT
>JAKSBJ010000392.1 GCA_022361195.1 Flavobacteriales bacterium
CTTGAAGCAGGAATTAGCTATCCCTATGGTTGGTGGCACCCTTAGCACATTATATTTTGGAAGAAAACAAGAAAAGAGATTTATTCGACTTGAATGTTTTTATCAGGAAATAAAAGACGACTTTGACTCTATCCGAGAGAAGGTTTCTGAAAAACTTGAAAATATAGATCAAGATTCACTTACAGGAATTATAGAAGAGATAAATGAAAATGTCGAAAAAGATTACCTAGATTCAAAACGTACTTATTTTAAAAATTGCTTCTATAATTCGTTAATTTCTCAAGATTCAGACTCTTATGGTAAAAGAAAATATTTCATTGAAACCTTGGGTAAATTAACAGATATGGATATACAAATAATTCAAAATTTGTACGGTGCTGAAAGTAATAGTGGATATACTCCAGAATTAAAAAATACTCAAGAAAATAATGCTGAATTCAATGGTTCCCTTGAAAAATTAAAATCTTATGGTCTTCTTCATTCGAAACTAAACGGAACCTTACACCCGAGTATTAATTGGGCAGAGATTACACTTTACATAATTTCAGATTTCGGTAGAGAGTTTGTTGAATATTGTCTCAAAGTTGACGAATAAAAATACTTTCGGTCTTTCAAACTAAAACTCTGGTACAATGTGTCGCTACGGAATGTATTCTTATAAACCCCATTACGCCTGCTTCAACTGTCGAAAGACATTTAAGCGGAAATTGTTGGTGGATGTAGATCGAGACGCAGCCTACAATAAAGAGAAGAAAAGTGCTACCTGTCCTGAATGTGGTTCATTAACTATGGATATGGGATTGGATTTTGAATCGCCTAAAAAGACAGATTTAAAAGCCTGGAAACACATCGAAAATTTGTATCAAGCCGGAATCACTTTTCATTCTTGCGGTTGTACAGGACCGGGTTATATCCCTAAAGACAAAAAACAATTAATGAATCTTTTGCTCAAAAGAAAAGAGCAGTACATTGATCATTTACGTTTTTGGAAGAATCGAATTGAGCCTCAAACTCAAAGTGAAAAACAAACCGATTGGAAACAACACCAGGATTACCTTTTCACTTTACCTGAAGATGTAAAAAGCGGACCTCAAAAAAACAGAAAAATTGAAACTGATAAAGCTGTTATCTATTGGACCGAAAAAGTAAGTGATATTGAATCGAAAATTGAGGAACTTGGAATTTCTTAGTTAATCGATGAATCTCACCCTAAGCGTTCGTTCTTACTAAAAAGAGTCTTTATACCATCCTCCTTAATTTCCTACCTTAGTCATAACTTAGGAACACTTATGGTTACGAAATCAAATTTTGAAACAAACGGTTTTGCGGTTATTCCAGACATTTACACTTCTGTTGAAGTAGACCAATTAAGACACCTCCTGGATAATTATTGTACCAAATTGGACCATACCAAAGCTGTTCATGCCATTAGACAAACCCTAGAAGAAATTCCAGAATTGTCACCCTTACTTTGGACCAAAAAAATGAAAACCTTAATTGCTGACTTTGCTGGAGCCGATTACTTTTTAACTAAAGCCATTTATTTTGACAAGCCCGAAGAATCCAATTGGTTTGTGGCTTATCATCAAGATTTGAGCATTAATATATCTGAACGATTTGAAATAGAGGGTTATAAAAACTGGACCAAAAAGAAAGGGCAATTCGGTGTGGAACCTCCACTCAAAATTCTTGATAATATTGTCACCATACGTGTTCATTTAGATGATACCGACGAAACAAACGGAGCATTGAGAGTTGTTCCCAAATCACACAAATGGGGTGTGAAACGAATTCAGGATATTTCAACAGAAGAGGAAGAAATGTGCATAGTTCCCAAAGGAGGAATCATGCTCATGAAACCACTCACTTTTCACGCCTCGAGTCGGTCAACTGCTCAAAAAAGAAGAAGGGTTTTACATCTCGAATTCAGTAATATGGATTTAGCTTCTCCATTGCAGTGGAGAGAAAAACAGACGATTCAATAGACGAATTTCCGAAATGTGTGCTTTAAGACCAAAATCTTACTATAAAATCATGATAAGATGATTTATACTTATTTTGCTCCTACAGAATACTCAAAATGATCCGAACAGCCATTTTCTCAGACATACACGGAAAACTTCTCCTACCGTTCAAACTAGTTCATCAATTCCAAATTGATTTCGGTAAAAAGATAGATTTCATTCTCCAATGTGGAGACCTTGGTGCCTATCCTAACTTAGACAATCTGGACAAAGCCACAATTCGTCATGCTAAATACGACCGAGATGAACTGGGATTCCACGATGACTTTATTCAGCCAAATGCTGAAATTCAAGTTTTTTTGGATGAGCTCAACATTGACATGATTTGTGTAAGAGGAAACCACGAAGACCATGACTATTTGGATGAATTAGAGAATCAATATTCAACCGAAACACGTTTCCCCATTGACGCCTATAAGCGCGTTTGGCTATGTAAATCAGGCGAATTTCAAAATTTTGAAAAAGAAAAAGAACAAATATCCTTTGTGGGATTAGGCAGAATTGGTGACCGAAAAGGCCGAACTGAACCGAGATTTATTCAAGCTTACGAATTCGCGAAAATCAAGAAGCTCTTCAAGTCTAAACAAATTCCTGAACTGTTTATCACCCACGATTCGGATAATTCAGGAGATCCTGGCTATGGATCCAAAGAAATTAGAGAAGTTTTAGATCATATCCCTTTTCAATACCACTTTTTTGGACATACCGGAAAACCTTTTAGCCAGGAGACTGATTTAAATGAAATCACTCAATCCATCAAAGTCAAAGAACTGGAATTTACAGAATCTGGGGCTTTGCCAGAAAACTGTATGTTGATTTTAGAGAAAGATCAGGATGAATTTCATTTGGAATGTGTTCCACTGTACTTCACCAATCAGTTTACCAAACATGATTGGAAGTGGAAGTGATTTTGTTTGAGTCGAAACTAAATATCTAGATCAAATACTCATCTCCATCCTCCACACAAACAACATTGGGAAAGATTTCCTGAGCTTCTTCCAACAGCTTATCCGTATTTTTATACCGGGCGGAAAAATGACCAATGAGTAGTTTTTTAGCCTTCGATTTTTGGGCAATTTTAGCTGCATCAGCTGCGGTTGAATGCATGGTGGCCTTGGCTCTGTCCTTTTCCTTTTCTAAGAAAGTCGCCTCGTGGTACAACAAGTCTGCATCCGAAATCCACTCTACCAAAGCCTCTTTATACAAACTATCACTACAATGCACAAACTTGAGTGGCTTGGCTGGTGGTAAAAGCACCTGATTTGGAGAAATGATCTCGCCATCCTTTTCAATATTCTCTCCTCTGAGGGCTTGTTGAATTTCAAGAGTCGTCAAAGCATATTCTTTGATCATTTCCTTATCCACATTAGGACGTTTTGACTGCTCTTCAAATGAATAACCATAGGTCGGAACTCTATGCTTCATTGGAAAAGCAAAGATTTTAAGCACCTTATCCTCAAATACCAACTCTTTGGTTTTAGATTCAATGGTTATAAACTCAATTTCGTAGGCTAAATAAACCTTGGAGGTCTTGAATTGCAGTTCCACCAATTCCTTTAAACCGGGCGGGGAAACAATTGTTAGCTTACTGGTTCGGCCCGTGAGGTTCATTGAAGCCAAAAGACCAAAAATCCCCAAATAGTGATCGCCATGCAAATGGCTAATCAACAAAAACTGTAAGCGTTGAAACTTTACTCTGAACTTACGGAGTTGCATTTGCGTTCCTTCTCCGCAATCAATTAAAATACGTCGTTCGTTAAAGTTGAGGTACTGAGAAGTAACTGAGCGATTCAGTGTTGGAACTGCCGCTCCAGATCCCAGTATGGTCAATTTAAAAGACAAAAGTTGAAATTACATTCCTGGCATTCCTTTCATGCCCTTCATTTGACGCATCATGTTGGCCATGTTTTTCTTGTTGCTCATCAAATGCATCACCTTTTTGGTTTCATTGAACTGCTTCAACAACTTATTCACTTCCTGAACACTGTTTCCGCTACCAGCAGCAATACGCTTTTTACGTGATCCATCAATCACCTCCGGATGTGCTCTTTCTTTTGGTGTCATGGATTGAATGATCGCCTCAATTCCTTTAAATGCGTCATCGTCAATATCCACATTTTTCATGGCTTTACCCATTCCCGGAATCATTCCCATCAAATCTTTGACGTTACCCATCTTTTTGATTTGCTGCAATTGAGCATAGAAATCGTCAAAGTCAAATTTATTTTGAGCAATCTTCTTTTGAAGTCGCTTAGCTTCTTTTTCGTCGTATTGTTCCTGGGCTTTTTCAACGAGGGATACAACATCTCCCATTCCCAAAATACGATCGGCCATACGATTCGGGTAAAAGACATCTAAAGCGTCCATTTTTTCACCCGTACCTACGAATTTGATTGGCTTCTCAACCACCGCTTTAATCGATAGAGCAGCACCACCTCGTGTATCACCATCTAACTTGGTTAGGATTACACCATCAAAATCAATTCTGTCGTTAAAGGTCTTAGCCGTATTCACCGCATCCTGCCCCGTCATGGAATCAACCACAAACAAAGTCTCAGTTGGCCTAATGGCATTTTTCACGTTTTCAATCTCCTGCATCATCTGCTCATCTACAGCCAAACGACCAGCGGTATCGACAATAACTACATTGAATCCGTTACTCTTTGCATGCGCAATAGCAGCCTCGGCAATTTTAACCGGATTTTTTTCTTCTCTGTTTGAATAAACCTCAACGTCTAGTTGTTCCCCTAAAACGTGAATTTGATCAATCGCCGCAGGTCGGTAAACATCACAAGCTACCAACAATGGCTTTTTCCCTTTTTTGTTCTTTAACCAATTGGCTAATTTCCCTGAGAAGGTTGTTTTACCCGAACCTTGTAATCCGGACATTAAGATAACTCCCGGATTTCCCTGGAAGTTGATGTCTTCTTGCTCACCTCCCATTAATTCTACCAACTCTTCGTGGCAAATCTTGGTTAGGAGCTGACCTGGAGAAATTGTGGTGAGTACGTCACGTCCAATGGCTTTTTCTTTTACCGTAGCGGTAAACTCTTTGGCCGTTTTATAACTAACGTCCGCATCCAATAAGGCTCTTCTTACTTCTTTTAGCGTTTCAGCAACGTTAATTTCTGTAATTTGCCCGTGTCCTTTTAATACTTTAAAGGCTCTTTCAAATTTCTCCGTTAAATTTTCAAACATCTTCCTTAATCTTTTTGGAACCCACAAAGATAAAAGATTGAGTTGATGAAGCCACTATCAAAGCCTACAATCCTTCATTTTGTTTTATCTTTTGTGGCAAATTGAAATGAAAACCGTTTAAAAACAGCCTTTTTAAAGTGGACATCAAAGCAAAACTTACCGAAGAAAACTCTAAAGAAACCTGGCAAACTATTGCAGATTATGTGGGAGATAATGAAGAACGATTGGCAGAGGTGATGGAACTTTATTTTGGTGATGATATTCGGCTGGTTCAACGTTCAAGTCAGGTGGTAAGCAAAATTTGCAACCGAAAAGTAGCCATGGTTCGACCCTATTTAATTGAGATGGTAAACGGACTTTCTACAAATCCGGTAGATGCTTTTAAACGAAATACCCTCCGCACTTTTCAAACTTCGGAGATTCCGGAAGAGGTAGAGGGAGAATTGTTTGACCATTGTATTGAGTACCTGAAATCAATGGATGAAGCCATTGCCATAAAGGCTTTTGGAATGACAGTAGCTCGTCGTATTTGTGAACGGTATCCAGAATTGGCGGACGAAGTTATTTTACCCGTTGAAATACTCATCAGCGAAAACTATTCGGCTGGTGTGGTAAATCGAGGAAAAAAAGAGTTGAAGAAACTTTTGAAGTTGAGAGAATCCATTTCTTAAAACAAAAAAGGGGACATCCTAAGACATCCCTCCTCATTTACTATATTGGTATGAAACAATTATGCGCTTTTAACAATTCGCAAACTAGTCGCCACCTGGTTAGATGGTACGCTTCCTATTCTTCCTCGTCCATTATAATTTAAAGACATGGATTCGGCATAAGCTCCGCAACTTTTAATCTCAACGACATCTCCTCTCTTTAATTCGGGTAGGATAACATCCTGAGCAAAACAGTCACTCGACTCACAAATTGGTCCTACGATATCGTAGACATTCTTTTCTTCCTCAATGCCATAGTTCATTTTTGCAATTTGATGCGCTGCACCATACATAGCAGGACGCAACAATTCTGTCATTCCGGCATCCATAACCGCAAAGTTTTTCATGGCTCCTCTTTTTATATAGAGCACTCTGGTTCTTAAACGTCCACATTGTCCAACGATAGAACGTCCTAGTTCAAAATGCACTGGAAAGTCGGCTGGAATGTCAAGGTTGTTTTTAAATACGTTGAAGTAAGATTCAAAATCCGGAATTGGATTTTCGTCTGGATTTTCGTAATCAATCCCCAATCCACCTCCAACATTGAGGTAAGTTAATTCTCCGAAATGCGCTTCGAAACGAGGAATGATCTTGTTGATTTTATGACAAAGATCCTCATAGGCTGACATATTCAACACCTGAGAGCCAATATGAAAGTGAAGTCCTGTAATCTCCACATTTCTCAGTTGCGAATAAACCTCAATGAGTTCCTCAAATTCCAAAGTCGTTAAACCAAACTTATTTTCAGCTAAGCCCGTCGAGATTTTTTCATGGGTTAGTGCATTGACATTTGGATTTAATCGAAGCGCTATTCGGACATTCTTGTTTAGTTGCTCGGCGATTTCGTTTACAACGATAATTTCCTCAAGACTCTCACAATTTAACATGCCTATTTCTCTTCGTACGGCAAATTCAATTTCAGCGTCTGTTTTGCCAACTCCTGCAAAAACAATATCCTCTGCTTTAAAACCTGCATCCAACGCCCACATAATTTCCTGGCTGCTCACACAGTCTGCACCAAATCCTCTTGAAGCGATTAAAGAAAGCACCTTCTTATTGTTATTCGCCTTTATTGCATAATGAACCTTATATGGTACAGAAACTGTATTCATTTCCACTGCCATAAGTGTTCTCTCTAACAAGTCGAGGTCATAAAAATAATAGGGTGTGCTTTCCATTTTGTTTAATTTTTTTTTACAAATTTATAGCATAATGACCCTCTTTTGTTAATTTGATTATATTTGTAATGCAATTTTAACACAGAGTTAAATTATTAACATGGATAGACTAAGCAAAGTAATTGAGCGACTTATACACAAGTCCCCCTTTATTCAGGAAGCCATTTCAGAAGGCTTAATTAACATTAGTTCACTTGCCCGAAAGTTAAATCCGGAGATTAGAAAAATCACTGGAAAAGACATTTCTGACTCGGCAATTATCATGGCCATTAAACGAATGCCTCCCGGACCGAATCAAAAAATTGAAATGAAGATTAGAAACTTCATGAGTGAGCTGGGTGATTTAATTGTACGAAGCAACCTATCCAAGTTTACCTTTAAAAACTATGTTGGGATATCACAAGATCAAGCTAAGTTCTTGTCACAAATCAAAGATATCTCCGACAACTTTTATACAGTATCACGAGGTGTATCTGAAACCACCATCATTACCAATGCACAATTTGCAGACAAAATGGTAAAGATGTTTAAAGAGGACAGCTTAATCTCAAGTGAAACCAATCTTTCATCCATTACCATGAAATTACCTGAGGTGAATACCGAAATTTCGGGAGTTTATTACTACCTCTTGAAAAAAATCGCCTGGGAAGGAATTAACTTATCAGAGGTTATTTCTACCACCAATGAGTTTACCATTGTTGTGGATACAACTATCGTAAGTCATGCCTTTAGTGTACTGATGGAGTTGAAGAGTGAGACGATTAGTGCTTCGTAAAAAAGCAATCCTCATCTATCTTATTAAAAAACCTTAAATCCGGCAACCTTATTTATACCAAATGGGTATAAGAGGAGAGTGATAATGTGTATATTTAGCCCGTGGAAAATAATCCTCAAATAAGTGTAGTCGTTCCTTTGCTGGACGAAGCTGAATCCTTACCGGAATTACATGCTTGGATTAAGCGGGTAATGAATGAAAATAATTTCAGTTACGAAGTTGTTTTTATTGATGACGGAAGTAAAGATGACTCTTGGAAAATTATTGAATCTTTTCAGCAAAACGATCCTCACATAAGAGGAATTAAGTTTCAACGAAATTATGGTAAATCTGCCGCCTTACACGTTGGTTTTGCTGCCACCAAAGGTCAGGTTGTTATCACAATGGATGCCGATTTGCAGGATAGTCCGGATGAAATTCCGGAACTCTATCGTATGATCATGGAAGATCAATTTGATTTAGTCTCAGGATGGAAGAAAAAGCGTTATGATCCACTTAGTAAAACCATTCCCACCAAATTATATAACGGTGTTAACCGAATGATGAGTGGAATTAAGCTACATGATATGAATTGTGGTTTAAAAGCTTATCGATCGGATGTTGTAAAGTCCATTGAAATTTTTGGTGAAATGCATCGCTATATTCCAGTTATTGCGAAAGCCTCTGGTTTTGGTAAAATTGGTGAAAAAGTTGTTCAGCATCAAGAACGTAAATACGGTAAAACCAAGTTTGGATTAGATCGTTTTGTCAATGGTTTTTTGGATCTGTTCACCATCACTTTCATCACTCGATTTGGGAAAAAACCCATGCACTTTTTTGGTTTGTTTGGTTCCCTCTTCTTTTTTATTGGATTTTGTTTTGCACTTTGGTTAGGAATTGACAAACTGTTTATAGATACTAGTGGAAGACTCATTGCCGATCGGCCAGAGTTCTTTTTATCCTTAGTGGCAATGATTATTGGAGTTCAGCTTTTCTTAGCCGGATTCATTGGTGAGTTGATTAGTAGAAACTCATCCATCCGAAATAATTACCTCATAGAAAAAGAGATTTAAGCTTAAGTGAAAGCAAGCCAAAAAATCATCATCCTCGGTACTGCTCACCCATTCAGAGGAGGACTAGCCTCTTATAATGAACGTCTGGCATTGCAGTTTCAAAAAGAAGGACATGATGTAAAGATTTACACCTTTACAACGCAATATCCCAATTTTTTATTTCCAGGGAAAACACAATACAGTGATGAACCTACTCCAAAGGAATTGAAGATAGAACGTTTAGTGAGTTCAGTCAATCCCTTTAACTGGCTAAAAATTGGAAATCGTATCAAGAAAGAAAAACCTGACTTGCTGATTTTCAAATTCTGGCTTCCATTTATGGGACCGTGTTTTGGAACCATTGCGCGAAAGGTTCGCAAAAACAAGCATACAAAAATCATTACCATTCTTGATAATGTCATTCCACATGAAGGACGGGCAGGAGATAAAAGCTTTACCCGCTACTTTCTAAAACCCATTCAAGGATTTATTTCCATGTCTAAAAGTGTAGAAAATGATTTAGGCTTGTTTGACAAAACGAAACCCAGAGACTTTAATCCTCATCCGCTTTTTGACAATTTCGGAGACTTAATTCCCAAAGAAGAAGCTAAAAAACTGCTGAAATTAGATTCAGATTTTAGCTACATTCTATTTTTCGGGATCATTAGAGATTATAAAGGATTAGACCTTTTGTTAGAGGCCTTTTCTCAAATGAACTATAAAGAGCAAAAGCTCAAATTACTCATTGCCGGAGAGTATTATTCTAATGAAGAAAAGTACACTCAAATGATTAGCGATTTAAAACTTCAGGAGGATGTTATTGTCGTAAACCAATTCATTACCGACTCTGAAGTTGGACGCTACTTTTGTGCCGCAGACATCATTGCTCAGCCTTATAAAAATGCTACCCAAAGCGGGGTAACACAAATTGCTTATCATTTTGAAAAGCCTCTTTTAGTTACCAATGTTGGTGGATTACCAGAGATGGTTCCTCATGGTAAAGTAGGTTATGTAGTTGAGAAGGATCCTTCGAAAATTGCCTCTTCCCTCTCCGATTTTTACACGGCCAAAAAAGAAAACGACTTTGTCAAAAATGTTCGGGAAGAAAAGAAAAAATACAGTTGGGATTTACTCACCAAAAAGATCCTTGCTTTAGCTGAAAAAGTTTAGCACAACATTTTATACCTTTAACCTCATAGTACGTAAAAATGATCATTCGAAGTAAAGCACCTTTTAGATTGGGCTTAGCCGGAGGAGGAACAGACGTTAGTCCTTATTCAGACCTTTATGGTGGAGCAATCCTCAATGTCACGGTAAGTTTATATGCCTGGTCTACTATTATTCCAAGAACTGATAATAAAGTTATATTCCATTCTATTGATCAGCAGAAGAGTTTTGAGTTTGAAGGAGGAAAAGAATTAGAACGAAATGGAATTGTAGACCTTCAAATTGGAGTGTACAATCGAATGCTCAAGGAATATGGTATTCCGTCGGGATTTGAATTGACAACCTCTATGGACGTTCCAACAGGAAGTGGATTAGGAACCTCCTCTACTCTTGTCGTTTCCATTTTGGGAGCTTTTGTAGAATGGCTTCAACTTCCTATGGGAGAATATGACATCGCTCATTTGGCTTTTGATATTGAGCGAATTGATTTGGGCATGTCTGGAGGAAAACAAGATCAGTATGCGGCTACCTTTGGAGGCGTTAATTTCATGGAGTTCTTAAAAGACGATAAAGTCATTGTCAATCCACTCCGAACCAAAAAGAGCTTCTTAAACGAACTTAATTTTGACTTGATTCTGTATTATACCAAAACCTCCAGAGAATCGGCCAAAATCATCGAAAAGCAAATTAGCAACGTCCAAAAGTCCGATGAAAAGCCTATCCAGGCCATGCATAAACTCAAGGAACAAGCTTTTGATATGAAGCGAGCCTTTTTACAAAGTGACGTTAGAGCTATTGGGGAAATTTTACATGAAAGTTGGCTCAATAAAAAACAAATGGCCAACGGAATTTCAAATGAACTCATTGACAATATCTACGAACAAGCCATTTCAGCCGGAGCCATTGGAGGTAAAATTTCGGGAGCAGGTGGTGGCGGATTTATGATGTTTTTTGCCGAAAGTGTCAACCGCTACAAAGTCATTGAAACTCTCAATAAAATTGGTGGAAATGTTGTCCACTATCAATTTACTTCAAAAGGATTGGACACATGGACCATCAAATAACAGAAGCGGTTGTATTGGCTGGTGGATTAGGAACTCGTCTTCGATCTGAAATTGGAGAATATCCTAAACCTTTAGCCCCCATTAATAATACACCTTTTCTAACTTACTTGTTTGAATATTTAATTGAACAAAACATCCAAACCGTTTACCTCTCAGTAGGATTTAAATGGGAAATGATTCAGGAAGAATACGGATCGACCTATAAGAATTTAAAGTTGGTTTATGTGGTAGAAAAAGAGCCGTTGGGAACCGGAGGAGGAATTCGACTTGCTTTAGAACAATGCCAAAATTCGTCCGTTTTTATTATTAACGGTGACACCTATTTTAAGGTTAACCTTCAAAAACTAAGTGATTTCTATTTTCAACAGAATGCCAAATGTGCCCTTGCGCTTAAAAAATTGCAAAAGGTAGATCGATATGGAAATGTTGAACTGGAAAATGAAAAAATAGTCGCCTTTAAGGAAAAAGAATTCCGAGAGGAGACCATCATTAATGGAGGTATTTATTGCTTGAATAAATCAGCACTGGATGATTTTGAAGCTGGATCGAAATTCTCGTTTGAAAAAGACTTTTTGGAGATTGACACAGCCAAACAAGCTTTTTTTGGACTGTGCTTTGATGACTATTTTATGGACATTGGCATTCCTACCGATTATCACCAATTTTCAAAAGACGTTTTATCATGAGTTTGACAGATTTAAATATTGACAGTAGTTGGACCCTATTTTTAGATCGTGATGGGGTGATTAATGATCGACTAATTGATGATTATGTCAAACAACTCAACGAGCTAAGAATCATTGATGGCGTTCCTCAAGCCATAGCTACTTTTAACCAGTTGTTTGGGAGAACTGTTGTAGTTACCAATCAGCAAGGAATCGGGAAAGGACTAATGACGGCTGATGACTTAGACCTTATTCATGGTTATATGTCTGAGGTTTTTAAGCAGCACGGAGGACAAATAGATCGTTACTATTTTGCTCCTGAACTCAAGGAAGAAAACAGTCCTAATCGTAAACCCGGAACCGGAATGGGTTTACAAGCTCAAGGTGATTTCCCCGAAATTGACTTTGAAAAGTCAGTAATGATAGGTGATTCGGAGAGCGATATTGAGTTTGGTATGAATTTGGGAATGAAAACTATTATGTTGAAAAATGATCGTAACATTTCCACAAAAGCGGATTATATTTTCCAAAATTTGTACGAGGTATCCCTGCAGTTGAAAAAATGACCCCATGAAATATCTATCTCTCATATTGCTTTTCACTTGCTTCACTGTAAGCAGTTTTGCTCAAGTCAATCAAAAAGATTCACAAGGGCGAAAACAAGGTGTATGGAAAAAACCATATCCACAAAATGCTGTTTTCCGCTATGTTGGGCAATTTAAGGATGACAAACCTTATGGTAAATTTGTTTACTACTATGAAACAGGAGAGGTAGAGGCTGTTATTCAATTTAAGTCAAACGGGGTTTCCTACAGTAAAATGTATCACCGTTCGGGTTATATGATGGCACGGGGTAAATACATCGATCAAAAAAAGGATAGCACCTGGGTTTATTATGATGACAGAGGTGTTGTAAGTTATCAGGAAGATTATTTGAAAGGTGATTTACACGGACAGAAAGTGGTGTACTATGAGCCGGTAAATGGGGAATATCGTATCATGGAATACTCCTATTGGAAGAATGGTCTTCAGCATGGAGAATACAAAAAATATCATCCTAGTAAAAAATTGGCGGAGGAAGGAAACTTCGTTGATGGTAACAAAGAAGGAATCATAAAACACTACTACCCTAGCGGAAAATTAGCGCGTCTTGAGAGGTATAAATATGGGGTTAAACATGGCTACTGGATTTTCTATGATAAAGATGGGAAGCAGGAAGGTTACCACCTTTATTGGGAAGGTGTTCGATTAAAAGGCGAAGCTTTAAAGAAAAAGGAAGCCGAACTCAAAGCTGAGAAAAACAAATAGTTAGCCCTTAGAAAGGGCTATTTTGCAAGGAAATTGCAAATTCTTTGTTTGTTCTTGATTTTTAAAATGCTATATTTGGAGAAAGGGTATTTTGATGTCTTTGATAATTGAAGGTTCTAAAAGAACACCATATATTAACGCAGATTTGAATCAGGGATTAATTGCAATCTCTGGTATTTCTTTGCCCGAAAATCCCTTTGAATATTACCGACCATTAAACGAAGCTCTGGATTCTTATTTGGTCAATCCTAAAAAACAAACACAGCTCGAATTCCGAATTGAATACTTCAACACAGGTTCAGCTGTCGTACTCCGAAACCTTATTCAGCGCTTGTTTGACTTTTTGGGAACCGATTTCATGAAACTAAAATGGTATTATGAAATGGATGATCTTGACATTAAAGAAACTGCAGATGAGTTCAAAGCTATTTTTCCTGATTTAGATTTTGAATTAATTGAGGTTGAGGAATTTGAACCTAACCCTTAAGCTTTTTATTGCCCCGTCATATTGACGTACACCACTTTTTTTGTTTCAAAGAATTCACCCTCAAAATAGTCCGAAAGGTCGTTTACCTCTTTGTATTGTTGGACTGTTTTAAGTTCTTCTCTTAAGTCACCTCCCTTTAAATAAAACAGCCCATTGGGATATCCATTTTGCTGCTCTTTCTTGAACTTATTTCTAATCCAAGGTAAAAACTTTGGCATTTGTGTCACGGCTCTACTTACCACAAAATCATAACGCTCCTTCAGTTCCTCTGCTCGTTTGTGATAAGCTTTTACATTCTCCAGTCCTAATTCCTCAGCAACGGCATTTACAACCTTTATTTTCTTCCCTATCGAATCTACTAGTGTAAATTGACAGTCTGGAAACAAAATAGCCAGTGGAATTCCAGGAAAACCACCTCCGGTCCCCACATCCAAAATCGATGTGCCAGCTGAAAAATTAATGTACTTTGCTATTCCTAAAGAATGCAAAACGTGGCGCTCATAAAAAGTGTCGAAATCCTTACGACTAATGACATTTATTTGCTGATTCCAGTGCTCATAAACAGCATACAGAGCTTCAAATTGTTGATGCTGTTGTTCACTTAAATCCGGGAAATACTGAAAAATTAAATCAGCCTTTATCATGCTTAAATGGTATCCTTGGTGTTTTCCATCATGTCAGCCAAGAAAGCTCTTGCTCTAAACAACTGTGCTTTTACAGTTCCAAGTGGTAAGCCCATATCTTCGGCAATTTCATCATACGATAATTCCTGGAAGTATCGTTTTTCGATAAGATCTCGGTAACGTGGCTTTAGTTTTTTCACGATCTCCCGCATGTGCTTCACCTTTTCGGAGTGAATAGTTACTTCTTCGGGGTCACGTTCAGAACTTTCAACATCAATGGTTATTTGTTCACCATCTGAATTGGTGAAAGCCGAATCCATTGAAGTGACCTTAATTCGCTTTTTACGAATAAAATCGATGGCATTGTTAGACGCAATCTTAAATAGCCATGTACTAAATGCAAAGCTCGGTGAATATTGTCCCAATCTGTTAAAGGCCTTTCCAAACGCCTCAATGGTTAAATCTTCGGCATCATCCTCCGATTTCACCATTTTCATCATCATAAAATAAATAGACTCACGGTACATTTCCATTAACTGTCCATAAGCCATTTGATTTCCTTCTAGGGCTTGTTCAACAAGGGCCAAATCTCGTTTTCCTTTGTCTGATAAGTTTTTTCCTTTCACCATTTAGACGATTGTCCACCTTTGGTGGAATAAAATATAAAGGGCATCACGCAAAAGTGCATTAGCTCATAAAAAGGGTATAAAGCGACAAGGTCGCCCATCTCCAACTTCCTGAACAGCAAACCATTGATTAACCAATACAATAAAATCCGCAATCCAAATACAGCCAGCACAAATGCCCACCATTGGTAATTAAAGAGTAAAATAACTAAAGAAACAAGCATCAAAAGCATGCTTGCCGGGAATATTCCTAAAAAGAGTTTGTTGATAAGTCGGTATTCTCCTGCAGTTGTATAGTGCCTTTGTTTTTGCCTAATCCAATCTCCCCAACTTGTTTTTGGAGTAGAATAGACAAAACTTTCAGGATGTAGTTCGATGGCCACATTTCTACGTTCGGCCGTATCCTGCATAAATAAATCATCATCTCCCGACTGAATGTGATAATGCTTACGAAACCCATCCACCTTAAAGAAGGTCTCCTTTAAATAGCTCATATTTCGTCCAACAGCCATATATGGACGGCCCAACTTGGCTGCTCCCAAATAATTGGCAGCGATACTCGTAGTATCAAACCGAATAAACTTATTTAAAAAGCCTTTTTGTTTCTCATAAGCGCCATATCCAATCACAATTTCTTTCCCCTCCGTATAATTCGCTACCAAGTGCTTTAACCATTGTTTTGATCTGGGCTGACAATCGGCATCCGTAAAGGCTAACTTATCATATTTTGCTCCTTTAATACCAACCGTTAAAGGCACCTTTTTCCCAAAACGACGATGCTTATTCTTCTCCATCTCAATCAACCTCAAATTGGTATACTTCTTTTGAAAGGCTTGAATAATGTGGCGAGAATCGTCCACGCTTTGATCATTAACAACGATTACCTCAAAATCGGGATAATCCTGACCTAAGATGAGCGGAAGGTTTTTAAATAAATTATCTTCCTCATTCCGGGCACAAATAATCACCGTAACTGGAGGTAACTTTTGCAGCTTTTCTTTGGGCTTATGTTTTAGTAAACGAAAGTTTACCAGAAACAGAAAAAGTAGCTGTACCAGTACAACAAAGCAAAAAACAAGGAAAACAATTCCTGGGAAATCAAATGCTATTTTTGGAATAAAGTCCATGAATGTAGATTGCAAAAGAAGATCGTTTGCCTTGACTTCCTCACTATAAATCTGATAAAACAAAGGTTCACATATTTAATATACCGTATATTTGTCTGTCTGATTTTTATCAACAAAATGGATTTTATATTAGCGTCTGAAGATTCACATTCCAAAGCCCGAACCGGAACAATAAAAACGGATCACGGGGAAATTAAAACCCCAATTTTTATGCCCGTTGGAACGGCTGGTACAGTGAAAGCAGTTCATCAAAGAGAACTTAAGGAGGATATTAAAGCCCAAATTATTTTGGGCAACACCTATCATTTATACCTGCGTCCAGGTTTGGATATTATTGAACAAGCAGGTGGATTACATAAATTTAACGGATGGGATGGCCCTATTTTGACCGACAGTGGCGGATACCAGGTTTATTCCCTCTCCGGAAACCGAAAAATTGAAGAAGAAGGCGTTAATTTCCGCTCGCACATCGATGGAAGTTCACATTTTTTCACGCCAGAATACGCCATAGACATTCAACGCACCATTGGAGCAGACATTATCATGGCTTTTGACGAATGCACTCCTTATCCTTGCGAATACAACTATGCAAAAGCCTCCATGGAAATGACACACCGTTGGCTTAAACGCTGCGTGGATCAAATGGAAAAAACGGACAATAAGTATGGGTACAATCAAACCTTATTTCCTATTGTTCAAGGATCTGTTTACAAGGACTTGAGGATTAAAAGTGCTGAAACCATTGCCAGTTTTGATTTGGATGGGAATGCTATTGGAGGTCTCTCAGTAGGAGAACCGGATGAAGATTTGTATTCTATGACCAAATTAGTTTGTGACATCCTTCCTAAAAACAAACCTCGCTATTTAATGGGAGTTGGAACACCGGCCAATTTATTGGAGTGTATTGCTTTGGGAATTGACATGTTTGACTGTGTAATGCCTACCCGAAATGCACGGCACGGTATGCTATTTACCCGTAATGGTATTTTGAACATGAAAAATGCCAAATGGAAAAATGATTTAGGACCATTGGATCCGGATGGAACATCTTTTGTTGATCAGTTTTACTCAAAAGCCTATGTTCGTCATTTATTTCATTCCAAAGAAACATTGGCCATGCAAATTGGGAGTATTCATAACCTGGCTTTTTACCTTTGGTTAATGGAAGAGGCACGCAATCAAATAGAAAATGGTTCGTTTAAGAGCTGGAAGGATGAAATGGTTCCTAAACTTAGTCGGAAACTATAAGTAGTATGTTAACCAGATTGGATCGATTTATTATTAAGAAGTTCTTGGGAACATTTGTTTTCATGCTCATCTTGTTGATGTCGATCTCCATCGTTTTTGACCTTTCAGAAAAACTCAATGAGCTTATTGCAAATGGTGCTCCCTGGGATGAAATTATCTTCGTTTACTACGGAAACTTCTTCTTGTATTATGGAGTTCAATTTAGCTACCTTCTTAATTTTATATCAGTAATTTGGTTCACTTCTAAAATGGCTAACAACACTGAAATTGTTCCCATTTTAAGTGCCGGTGTAAGCTTTAACCGTTTTCTTCGCCCCTACTTCATTTCATCTGGAATATTAGTGGTTGTGACCATTCTCATGTACAATTTCGTTTTACCAGCATCTAATAAAGCTCGAATCGAATTTGAGGAAATGTACTATCGGATTAAAATTCACAAAAGCAATGTAAAAGCACAAATCTCTGAAAACGAAATTTTACTCTTCAACAACTATAATGCGAACACTCAAATTATTCGAAAATTCAAAATTCAAAAATGGGAAGATGGTCGATTAGTCTCTACCCTAAAAGCAGAAAAAGCTACTGGAGATAGTTTAACCAACAACTGGCATTTGGATTTTTATGAAATAAGAAATTTTGGCGAATTTCATGATGACCTTTACTTTGGCGCCTCAGTTGACACCACCTTGAGTTTTGGTTTGTCCGACATTGTTTTCCGTCCTAATGTTATTGAGGCGATGAACAATTCTGAACTGGATCAATTCATTGAAGAACAAAAAAGGAAAGGATCGGATAAGGTTCCACAATATCTCATCGCTAAACACAAACGCTGGGCCTCGCCTTTTGCAATTTTTATATTGACACTAATAGGTGTTTCTGTCTCCAGTAAAAAAGCTCGGGGAGGATTGGGAATTAATATCGCCATTGGACTGATCATTTGTGTTTTGTACATTTTTGCCATGCAGATGACTACCGTGGCCGCATTAAATGTTGGATTTACTCCAGCTTTGGCTGTATGGCTACCAAACATAGTTTTTAGCTTTATCGCCTATTTTCTTTATCGAATCGCACCAAAATAAGACCTATGATAAAAACGGATACTTCTTTGGAAGGCCTTGAAAAATTTAGTGCCAATACCATGCCTCAGCACATTGGAATTAAAGTTACCAAACTAGAGAGTAACAAAGTACATGGAACTATGCCTGTTGATTCTCGCACACACCAACCAATGGGAATTTTACATGGAGGAGCAAGTGCCGCTTTTATTGAAACCTTAGGTTCGGTTGGTTCTGCTTTGATTGTAGACACCAAAGAATATGCTCCAGTAGGATTAGAAGTAAATGCCAATCACGTGAGAGGCGTTAAATCGGGATTGGTGTATGGAACAGCTGAAATTGTACACTGCGGTAAAAAGACACATGTTTGGAAAGTGGATGTGACTAACGAAGCGGGGAAATTAGTCTGTACGGGACGATTGACCGTGATGATTGTTCCGATTGAAAAATAGTGACAAAAGTCTATTTAGCATATCGCCTTCCAAATACTGAGCGCGCTCAGTATTTGATTGGATTTGCACAACAAATCCAATCCCTTTCAGCCATGAAAGATGAAGGCGTCATTATTCATTCTTTTGACGGTCAACAAAAACTCTTTGTTCAAGATCTCCAAAATTGTTCTCCTTCTGATTTTGACTTTAAGTTAAAAGAGAAGCAATGGTCATCAACAGCAAAGACCGACTATTTACACGCTTTTAGTCAAATACAAGCTGCTTTTGAAGCTCAAAAGTGTGATAAAGTTATTTTGTCTCGCCTGTCAGTTGTACCCACTCAAGAATCACCTATTCAGTTATTTGAAAGGCTAAATCAAAAATATTCCAACACCTTTAATTACCTCCTTTTTTCAGAAGAAATGGGTTGTTGGATGGGAGCAACTCCTGAAATTTTGGTCAGTCGAAAAATGGAACAACTCCAAATTATGTCTTTGGCTGGGACCAAAGCTGTTGACGCTGGAATTGAATGGACAGCCAAAGAAAAAGAAGAACAGCAATATGTTACGGATTATGTCCTTCAACTTTTAAAAAATCATCAATGTGAAAACATTGAGGCAAATGGTCCAAAAACCATTCAAGCAGGCTATGTAGAACATCTACAAACTATTTTAAAAGCTCAATTGGGAACTAAAACCAACTTTTCTCAATTGCTCGAAGGACTCCACCCTACTCCAGCTGTTTGTGGTATTCCAACTCCTTATGCCAAAGAACTAATTGCAGAGGTTGAACAACATGCCCGACAACTATACACAGGATTTATTGGAATTTTGGGACGGGACGAGCAAACCTTTTTTGTGAACCTTCGCTGCATGGAATTATCAGTAGGAAAGGCACGTTTATACCTTGGTGGAGGAATCACAGCAGCTTCAGAAGCTGAGGCTGAGTGGCAAGAAACAGAATTCAAGGCCCAAACCCTAAAGGCTATTCTGGAAAACTAATTCCTTTTATTTTAGCAAGAATGTATCATCAGCGAGATCCAAAATCAGCCGAGCTCAAAAAGCACATTCGCAATTTCGATATCATAAAACAATCTAATGAAATTGAAAAAGGTGTTTCTTACTATGCCTTCCCACAAAGGGGGGTTACAATCTCTTTTCTGAACAAAGCAAAAGTACAATACAAACAAAACGAAATGGTTATAAGCCCTGATGATACAGCTGAGCCAATTATTTTGTTTTTGGGGAAATACCTTCAACCACTAAAACTTAGCTATACAGCTTATGTTCAAGAGATATCCCTCAACTTCTCTGAAAGTGGAATTAGTTATTTCTTTGATGATTACTTTAATACTTTGGGCAAAGAGGATATTCAACTGATAACCCCAAAGGACATTGGAATAACCGTTGAAGAACTCAATTGGAAGGATGATTTTGAGGTGGGAATCGACTTTATCGAACAATATTTCCTTTGCCATTTAAAGGTTTTGAATATTACAGGTATTGAGAAAGCGATTGAATTAATCAATGAAAATCCATCCATCCAAACCCGCGATTTAGCTCAAGCCGTTTTCATGACTGAAAAAACCATGAACCGACAATTTAAACGTTATGTTGGATGCTCTAACTCTCAATTTAAAAAGATCATCAAATTCCGAAAAACCATCAATGATCACTTTCAAAATCACAGCAAAAGTCTAACGGATCTATGCTTTGACAATAACTATTTCGACTCTCCTCATTTTTACAAACAAATTAGCGGAATAACACAATTTAAACCCCGTGATTTTTTTAAAAATGTAAGTAAGGTAGGACTTAAAGATTATCCCTACATCCATTTTTAATTGTCCGTTTTGTACAAGTTTTTCATTGACTTTAATCTGAACTTTATCAAAAAAAGATTAAAGCATGAAAAACACAAAAAACCTTTCGGTTACCTTATTAATTATTGGTGTATTAGGAACTTTTGCGGCGATTTGGGGCATGTTTAAAGGAGAAGAGATGGCCAATCAAATTCCTTTTATCGTTTGTAGTTTATCCCTTATACTTTCTGCATTTATTGAGCGAGATAAAAAAACATCGGACGAATGAAAGCATTAATTTCTGGTAAAGTCAGCAAAATGATCTTATTTTTCGGTCACAATGTCTTTACCACAACATATTCGTCATCATGAATCCAGCCGTTGGGAATTGGATACCCTGATCATGAATCACAATGTCATTGATTACAATTCCTGTGAAAGTGCCAGCACCAAAAGTGATGAT
Source organism: Flavobacteriales bacterium (assembly GCA_022361195.1). Taxonomy (GTDB): domain Bacteria; phylum Bacteroidota; class Bacteroidia; order Flavobacteriales_D; family Crocinitomicaceae; genus JAKSBJ01. Next base: position 20,982 of record JAKSBJ010000392.1, read on the forward strand.
GAATATGTACGGATGCATTTTGGTTTATTGGGTCATTATGAGTTTGACTTTCATAATTTAAACAAGACTTACAATTTATCAGGACATCACAATAACATTCTCTACTCACAAGGATTAGAAATGACCGTTCGTAATAAGAGTGAGCGAATTGAAACCTTTGGAGTCAATTTTAAACCTATAGCCTTTTTAAGTATTGCTCAAAATGGAAACGATCCGTTAAAACAACTGGCTGAGAAAGTACTCAACAAAACAAATACAATCCTTTCTCCCAACTGGAAAAGCAACAGCATTCAAATTCAGCAAATCATTCAAGACATTCTCCATTGTCCTTATACCAATGGATTAAAAAACCTCTTTCTCTTTTCAAAGAGTCTTGAGCTATTGGTTTTACAAGCTGAACTTTATGGAGAAGGAAAAGAACTTCCTTTCATCAAAACCGAAAACGACCGTAAAAAACTAGTTGAAGCACGTGATTATTTAAGCCTCCATCTGGAAAATCCACCATCACTCAACGAACTCTCTAAACTGGTTGGATTGAATGAATACAAACTCAAGAGAGGATTCAAAGAGCTCTTCCAAACCACTGTTTTTGGTTTCATTCATCATGAGCGTATGCAACAAGCTAAACGTCTATTGCTCGATACGGACAAATCGGCCAAAGAAATTGCTTACGCAACAGGTTATAGTTCGCCTCAACATTTTTCAGCAGCCTTTAAAAGGGAATTTGGCGTTTCTCCCAAATCTGTAAGAAATAATCCCGGTTCTATAAGTCGATAAACTTTTGTCTAAGCAATTTTGCTTCAAAAAAGATGAACGACAAAATGCTGATCAAAGAAAAAATAGAATTCAAGGCCAAGTTGGAACAAGTTTGGGACCTATTAACTAATCCCGAATTAACTCGACAGTACATGTTTGGTTCAGAAGTGATTTCAAATTGGAAGGTTGGAGATGATATTATTTGGAAGGGAAAAACGGAAGAAGGGAAAGACATTATTTACGTTAAAGGAAAAATTGCAGAAATTATACCACAACAAAAACTGAGCTTTAGTATGTTTGACCCCAACTCAGGATTAGCGGATAAAGCCACCAATTATGTTTTGCTGACTTATTCTCTTCATACTCACCAGAACATAACACTTTTTGAGTTGGAACAAGGTGATTTTGCCACTGTTGAAAATGGGAAATCCCGTTTTGAAGAAGCTCAACAAGGCTGGAAAATGGTGTTACCTCTTATGAAAAAAGTTTTGGGAGAATAGTCATTTCACCTTCAACAAAAAGGATGGTTTGTTATCTTCGCCACGAACAAAAAAATTTTTGTTACCAATTCTGGCCGACTTGTTATACCACACAAACAAATTATCCAAATGACCAAAATCCACTCCCTGCTAATTCTGGCATTTTTCGCACTCAATGCTTATTCTCAAACCAATCAAGTCACTATTCAACTTCCCACTAATCAAAGAGGAATTGTACATGTAAAATACCATTTGGGAGCCAAAAGTGAAAGAGACGAACTTTTTGTTTTTCCGAAAGTAGTTCCGGGAATGTATGAACAGGATGATTTTGGACAACTGGTAATAAATATGGTTGTTCATTATAAAGATGGAACGGTCAAAAAAATTGAACGAAAAGATAAAAACGCTTTTGAGATTCCATCTCATGAAAAGGTACGTTACCTGACTTATGATGTAAGGCATACATTGATTGAAGGGAAGCAAAAGGGAATGAAATATATTTTTGACCCAGGAGGAACCTTCTTTGATCCTGAAGCTTATTTTTTATTGAATTTTCATGCCATTGTTGGCCATTTTCAATCGGGCAAGGATGAAGGTTTTTCGGTTATGATTGAAAAACCCGAAAAAATGGACGGGATGGGTTCACTTGAAAAACATTCTTTGACATCTAAAGTAGATTCAGTTTTTGCCAAATCATATTATCAATTAGCTGATTGTCCTATGCTTTATGCCGACTACGGCGAACAGGATACTTTATCTTTTCAGTTGGATAATATGAAAATTGACATTGCAGTTTACAGTGAGACAGAATTACTCAATGCGCACTCTACCGAAGAGGTGATTAAAAAATCAGTTCTAAATGCTGCTCAAACTCCACTCTTAAAGAACCATTTACCTAATCATTACAGTTTCTTGTTTTGTTTTACCAAACGAAATGCCTTTATGCAAGGAGCATTGGAACACAACACCTCCTCTGTTTACTCCATGGGGATTGACACCAGTTTTTTTGAAGAAAACTTAAAGGATTTTATCTCACATGAATTCTTACACATCTTAACACCATTGAACCTACATAGTGAATTGATTGACAATTTTGAATTCTATAATCCAGAAGAATTCTCCAAGCACTTATGGCTCTATGAAGGAATTACGGAATATTTGGCAGTAAAAAACAACCTCAATGCTGGACTTATTGATACACTTGGATTCTTCAATCAGCTTAATTGGAAAAAAAGAGCTGCTACCAAATATTACAAAAAGCTATCCATGACTGATGTTAGTAGTAATATTCTGAGTCGAAAATCACAGAAATACTATAGCAACTTTTATGATAAAGGAGCCCTTACAGCCTTCCAACTAGACTATCTTATTTCAAGAGAATCTCAGGGGAAAAAAGGGTTGAACGATCTACTGGCTGATTTAATTGAAAAGTATGGTCAGGAACGTCCTTTTGAAGATGAGTCCATCATAGAAGAAATCACAGGACTTTATCCTGAGACAGAATCTTGCTTCCAAAATCAGATTAATGGTAAAGAGGAAGTTCCATTAGATACCATTCTCAATGACCTTGGAGTGGAATTCACCAAGTCAAAAGACAGTTTGTTTTATGAAAGATGGAACTACGGATTCCGCAAGGTACGCTATTACACCAAAGAGAAAGTTTTTGAAGTTGAAAATAGTATTGCAAAGGAAAAGTACGGATATAAAAAGCTTAAAATTCTAAGCGTTGATGGTAAAAAGAGTGAAGACCTTTCGGTTATGGTATTCTTTTCTGAAAGAGATGGTGAAGCGATGCTCGTTGAAATTCAGGATGGAAATGACACTAAAGAAATCACCATTATCCCAGAAAAACGAAGTGGTTACTACCATCCTCGAATGCTAAAAACACCACAAAATGACACCACCAAAACCAAGATTCTAAACAAGGTTTTGGAGTTTTAGTTTAATCCTTGATTCCTCTTCTCCATTTTGGCACATAATCTGCTATTGGAAAGGAGATGAACCAAAAAACCATTCTGTCCTTTTGCGCACTTGTGCTTTTGTCCTTCAACCTTTGGGGACAAAGAAATGAATTGCTCCAATTTGGAGGGGAATATTTCAATTCAGATACTCTGCCTTTTGATTTCTCATTTAGTGATTCGGATAAAGTTTACATTGAGAACCATTATTTTGAAGAGGAGAATAAAGAAGTTCAGTTAGACACCAACAAACGTTTCATTCCCTTTGAACTGGCACAGGAACATCTTTTTCAAAATTCCGATTCTGTGGCCATTCAAAACTTATGGAATCGAGACACATTATGGTACGACTCCATTGAAAAGCACTTTGAAAACTATACTTATTACACGGAGACGTTTATCCCCCTGACCACCCAACTGTATGGACTCATTTATCATCGAATGGATGGGGAAGGAATGGAGACCTATATCTGCACTTACAATTCTCAAGGAGAATTCATTGACAGGGCTTTAATTGGTTTTTATACTCATTCGGGAAGCTTTTCAACAGCTAATGGAGGTCGTGAACCATGGTTTGTGTTGAGAGAATTCCATATTGATTCCAATCTCATCATTGAAACCTTTGATTACGGTAATTCAGAACAAAAGATTAAAATTGGTGAAAATGGGCATTTTCAACTTCTCGACTAATTCAAAACTGAAAGCCTAGTACACAAACATCATCAATCTGTTCAATATCTCCTCGCCATCTATCTAATTCTTTAGCCAAGAGTTTTTCTTGTTGATTAATTGATTCTGTTGATATTTTTAGCAAGTACTTTTGAAAATTGGCGTAATAGTATTTTTTACCTCGATCGCCTCCAAATTGGTCAGCAAAACCATCCGAAAAAATATAAAGGCTGTCACCCTTATTCAACTTTAAAGCATGAGCAGTAAACGTTCGAGGTCTTTCATATTTGCCCACGGGTTGTTTATCTCCTTTTGTCACCTCAACTTCATTGGTGTCTTTACGAATAATCCAAAGCGGATTATTGGCTCCCGCCCATCTCAACTCTCCACTTTCTGGATTTAAAGCACAAAATGAGATATCCATTCCATCATATACTTTTCCGCCTTCAGTATCCTCAAATTCAGCTACAACCAATTCTCTCGCCTTGTCCAAAATCGCCGCCGGATCACGCAATTCAAATTCTAGCACCGATCGATTCAAAGCATTATTGCATACAATAGAAACCATTGCTCCTGGAACACCATGTCCAGTACAATCAGCTACAGCAAATAGGATAATATTCTCAAACTTTTTCATCCAATAAAAATCCCCAGCAACAATATCTTTGGGTTTATAAAAAACAAAGGAGTTGGGCAATATCTTTTTTCTACTTTGATCAGATGGTATAATGGCATTTTGAATTCGCTGGGCATAATTAATCGAATCCGTAATTTCCTTATTCTTCTCTTCCACCATCTTCTTTTGAGACTCAATAATTTTATTTTGAAGTCTACTATGCTTTAAGCGATTAAAAATGAAAAAGGAAATTGCTGCCAGCAACAATAAAATAATACCAATGGCTATCAAAAATAATGTTTGACGCTTTTCCCGCTCAGCGGCCAGATCTAACTCTCTGCGATATTCAGCATCTTGTAAAACTCTCTCCTTTTCAAAATTGAATTTTAACTCTCGTTCAATGGAATGTTTTTCGGCCTCTTCACTTCCTAAACTGTCTTTCATAGTGGTGTAAAGCCGATCCATCTCCCAACCTTTCTCAAACTTTTCCTGTTCAAAATAAATCTCAGATAATAGTTTTGATGCGCGTTGAATGTGAAGTGGAAGTCTCATTCTTTTCCCTTCTTCAAGCGCTTTTAGCCCATACTCTTCAGCTGTTTTTAATTCACCCAGACGATAAAAAATTCGTCCTAAACTCCTCAAATTACTGGAGATCCCTCTACCATTCTGAATTTCTTCATTGATTTTAAGTGCCTGTTGAAATTTAATAAGCGCTTCAAATTCCTTTCCCTGATCCATTTGAAGGTGACCGATATTTCCCAAAGCCAAAGCCATTCCATGCTTATCATCCCTATTCACACTATTCTCATAGCTTTGCTCATAATAGTTCATGGAGAGTAATGTATCACCATGTCGTTTATAGGCCAGTCCCAGATTATTTAATAACCGAGCAATCCCATTTTTATCATCAACCTCCGTAAAAAGGTCAAGTGACTTATTGTAGTTTTCAAAACAAGGATCCCATTTTTGCTGCATGAAAAAGATGTAGCCAATGTTATTGTACGACCAGGCCTGTCCTGTTTTATCCCCTGTACGTTCTTGCAAATAAAGTGCATCATAATAATTCTTCATGGCCCCTCTAAAATTTCCATACTCAGAGAGTACAAAGCCTTTATTATTTATTCCAAGTGCGATCGATTTCCAATAAGCCTGACGCTCATTCTCCGTTAAAATTTCTGCTTTTAAATTTTCTGTAGCAACTTCAATAGCCTTATTACTCAGATAAGTTACCGTATCTAAATTCGAAACATAAAGAATCTCACACAAGTCAATATAACTCTGCGCTACTAACGTATCATGCTTTGCTAATTGGATGTTATTGTTAAGGGAATCTACTTTCTCTTTATCCCGAATGGATAATTGAGCCTGACCACAAAATGCTGTGATCATAAAAAATATGAGTAGCAAATGTTTCACCTTAAAAGGGTGCTAAAAAACAAACTCAAAGTCTACCCGACGATTCAATTGTTTTCCAATGGAGTTTGAGTTGGACATGGCAGGATCAGTCTCTCCTCTGTATTCAATTTCAATCCTATCCTCCTTTAATCCATGATCCATCAAAAATTGTTTAATTCGCTGAGCACGTCGTTCTGAAAGCCCTACATTATAGAGATCCGTTCCATTAGAGTCAGTATGTCCTATGATTTTAATTCTTAAATCGGAATGGGATTCAACTACTCTCACCATGTCCTCCAGGTAAGATTCAAACTCCGCTTTTAATTCATCTTTATCGTGATCGAAATAGACCGGTTGAAATTCAAAATTCCGCATTTCAGCATCTCTTACATAATAAGCTTTCCAGCCCTTATTTAGCTCAAAAGCCATATTGTTAAACCAGGAATGATAAAGCGTAACTGTATCTGATTTAGACATTTTGTGTTTGGATCGGAATAAGACAATTTTACCCGTCAGTCGCTTACAATCAGACGATGACCAATCTCCTGTCAAATAACCTGTTTCGGGGTCATATGTCAATTTTCCCTTTTGATGACACCATACTCTGCCACCTTGATTCTCTTGCAAACCTATAATGACATCTTCATAACTTATGGTAAAAGCCTCTTCGGCTGTTCCTTTGATATTTTTGTAGGCAAAATAGTTAGTGAAAGGAGTCTCACAGCGGGAATCCCCAGTCATAGCTCCTGTTTCCTCATTAATGTTAAAGTCAAACCAAATGGCTGTTCCTTTTTCATAAGGTTCGTTGTAGGTGGTCATAATTCCCTGCCAACTTCCCTTTAAAAAGTGTAATTGCCCATACGACTGAAAGGCAACTAAGCACAAGCATATAAATCCTAAGTACTTTCTCATCACGAAAAAAGAAGAATCAAAGTTTATACCTTTTTATACGGAAGATACAACAAACGTTACGTTTGAGCACATTTAAGCAAAAAAATATGTGGACTTTAGGCTATTCCCGCCTCTTCCATTCTGCAAAGTTGGTGGTAATTCCAAACACATTGGAAACTCCAGCAGCAGAGTAGATCGAAATTCCATAATCAAATGAGAACTTCTTGATTTTTAATCCTAAACCAAAAGAGAATCCTCCAGCACCCATTCTATCCACAATTCCCAATGAATTTCTTCTTTGGAAGTTGAAGCCCATACGGATAAAGAAATTGTCCGTTGGTAAAATCTCTACTGCGAAGTTGGTATGATAGGCTAATTTTTGCGCAAAGCTGGCTTTAGGAACCGGAATGGTATCTTGTGTTAATTGGTCAATGGTTGGAACCAAGGTAGGATCATTATAAGTCAAATCCCAGGTCGTTAAGTCTTTAGCTGTAATGCTCAATCGAAAAGGCGCATGGTGAAATTTGTAAGAGATTCCTGCCAATACTTCCAGTGGTAAAGGTTCATGATTTTTCTCTGTAAATCCTTTGAATTGATATCCGATATTCCGAGCCAATAAAGTGGCAGAGATGTTAGATCTATCATCGTGAAACATAACAGCCGCATCTACTCCCATTCCAAATGAATTGTATGATTCATAATGAGAAAAAACAGCATTTAAATTTCCACCTATCGAAAAGTACTTATTGAGTTCGTAACCATATCCAACACCCAAAGCATAATCTCCTGCGGTAAAGGTTCCCAATTCCTGCCCGGTAGCATCCGTTCGGGTAAAACGTCCATAAGACACATAGCGCAAGTGAGAAGTAAAGGTTCCTATATCCTCAAAATTACGGGCAAAAGCTAATTGTCCATAATTGATTCCCGCTGGATAAATAAAATGATTCAGGGATAAATTCTGATCCATTTTTTCATTGATAGAGGCAGGATTAGCAACCGCCAAATCAAGATCTCCATCCTTTAGGGCAATATAGTCACCACCAAGAGCCGTTCCACGGGCATTGAAATCGAGATCCAAAAAAGACCAGGTTGTTTGTCCTCCGGTTTGGGCCGTAGCACCTAATGAACTGATGAGGACGATAATGCAAAGAGATAGGTATTTCATCACAATTATGCTAAACGCAAATAAAGATAGTTTATTTTATAATCTTGCCTCAAACCAAATAATTCATTTCACTAATTCTGGGTCCCAATTCAATCACTTCCATATTTTTTAATTCTTTTCCATGAATTTCAAAACGAAGTAGCGTCTTCACTTTATGAAAACCTTTATAGCCACAAGCACCTGGATTGAGCCATAAACTATTGATGTTTTTATCGTATTGTACCAACAAAATATGCGAATGTCCGCAAATAAAAACATCTGGTGACTCTTTTTCAATCAACTCATGAGCCTCCTTGTTATAACGATAGGGTTTACCGCCAATATGCGTCATTAAAATTCGAGCTTCTTCCAACTGAAAAGATTGCACTTTAGGCCAGGCCGCCCGTACCACATGATCATCAATATTTCCATAAACACCTCTAATGGGTTTAAACTTTTCCAAATCCTCAATTACTTTTAAATCCCCCACATCACCTGCGTGCCAAATTTCATCTACGTCTTTGAAATAATCATAAATTTTAGGGTCTACATAACCATGCGTATCGGACATCAAGCCTATTTTCTTCATCAGCGAATTGGAACGATTGATTTGTTTTAAGTTTGTAACATGAATAAAAAGCGGTACTTTCTTCAGCTTTCCTACAAAGGAACAAATTTTTTCGGTTGGCAAATTCAACCCGATCACCCCACCATTCAAAGTGAGCTGGAACGAGTATTAACTGCTTTGCACAAAAATGAAAAAACGGAAATTGTTGGCTGTGGAAGAACGGATACGGGAGTGCACGCGAGTAAGTATTATGCTCATTTTGATTCTCATTTAGTTGAAGATATAGAACATTGGCGATATAAAATGAATACCATGCTCCCACAGGATATTAGTATTCATGAAATTATTCCTGTTTCGTCAGAGGCTCATGCACGTTTTGATGCTGATGCAAGAACCTATCATTACTTCATTCATACCGAGAAAGATTCATTTATCCACGATATATCCTGGTATTATAAGCCGGATCTGGACATTGAAAAGATGAATAACGCTTGCCTCTTGCTTTTAGATCATGAAGATTTTGAGTGTTTTTCTAAAGTTAAAACCGAAGTCAATCATTTTCGTTGCGATATAAAACAAGCCTTATGGGTACGATCAGATAAAGGATTAATCTTTTCTATTACAGCTAATCGTTTTTTGCGTAACATGGTTAGAGCCATTGTTGGAACCATGCTGGAAATTGGCTTAAATAAGATGAATGAAGACGAATTCAAAAAGGTTTTAATGTCGGGGGATCGATCACAAGCTGGACAGTCTGTTCCGGCCCGTGGACTTTTTTTAGCTGACATTGCTTACCCTTATATTTCCAAGACTCAAGGGTAGATTGATCTAAAATTCATTAAACTAAGCTTTGCTGGTGGTTCATTTATCTGATAAATCAGCTATTTTTGTCATTACACAAAGAACGAAAAATGATATTTCCAATTGTTGCCTACGGATCACCAGTCCTAAAAAAAGAAGCAGAAGAAATTGATGAGGATTACGAAAACCTGGATGAACTCATTGCTTCCATGTTTGATACTATGTACGAAGCTAACGGAGTTGGATTAGCCGCTCCACAAATTGACAAGTCCATTCGTTTATTCATTGTAGATGCTTCTCCATTTGCTGAGGAAGAAGAAGGTGAAGAGCCCGATCCTAAAGCAGCTGGTTTGGAGAATTTCAAAAAGGTATTCATCAACCCAATCATTGAGGAAGAAGAAGGTGAGGAATGGGCTTTTGCTGAAGGGTGTTTGAGTATTCCATCTATTCGGGAAGATGTGATGAGAAAATCAAAAATCCGTATTTCATATTACGATGAAAATTGGGAATTCCATGACGAAGAATATGATGGTTATGCTGCTCGTATCATTCAACATGAATATGACCATATTGATGGAATTTTGTTCACAGATCATTTAAGTCCTTTGAGAAGAAGAATTTTGAAAAAGAAATTAGTCAACATATCAAAAGGAGATGTGGAAGTTGCCTATCGTATGAAGTTTCCACAAGCCAAAAAAAGACGATAACATGATGAAACTTAAATTTATTTTACCCGCATTGGGATTAGGATTATTGTTGGTTTCCTGCGGAGGAGCAGAAGAAGAAACTGAAAATCAGGAATCAGATGTAGAAACGGTTGATCCAGCTCAATTCCGTAAGGATTTGGTTGAATTGGAACAGAAATTAGAGTCAAACCTTGAATCACCAAAGGAGGAGGATGTAAAAAAGGCCATTACCATGTTTCAGGACTTTGCTGGTATTTTCCCAGATGATCCCGAAGCTCCAGATTATTTGTTAAAAGCATCTGATATGGCTTTGTCTGTTGGACAAGTTGAAAAAAGTGTCAAAATTCTGAATAGAATTGTAGAAGAATATCCGGATTACAGCCGAATGGAAGATGTGATGTTCAACAAAGCCAGTCATTTAGATTTTGAGTTGAGAGACACTACACAAGCTAAAGTAGCTTATCAGGAATTTATTGATCGTTATCCGGATTCGGAACTGAGAGATGATGCCGAAAGCAGAATCGAAAACATCCAATACTCACTTGAAGAACTAGCTGAAAAGTTCATTCTGGAGATGGAAGCTGGTGAAAATCAGGATTTGCCTTAAGCATTATAACAAAGCTTACTTAAATTCGTTAGTTCAGTTGTCCAATAGGACAAGGTAACCCTGTGCAACTATTTCTTACATACGACTACGAACTCTTTTTTGGTGAACCTACCGGAACAGTAGAAAAGTGCATTATTGAGCCAACTAACCTTCTGAGAGAAATTTCAAAAAAACATCAGGTTTTTTACACCTTTTTTGTGGACGTTGGTTATTTAAAACAACTTCAGTTATTAAAGGACCAATACCCTAAAGTGGCGGAAGAATATCAACTGGTAAAAACTCAAATTGACCAATTGGTTGCGGAGGGGCACGACTGCCAACTGCATATTCATCCACATTGGGAAGATTGTTCGCACGATGGTGAAAAATGGAACATGATCACCGATCGTTATAAACTCGATGATTTTTCAGATGAGGATATTGAACGAATTGTGTTGGAATATGCTCAAATCTTGACCCAGTGGACAGGAAAAGCAGTACACACGTACCGTGCAGGCGGATGGTGCCTGCAGCCTTTTGAACGGGTTCAAAAAGCCTTTTCCAAAATTGGAATTAAGTACGATACTACCGTATTTCCAGGTGGTAAATTCACCGCAGGTAATTATTATTACGACTTTACTAATTGTCCCAATAAATCGAAATGGCAATTTAATTCGGACTTGTGTAAAGCAGAAGAAAATGGAGAGTTTTGGGAATACCCTATTTCCAATTATAACTACTCTCCCCTCTTTTTCTGGCGACTGTTTATTTTGGGACGTTTAAAACCAAAACAACATAAACCTATTGGGGATGGTTACCCTATGGCTTCTCCAGGCCTTAGAAAGAAGATGTTGACAAAAGGCATGAACTTATCGGCCGCTGTTGATGGCTATTTTGTGACCAAATTGGGAGCTGTAGTTCGTAAAAATCAGCGCAAGGGATTTGAAGAAACAGTCATTTTAGGTCATCCTAAAGCCTGTACTCATTTCGCCCTTCGTAAATTAGACCAATTCATTGCTAAACATAAAAACAACCATCAGTTTTTAACGTTTTCAGATTTAGTTAAAGAGTGAAACTAATAACTAGAGAACATATTGATGTTGAGCGATGGAATCAAACCATTGAAGCTTCCGGCAAGGAAAACATCTTTTGCTATAGTTGGTATTTGGATGCTGTTGCAGAAAATTGGAACGCTATTGTTTCAGATGATTATTCTAGTTTGATTCCGGTACCGTTTACCTCTAAATTAGGAGTTAAACAAATGTATCAAGCTCCTTTTACCCGAGAGTATGATCTTTTTGGTGAAACGTTCGACTGGCAAGAGGTTCTTTCATTATTGCAAAAAGACTTTAAAGCTATTGAATTCAGAAATGGAGGTGATAACTTTCCTGAGAAAGGGACAGAACGCATTCATCAGTGGCTTGAATTGAAGGATGATTTTCAAAGTGGATATCGTTCTAACGCCCGCAGAATTCTAAAAAAGGCCAAGGCCCTATTTTCTGTTGAGACAGGTTCGGATGTTTCATTATTGATTGATCTTTTTAAGCGAACAACAGCACATAAAATTGATTCGATCAAAGAAGCAGATTTGATAAAATTGACTCATTTAATGAAAACGGCTATTGAATTGGGCAAAGGAGAAATGTGGATCGTTAAAGAAGAAAATCAATTAGTAGCTGCAGGCTTCTTTCTCAAGGATAAAAAGCGTATTACCTATCTCAAAGGAGCTTCAGAAGAAGAAGCTAAACGGAGTGGTAGTATGTACGTTTTGATGGATTTTGCGTTTAATCACTATTGTCAAAACCATAGCACCTTTGATTTCGGTGGTTCGGATGTAGAAAATGTAGCAAACTTTTACAAAAAGTTTGGTGCTGTTGACAGAACATACTATAATTACCGAATTGATAATTTACCCTTTTGGTTCAAAACCATTAAAAAAATAAAACGATCATGAAAAAAACCATCCTTTTAATCGGCAGTTCGGGTGGATTGGGAAAAGAACTTACCAAACATTTGGGTGATAAGGGGTATGATTTGGCCCTTCATTACCACAATAACGAACCAAAAGATGCAGGATATAAAACCTATCAGGCTGATATTTGCAATGAAGCTGAGGTAAAAGACATGATCGATGCTGTCATGAGAGACTTTGGTCGTATTGACATTGTGATAAACAATGCCGGAATTTCTAAATCAGAAATTTCATGGAAAGCGAATATTGAGAACTGGAATCAAACCATGGGAGTAAACCTCACCGGACCATTTTTGATTTCAAAACATGTCATTCCACACATGCGCAACCAAAACTTTGGACGTATCATTTTCATGTCGTCGGTAGTTGCCGAAACTGGGATGATTGGTACAGCTGCTTATGCTGCCTCAAAAGCAGGATTATTTGGTTTGTCCCGAACTTTGGCCAAAGAAGTTGCCAACAAAGGAATTACAGTCAATGCCATTGCATTGGGGTATTTTAATGCCGGAATGATTGACGATGTTTCGGAAGAACTTCAGGAAGTTCTCAAACAACAAATTCCAAAAGGGAAACTGGGTGAACCGATTGAATTAGCAGAGTTGATTAACTATCTTATTTCAGAAAATGCGGCCTATTTAACAGGACAAACCTTAAATTTGAATGGAGGTTTATACAGTTAATTATGGCTATCACAACGCATATTCTCGATCAGCATAATTCCATTCTTAATCAATACATCGCTGAAATTAGAGACGAAAAAATTCAGGGTGACCCCTTACGATTTCGACAAAACATGGAACGTATTGGCGGAATTATGGCTTATGAAATCAGCAAAACATTAGAATATACGAATGAGGAAGTTGTTACCCCTTTGGGAAAAAAAACAACATCTTTACTTTACCAACAGCCCGTGATAGCCTCCATCTTGCGTGCAGGACTTACTATGCACAATGGATTTCTCCAGACTTTTGACCGGGCCGAAAACGCTTTTATATCTGCCTACCGAAATCCTCTTTCAGAGAACGACTTTGAAATTAAAGTAGAATATTTGGCTGCACCCGATCTCAATAATAAAACACTCATTATTGCTGATCCTATGCTAGCCACTGGCAGATCCATGCAAATGGTTTTTGAAGCCATTCAACAAAACGGAACTCCTTCCAAAATTCACATAGCATGTGCTATTGCGAGCCCCGAAGGATTGATGTTTTTACAAAATAATTTGAACAGTTCATGCGAAATATGGATTGGTTCTTTAGATGATGAATTGAATACAAAATCTTATATCATTCCGGGATTAGGAGATGCGGGAGATTTAGCTTTTGGACTAAAGTTGTAGAATGCACACAGGACTTTTTATTACAGGATTTTGGTTGGGTACCTTTAAATTTATGTTTGCGCATTGGCTAACCTTTGCTGCTGCAAACGGAATGGGTTATGAACCCCACTTTTATGAAATTTTTATTGCCGTTGAAACAGGATGCTTAACCAGTATGTCCATTTTTTACTGGTCTAGTGGAATGGTTATGCGAATGGCGGCTAAAAGAAGAGAGAAAAAGAAAGCAGAAGCCATTAAAAATGGGAAAGAATATAAAAAGAAGATCTTCACCCGTACCAATAAAGGAATTGTTTGGATTAAACAAAAAATTGGAATTTACGGGGTGACCTTTATTGCTCCTCTGGTCATGTCCATTCCTATTGGGTCGGTAGTTTGTGCTAAATTTTATGGTGAGAAAAAAATAACTTACCCACTCATGATTATTTTTTCTCTTGTATATAGTTTTTTAATGTGCCTTTGGATTGAATTAGGATGAAAGATGTAGAACACATATTTTTTGATCTCGACCATACACTTTGGGATTTTGATCGTAATTCCTCCGAAACGTTGGCTGAATTGTTTGAATCGTACAAGCTCGGTGATGAAATTGAAAGTTCTGAAACATTTATTGCCAAATATCAAGAAATCAACAACCAATTTTGGAAGTTGTACCGAGAGGGAAAAATTGAAAAAGCCAAGTTACGCTACATCCGTTTCATGCAAACTTTTGAAATTTTTGGTTTAAAGAAAGATCAAAAATTTGCTGAACAGTTTGCCGCTGATTACCTCGAGGTCTGCCCACATAAAACCAATGTGTTCCCTGGAACATTTGAAACCTTAGAGCATTTGGCAGGAAAATACCCTTTGCACATTATTACCAACGGATTTAAGGAGGTGCAAGGAATTAAGATGGAAAAATCCGGTTTGGGAAAATACTTTGATCTTATTCTTTCTTCAGAAGATGTAGGAGTGAATAAACCCGATCCAAGGGTCTTTAATCGTGCTTTGGAATTGACCAATGCCAGCCATAATAATTCAGTTATGATTGGAGATACTTATGAAGCCGATATTGTTGGTGCCGAAAATGTCGGAATGAAGGCTATTCTGTTCAATCCTTCAAAAGCAAATATCGAAGCAAAAACCAATCAAATCTATCACTTAACTGAATTGATCGACATATTCGCTTAATTCTTCTAAAGAACCAGCTTATTTAGAATCGTTCTAAACTAAGATTTTCGATTTTAACATCGTCCCGTTTTAGTATCAGATTTATAAATTTGCCTATTCATCAAAAATTCCATAATCGATATGTCGAAGACTATCAAGCTTAGGAAAGGTTTAGATATTGCATTAAAAGGTGAAGCAGACAAAGTAAAGTCAAATGTAGACGCTCCTGCATCATTTGCAATCAAACCACCAGACTTTCACGGACTTACTCCAAAAATGGTAGTAAAAGTCGGAGATAAAGTAAAAGCTGGATCCGTAATATTCTACAACAAGTACAAAGAAGAAATTCAATTCCGCTCACCGGTTTCAGGTGAGGTTTCGGAAATTGTTCGAGGAGCAAAACGTCGAATTCTGGAAGTTCGCATTACTCCTGACAGTGAAAACCAATTTGAAGACCTTGGTGCAGTGAAAGCTGACTCCATGAGTTCAGATGAGGTTAAGGCTTACTTATTGAAAAACGGATTGTGGCCTTTTCTTAAAATGCGTCCAATTGACGTTATTGCTAATCCAGAGGACAAGCCAAAGGCAATCTTTATTTCAGCTTTTGATACCGCTCCATTAGCTCCTGATTACGATTTCGTATTACACGGAGAAAATGAAGCTTTTCAAGCGGGTATTGATGCTTTAACCAAGTTAACAGAAGGAAAAGTTCACCTTACAACAAGAGGTGGAGTTTCTGCTGATTCTTGCTTCACAGGAGCAAAGGGAGTTCAGCAAAACACTGTATTTGGTAAGCACCCTGCTGGAAATGTTGGAACGCAAATTCACCACATTGATCCAATCAACAAAGGTGAAATTGTTTGGACAATCAATGCTCAGGATGTTGCTATCATTGGTCGAGTTATGACTTCTGGTCAATTTGACTTGAGTAAAGTGGTCGCAGTAACAGGTTCTGAGGTTAAAAACCCGAAATACGTAAAAACAATTGTTGGTTCTTCGATTTCCAATATCATGGAAAACAATGTAGAAGGTGACAATGTAAGATACATCTCTGGTAATGTATTAACCGGAGACAAAATTCCTGCAGACGGTTATTTAGGATATTATTCATCTCAAATAACTGTTATTCCTGAAGGTAACGAACCTAAGTTCATGGTTACTAAAGGATGGATGGGACCTGGAGCAGGAAAATTCTCAATTAACAGATCCTATTTTTCATGGTTAGCGCCGAATAAAAAACGTTCTTTAGATACCAACCTTAATGGTGAGGTAAGAGCCTTTGTGGTAACCGGAGAAATGGAAAAAGTATTTCCTTTTGACATCCTCCCAATGCAATTAGTCAAATCGGTTATGTACAATGACCTTGATTTGATGGAGAATTTGGGAATTTATGAAGTGGCTCCAGAAGATTTTGCCCTTTGTGAATTTGTCTGTACTTCAAAAATTGAAATTCAGGATATCATTCGAAATGGACTGGACGAAGTTCATAGAGAGTGCATGTAATCAATTGTCTAATCTAAACTGATATAAAGTTGAAATCGATAGAAAATTTAATGCGCAAATTTGAGCCGGAGCACGACGGCAAATGGGCGAAGCTTCATCCGGTATGGGATGGATTCTACACCTTTTTGTTCACTCCAGGAGAAACGACTCAAAAAGGAGCGCACATTCGTGATGGTATTGATTTGAAGCGTACCATGTTTATGGTGGTTCTTGCTTTAGTACCTTGCTTACTTTTCGGAATTTATAATACTGGTCATTGGCATTATGTTGCTGAAACTGGTAATTATAACCTTCCTTTCATGGACATGTTCGGTGATAAGCTGATCTATGGTCTTTGGCAAGTTATTCCAATTGTTATTGTATCCTACCTAGTAGGTTTGGGAGTTGAGTTTGCATTCTGTATTAAAAACGGACACGCAATTCAAGAAGGGTTCTTAGTATCCGGAATGTTAATTCCATTAATCGTTCCTGCTGATGTTCCACTTTGGATGGTGGCTGTTGCAACTGTGTTTGCTGTAGTTATCGGAAAAGAGGTTTTTGGTGGAACGGGAATGAACATTGTAAACGTTGCCTTAACTGCCAGAGCATTCCTTTTCTTTGGTTATCCGACAATGATGTCTGGTGACAAAGTTTGGATGTCAGGATCTGGAGACATGACTTTAGCTGACGGATTCTCTGGAGCAACTCCACTTGGTGAGTTGGCCAGTTTTACAGGGCCAAAGGCAGACTGGGCCATTCAAGGTGGACTGGAAGCCTTCTCGGCTAAATGGTCATTGATGGATTCATTCTACGGATTGGTTCCTGGATCAATCGGAGAAACTTCGGTTATTGCCATTTTATTAGGAGCTGCATTGTTGCTTTACACTGGAATTGCTAGTTGGAAAATCATGGTCTCTTTCATCTTGGGTGGATTAGGAATGGCATTCTTATTCAATGCTTTCCCAGCAAACCTTTACATGGAGTTAGATGCTTTCCATCAAATTTTCTTAGGTGGATTTATGTTTGGTGCTGTGTTCATGGCTACAGACCCTGTTACCGCTGCGCAAACATCTACCGGAAAATACATTTATGGATTGTTAGGTGGTGCATTTGCCATTTTGGTACGTGTTGTCAACCCTGCTTATCCAGAAGGGGTAATGATGGCCATTTTATTCATGAACGTAATGGCTCCTATGATTGACCACTATGTGATTCAATCAAACATTAAACGAAGATTAAAACGACTTAAAACGGCATAATCATGGCAGTAAATAAAGATAGTAACATCTATACCTTTGTCTTCGCAATCGCCTTGGTAGTGGTTGTAGGAGCTGGTCTTGCGGCTGTATCTGTTGGTTTAAAACCAATGCAAGATGCCAACGTTAAGATCAAAAAGAAAATGGATATTCTTGGTGCATTGAACATCGAGTCTGATCGTAAAAATGCAGAAGCTAAATATGAAGAGTTCATTCTTGCCGATCAATGTATCGTACTTGATTCGGAAGGAAATGAAACAGAAGGTGTAGCTTTTGACATTGATATCAAAAAAGAATATAAAGACAAAACTTTAGCTGAAAACGACAGAAAGTACCCACTTTACGTTGCTTCAGTTGAAGGAGACACCAAATACGTTATTCCGGTTGTTGGATCGGGACTTTGGGGACCAATTTGGGGATATATCGCTGTTAACGGTGATAAAAACACCATCTACGGAGCCAAGTTCGACCACAAAGGGGAAACTCCTGGTTTGGGTGCCGAAATTAAGCAAGAATTCTTCTACAGTCAATACATTGGAGAAACCTTAGCTAATAACGGTGTTTACAAAAAAATCAAGGTGGTAAAAGACGGAACTGGTGCTGAGCCTAACAACGCTAAAGTTGATGGTATCACCGGGGGAACGATTACCTCTAAGGGAGTTGAAGAAATGGTAGACCGTACCCTACAGGTCTATGTAAAATATTTTAATAAGTAATTGATTAGAACATGAGTGAAAATCAAGAAAAAGCGCCAAGAGAGCCACTATTCTCAAAGAAGAATAAGCGTCTCATGACGGACCCGATTGACAATGACAATCCGGTTACGCTTCAGGTATTAGGAATTTGTTCGGCTTTGGCCATTACGGTTTCTATTGAGCAAGCCTTGGTAATGACAGGTTCCGTATTCTTTGTATTAGGAATGGGTAACATCATTATTTCAATGCTTCGTAACTTAATTCCTTCTCGAATCCGTATCATCGTTCAGTTGGTGGTAGTCGCAGCTTTGGTAATTATCGTAAATGAGGTACTAAAAGCCTACATGCCGGATATTGCTGAGAAACTATCAGTATTCGTAGGGCTAATCATTACAAACTGTATTATCATGGGTCGTTTTGAGGCATTTGCAATGGGTAACAAACCTTGGCCTTCATTCCTGGATGCTGTAGGTAATACCTTAGGATATGGTATCGTTCTCGTTTTGGTTTCTTTAATGAGAGAGGTTTTCGGAGCTGGTAAATTATTTGGCTTCGAACTTTTCGGAGATCGTATTGCGAAAACAGGATTGTATAAATACGGTTATATGGATAATAACCTGATTATCCTGGCTCCATTTGCACTCTTTGCAGTGGCCTTGATCATCTGGGCACAGAGAGCCAGAAATAAAGCATTAATTGAAGACGAATAATTAGAAAGACATGCAAGATTATATAAATATAGCCTTAAAAGGGATCTTCATTGAGAACATGATCTTCGCCTATTTCTTAGGTATGTGTTCTTACTTGGCGGTTTCTAAAACAGTAAAAACAGCCGTTGGTTTAGGTGCTGCAGTGATCTTCGTATTAGGAGTAACTGTACCAGTAAACTGGTTGTTAGAAAACTACATTTTGAAAGCAGGAGCACTTTCATGGATCGGACCTGAATATGCCGATATGGATTTAAGCTTCCTTTCATTCATCATGTTTATTGCCGTTATCGCATCAATGGTACAGTTGGTAGAGATGTTGGTAGAAAAATTCGCTCCTGCACTTTATGGTGCATTGGGAATCTTCCTTCCACTTATCGCTGTAAACTGTTCAATTTTGGGTGGTGCTCTCTTCATGCAAGAAAGACAATACTCAACAATTGGTGAAGCAACTACTTTCGGAATTGGTTCTGGAATTGGATGGTTCTTAGCAATTGTAGCTATCGCAGCAATTCGTGAAAAAATCAAGTACTCTAACGTTCCTGCTCCAATGAGAGGATTAGGAATTACTTTCGTCATTACTGGTTTAATGGGAATTGCTTTCATGAGCTTTAGTGGAATCAACTTAGGTTCTGGAGATGATAGCGATCCTGCTGATACAAATCAAGTAGATGATTCAGGAGACGATACTGGAAGTCTTTTGGATAAAGAAGAGAACTTAGATCAAACCACCAAGGTGTTTGAAGTTGAATCTAACGATAACGAAATTTAATCATAGAAATGGGACAAGTTGTATTAATTACAGTCATTGTATTTACCATAGTAATTCTACTATTGGTTAGTTTGCTATTGTTTGTCAAAGCAAAACTTTCTCCTTCCGGAAAAATTAAAATTACCATTAACGAAGAGCACGTTCTTGAAGTAGATGGTGGTGGAACCTTACTTTCAACTTTAGGAAGTAACGGAATTTTCTTACCATCAGCTTGTGGTGGTGGTGGAACATGTGTACAATGTGTTTGCCAGGTTCACAGTGGTGGAGGATCTATCCTTCCTACTGAGGTACCACACTTCTCACGTAAAGAGATTGCTGATAACTTCCGTTTAGGTTGCCAGGTTAAAGTAAAAGAAGACATGGCTATTGAGGTGGAAGAAGAAGTAATGGGTATTAAGGAATGGGAAGCTAAAGTTGTTTCTAACTACAATGTAGCAACATTCATTAAAGAATTTATTGTAGAGATTCCAGAAGACATGGACTACAAAGCAGGTGGTTATATCCAAATTAAGATTCCACCATGCGAAGTAAAATATGCTGATATGGATATTTCTGCTCACCCACAAGATCATCCAGGTGAACCAGATAAGTTTAAAGCGGATTGGGATAAATTTGGATTGTGGCCGTTGGTGATGAAGAACGACGAAGAAGTTGTTCGTGCATACTCCATGGCTTCTTACCCTGCTGAAGGGCGAAAGGTTATGTTGAATGTCCGTGTAGCTACTCCACCATGGGATCGTAAAAAGAATGCATGGATGAATGTAAATCCAGGTATTGCCTCTTCTTACATCTTCAACTTGAAAGTAGGAGATCCAGCGATTATCTCAGGACCTTACGGAGAGTTCTTTATTAACGAGTCTGACGCAGAAATGCTTTATATTGGTGGTGGTGCCGGAATGGCTCCAATGCGTTCGCACTTGTACGAATTATTCCACACTATGAAGACAGGTCGTAAAGTAACATACTTCTACGGTGGTCGTTCTAAGGCGGAATTGTTCTACATCCACTACTTTAGAGCATTGGAAAAAGACTTCCCTAACTTTAAATTCTACATGGTACTGTCTGAACCACTTCCAGAAGACAACTGGGTTCCTAAAAAGGACTTGGACGATACAGAAGGAGACGGATTCTTAGGTTTCGTGCACCAGGCAGTTATTGATCAATACCTAGCGAAGCATGAAGCTCCAGAAGATGTTGAGCTTTATTTCTGTGGACCTCCACTCATGAACAAAGCCGTTGAAAAAATGGCGGACGATTGGGGAATCCCAGAAGAGAATGTACGATTTGACGACTTCGGAGAATAATCCGATCACAATAATTAAAAAAATCCCGTTTCATTTTGAAGCGGGATTTTTTTTGTTTCTATCCCATCCTCTGTGAGCTTTTTCACCACCCCATTAAAAGCTGCCCTAATTCTCAAAAAGTCCGGACATAATTTGCTGGAAATTCCTATCTTCACCTAACAGGAAATGAATCTTACAAAACGGACTACAAATTTGCTACTTATTCTGACCGTTTGGCTTTGTATGATGCCACTTGGTCATTCGTATGCACATTTCCCAAATAGCCCCACACATTACATCTTTGTTTCTGATTCAGACGGTATTCCAGATGCCTCAGATTTAGATGATGATAACGACGGTATTCCTGATATCACAGAAGGAAGCGGTGATACCGACAATGATGGTATTTTAGATCGTCTGGATTTAGATTCGGACGGTGATGGAATCTCAGATATTATTGAAGCTGGAGGGACAGATGTTGATGGAGATGGTGAAGTAGATGGATTTGTAGATGCAAATATGGATGGATTGCATGATCCCTTAGCTGCATCTCCCCTTCCAACTCCAGATACGGACGAAGATGGATTCAGCAACTTTCAGGATATTGATTCTGATGGAGACGGAATCATAGACAACATCGAGGGTCAGGCATCCACACTTTATATTCCACCTTTGGAATTTGATGCAGATAACGATGGTTTGGACGATGCTTATGATTCAAACAGCTCAGGAACTGCAATAATTCCAGTAGACAAAGATGAAGATGGTATTGTCGATTACCTCGATTCAAATAGCGATAATGATGCCGAAGGAGATGTAATTGAAGGTTGGGATGACAATGGAAACGGAAGTCCTGAAGTAACACCTTCTGGCTCGGACAGTGACAATGACGGTTTAGATAATGCTTTTGATGTAGATGGACCTTCAATTGTGAATAATGGTGGCTCTACCAACTTTGGAAGTTTACCTACCGATTTTCCAGATGCCGATAATCCAGGAATTGGAGATTTAGATTGGAGAGAAAATGATACGGATGGAGATGGAGTTTCAAATTTGCAGGACTTAGATGACGACAACGATGGAATTCCGGATTATGTTGAACTCTGCGGTCCGGGAGAAACAACTTTTAGCTGTACAGCCGATCCACAATTAGACGACGATGTAGATGGTATTCCTAACTACATGGATTCTGATTTTTGTACTCTCAACGCCTGGGGAGTTTGTGAAGATTTTGATACGGACAATGATGGTATCATTGATCCTTTTGATTTGGATTCAGATAACGACGGAATCTCTGATCTTTTTGAAACCAAAGGGAAAGATGGGAACCTTGATGCTAAAGTTGATGACTTATATGCCGACGGAAGCCTGATGTACGACTCAAACAATGATGGAATTTCGGACAGTTCAATTACCACTCACCCTGGAAATTTAGATCAATTAACCAAACCCGACTTTCAGGACTTAGATGCGGATAATGATGGCGTTTACGACATTTTGGAAAACGGAGGAATTGACATTAACAAAGATGGACGTGTCGACGCTGCATTGCCTGACGGAAGTTTAGTAGACGATCCGGAGGATGATGGATTGAGTAATTCAACAGCTGCCACCTTTAACCTTGATACCGATAATGACGGAGAGTATAACTATGCCGATTTAGATTCGGACAATGATGGAATGTCTGACCTTTTTGAAAATGGTCAGGACGATGTTAATGGCGATGGAATGTTAGATGCTCATGTGGATATTGACGAAGACGGTGCGGATGATACTCAAATGATTGACGATGCAATTGACAGTGATGAGGATGAAGTTCCCAATTACCGTGACCTGGATTCGGATAACGATCTTATTTCGGACGGTGAAGAGGCTGGAATAATTGATTTAGATGGAGACGGTTCTCTGGATAATTTTGTTGATGACAATGGGGATGGTTGGGATGACCTTAACCCTGTTTCTAACCCTTTAGATACAGATGGAGATAATATTCCTGATTATTTGGATTTAGATAGCGACGATGATATTATTCGCGACATTGTTGAAGGAGGTAGAATTTCAAACGATTTCAATTTTGATGGATTGGTAGATGGCTTCACTGATGCTAACCTTGATGGATGGCATGATGAAGACCATTTAAGTACCAATAACGTTCCGGATACCGACGGGGACGGAACGGCTGATTATCGCGATTTGGACAGCGACGGTGACGGGGCTTTGGACGAATTTGAATGGGACTCCAATTCGGATGGTTCAGCACCTGATGATTGTAATGACGACGGAATTTATGATTGGGTAGATCGTGAAGCCTGTGATGTAAAAGTTCCGCAAGGGTTTTCACCCGATGGAGATGGAATCAACGATACTTTTGTACTTACTGGAGCCGACTTTTATGAAGAAGGAAAACTAACTGTATTTAATCGCTGGGGAAAAAAGGTATATGAATCCATTAACTATCAAAATGATTGGGATGGAACCAACCAATTTGCCGGAGACGGAACGAAGGAACTTCCTGTAGGAACTTACTTTTACATTTTTGAACCTAACCAAACTAATGCCGACGGAGACGAAATAGAACCTACCAAAGGTTTTGTTTACATCCAACGATAATGCAAAAATTATTAACCATAATATTCATTGTTCTGAGTTTTTCCTTAAAGGCTCAACAGGATCCTATGTTCACACATTATTCTTTTAATACATTATCGGTCAACCCTGCCTATGCAGGAAGTAGAAACATTTTATCAGCTACTGCTTTACATCGCTCGCAATGGGTGAATTTTGATGGTGCACCGCATACACAAACTATCAATTTACACAGCCCTATTCTTCAAAACAAAGCTGGGGCCGGACTAACTTTTATGAATGATAAAATTGGGCCAACTAATACCTCTTCTGTTTTTGGAGACTTTGCAGTTAAAATAAAAGTGAGTAAAAAAGGGAAATTAGCACTTGGACTAAAAGCGGGACTTAAATTCCGTTCCAATAAACTTACCGAATTAGAGCTGGATCAAATCAATGATCCAAAATTTCAAACCAATGCCCAAAACCAAATATTGCCTAATCTCGGTTTTGGATTCTACTACTCCAGCCCTAAATTCTATCTCGGATTGGGGATTCCGTATTTATTACGAAATGAGTTCTCCGCAAATGCAAATGGTTCTGATAACTTTGCTCGTGAAAGCCGTCACACCTACATTATTTCGGGAGGAGTTATTGAATTATCAAAAGACAAGAACATTCAACTACGTCCATCCACTCTTTTAAAAATTGCCGAAGGAGCTAAGCCACAATTGGACATTACAGCCCTCTTTTATTTCAATAATAAAATTTGGTTAGGACCTATGTTCCGAACCGCTGATGCAGCAGGAGTATTAGCCGGGATCAAAGTCTCAGATCAATTTTCGGTGGGATATTCCTTTGATTGGTCGTATGGAGTAAATACAGGACGTTACAATGGTGGAGGACATGAACTTATGTTGCGCTACGATTTCCGTTTTAAAAACAAAGGTAAAATTGAATCTCCGGCACCATTCTAATGAAAAAACTGTTCTACATACTACTGTTTTTCTCCGCTAATGCCAATGGCCAAAAGTCGGAACTGGATGTCGCTTTAAAAGCGCAGGAGGCTTACGATAATTTCAACTATCCAAAGGTCATTGAGTTGTATGAGGATTTAGAACATGGTAATGCTAAAGCACAACGTAACCTGGCCAATTCATATTGGAAGATTAACGATTTAGCCAATGCTCAAAGAGCCTACAGCCGTATTGTTGAAATGGAAGATCATACTCCTGAGGATTTATTGCGTTACGCCTTTTTACTCCGTGAACTTACCGAATACGAAGAGTCCATTGAATGGATGGAGAAATATGCCAAAAAGGAAAAAAACAATGCCATAGTTAACGACTACATTGCTTATCCCACAGCACATGTTCCTTTGTTAGACACGAACGATCAATTTGAGATTGTCCATTTACCGTATAATTCGGCTCATCAGGAATTTGGGGTCTTTTTTATTGGGGACGGAGTTGTCTTTACATCAAGCCGTGAATCTTTCAAATCTATCAAACGACAATACAATGCCACTCAGTTACCATTTTTGGATTTGTATTATGCCGATTTGTATGACAGCACACTCAACTTCATTTATCCTCGTCCTTTTAATAAAGCCTTCAGAACAAAAGGTCACGACGGCCCTGCTACATTTAGTGGAGATGGAAATTTGATCATTTTCACCGCTAACAGTTCCGAAAAAGATTCAGAAGGTTTCTATCACCTTCAATTATTCTGGTCAAAACGAAGTGGAAAAGGCTGGACTAAACCACAAGCCTTAAACATTAATGAAAAAGGTTATTCTTTTACTCATCCTTCTTTATCAGCCGACGGAAAAACACTTTATTTTTCATCCAATAAAACAGGGGGAAAAGGAGGTTATGACATTTACCGTTGCTCCATTTCTGGGGATATGCAATGTGGGTCAACCGAAAATTTAGGAGATCATATCAACACCTCTGGTAATGAAATATTTCCTTTCATTCATCCCAATGGCGGCATGTTCTTCTTTTCATCCGACGGAAAAATAGGATTGGGTGGTCAGGATATTTTTGCTTGTCAACTCAATGCCGATAATACGATAGGCTCTGTGCATAACCTTGGAACTCCAATCAACAGTTCTCGAAACGATTTTTCCTTTGTATTGAGCAAGGACCTTAAGCGGGCTTACTTTGCTTCTAACCGTGAAGGAGGAAAAGGAAGTGACGATATTTATGGAGTTAATCTGAAAAACCCCATTGTTTTTCATCGTTCCCTAAAAGGTGTTATTCTGGACGAAAGTAATCGACCAGCAGGAGCGGTAAAAATTCGACTCGTCAACGCCACTGGAAAAGAAATCAGAACAACTTACACCGATGCTGACGGACGTTTTGATTTAAAAGTAGAAAATACCGACTCTCTCAACATTTCAGTCGAAAAATCGGGCTATAAAACTATTCAACGACCAGCTTCTCTTTCAAAAGTTGAACCAGAATTGAAATTCCGTTTGAAATTAGAGAAATAGCTTAAAAGCTGAAGCCCAAATACTTCTCCTCTTTCTCAAGCCACCCCACTACTCCAAAGAACGTCTTAAGCTAAACAGCGCTCATGAGGATACTTATACTTAGTTCAATTTTATTGTCATCCCTTTCCTTCGCCCAAACCCGAACAACGGTTATGGATGGTTCATTTTTTAATCCACTTATCTGGACTCCTGTTGGTATACCAACAGATGGAGATTCACTCGTTATAGACCATGATGTCACTATGGTTGACTTTGGAATTCCTTTTTCCAGTGGTCGAATTACCGTTAATTCCGGAGCTTCTTTATCTGACGACGGAGCAGGCCTGGACATTTACTGTAATGGAGGTTCATTGATTAACCATGGAACTATTGATTGTAATGACATTTGGTTGGATTCAGGAGAATTGGAAAATCATGGATCTATAACTCTTGACAGTATGTGGACACAAGGAACTGTTCTCAATACGGGAGAATTAACCACTTATGACCTTTTAACCGATCAAAACGAGCAATGGACCAATGACGGAACTGTAAATGTTGAGAATAATCATAACAATCAAGGGGTATTCATCAACAACGGACAGCTTTATGTTGGAAACAATTTTGCTAACTGGAACACTCAAACTTCCGATGCTACTTTTGACTGTAATGGTTACCTCTGTGTTGAAAATGATTGGTCTAATGCCAATGCTGATGATACGGTAAGAGGTAGTGGATACATTTTTGTAGTAGGAGCTAGTTCTAACCTTGGAATTATGGAAGGTACCTTAACATTTAACACTCCAGGTGGAGCATTAGGCATAAATACCGGATCCGTTGCTCCGTCAATTACATTTGGAACTTCAGTTTGCAGTGTAGGCTTAGAAGAAAATGAATCAGTTCAATGGACCCTTTATCCGAATCCTGCAGAATCTCAAATTCAAATTAGTTTAAGCGACTTTGATTTTAAGATCATGGACTTAAGTGGCCGAATTGTACAAGAGGCCTACAGTGAAGATGGCTTGATTAATCTAGCTGAACTGGAAAGTGGCATTTACAATTTTGTGGTACAAGATAAAAACGGTCAAATCTCCTCCAGTCTTTTTATGAAAAATTAGGTTAATAAAGCCTAAACAAATCAGCTTTTAACAACTGTTAATAAACCTTTTAGGTCTCATTTCATACTTTGGTGTTGCTAACCGAAAGTAACTCCCTCTAGCTTTCTCAAACCCTAAATGAATGAAACCATATTATTTGCTGGGACTTGTTCTTCTGGTATTTTCGTGCAAAAAATTAAGCGAAGAACAAAAGTTTGACAAAGCCAATCCCCAGCCCGATGTGCTGAACCGTGCAGGTATTGACAGTGTTTTAAACTCCTTTGAAGAAATTCCCTATGCTCAATTAACCGAGGAGTATAAGGACAGTACAGATCCTGAACGGAAATTTGAAAAGGAATTGAGCAGTCGTTCGTACTATGCCATTAGCGGAGATGAGATTTATACCAAAGTAATTGGTCATTATCGTGTAAGGGATTTCCTGGCCAAGGATTATTTCTATAAACAAAATCTAAAAAACCTTGGAGCCAAACGTATGCAGTTTTGGTTAATCGACAAAGAAGTTTTGTATATGATGCTTGAACTCATTCATCGCTTGGATGAACAAGGTTATAATCCCTACGGTTTCCACATTCGTAACAGCCATCGTCATCCCAATAAAAACAAATCTGTAAACGGTGCTAAATACAGTCAGCACATGTTTGGTCGTGCCATTGATATTGGTGTAGATGATGTTAACAAAGATGGAAAGTCCAATTTAGATGATAAAGCCATTTTGTATGACTTACTGCAAGATATTGTTGGGAATAAAGGAGGTTTGGGGCTATACCCAGGCCAAATGAGTTTGCATTTTGATTGTCGTGGACACAGAGCAAGATGGGATTGGCCTTAAATTTATTGGATTGAATTGTACCTTATCTGTATATTTCACGTATGGATGTAGCAGGTATTAATGATAGAATCAATCGAACATATTGATCGGGATTTATTCCTCTATTTTAACGGAATTCACAGTCCAACAATGGATACCGTGATGTGGTACATTAGCTCCACCATTTTATGGATTCCACTTTTCATGTTCTTTCTATACTATACCTATAAAAAATATTCATGGAAAGGAGTTTTGGTATTAGTACTGGGAGCAGCACTCTGTATTCTATTTGCTGATCAAATCTCGGTTCGTTTATTTAAGAATGTTTTTCAACGTTTTCGGCCTACTCATAATACCGAAATAGGTGATTTGGTACATACCGTCTTTAAACCAAATGGCGAAGAGTATCGCGGAGGAAGATATGGTTTTGTTTCTTCCCATGCTGCTAATTTTGGAGCCTTGGCTACTTATTTTTTCTTCCTGTTTCGCTCCTACTCCAAATGGTGGATTCTTTTGTTTGTATGGGCCGCATTAATCGGCTACAGTCGTATTTATTTGGGTGTTCATTATCCGGCAGATGTGGTTTGCGGAGGAATACTTGGGTTTGCTATTGGTTTTGGAATTCATCATTTGAGAAAAAGGTTTGTCCCCCTAAAGCCATTATCTTCGTAAACAATGTCAACTTTAAGCACCATAGGACTTATTTTTCTGGGAGGCGGATTGGGAAGCCTTAGCCGTTATGGTGTGGGTCGACTTTCATTGCAGTTTTATCAAGGAAAGTTCCCCGTTTGGACCATAGCAGCCAACTTTTTAGCTTGTTTAGTTTTGGGTATCACTCTCTTTTTACTAAAAGAAAAAATGGCCTCTCATGAATGGGTAAAGTACCTTGTTATTATTGGTTTTTGTGGAGGTTTTTCAACCTTCTCAACCTTCAGTTTAGAAACCGTTCGTCTTGTTCAGGACGGATTACTGACCATGGCCATCCTCAACATCCTTATCAGCCTAGCACTAGGTGTAGGTATTCTTTGGGTGTTAGTTCGCTAGAAAGATTTACAGAAGCCTATTTAACAGGTTCAGAGGTCCATGAAATAGGATTGTTGTAGTGTTTGAGATGCGTTAAACTATCATCATCAAGATATTCAACCGTCAATAACTTTGAGTAAAAAAAGAACTTCGCGTCAAAATTAGACCCTACAAACTTTTCTTCTTTTCCATCTGATCGAACAACACTGAATACTTCTTTATCCGGAACGGTATAGGTCCATTTATAGTCCATATCAATGGTGTTGAGAGAACCTTTTAACTCTATTTCAGAATCAGCTCTTAAACTAAGTGGAATTTTCTCCTCATCAAAAGTAATTTTCATCTCTCCCGAGCCAGAAGGCGCAGGTGGTGCACAAGAAAAGGCAATTCCCAATAGGAATAAAACACTTGGTTTTTTCATGAAATGATCTTATCTAGGAATTAACCGTTCATTGAAATTAGGAACTCCTCATTAGACAGGGTTCCTTCCATACGCTCTTTGATGAACTCCATAGCCTCCACTGGATTCATATCAGCCAGGTATTTTCTCAAAATCCAGATTCGTTGTAAAGCATCTTTGCTCATCAACAAGTCCTCACGACGTGTTCCTGAACTTAAAATATCAATCGCTGGATAAATACGACGGTTAGAGATTTTACGATCGAGCTGTAACTCCATGTTACCTGTTCCTTTAAACTCCTCAAAGATCACCTCATCCATCTTAGATCCTGTCTCGGTTAATGCCGTTGCCAAAATGGTTAACGATCCACCATTTTCAATTTTACGGGCAGCACCAAAGAAACGCTTTGGTTTATGTAATGCGTTTGCATCAACCCCACCTGATAATACTTTACCAGAAGCTGGTTGAACAGTATTGTATGCTCTTGCCAAACGAGTGATAGAATCTAATAGAATAACCACATCATGTCCGCACTCTACCATTCTTTTGGCTTTTTCCAAAACAATGTTAGCCAGTTTTACATGCTTTTCAGCTGGTTCATCAAAAGTTGATGCCACCACCTCAGCATTTACTGATCGGGCCATGTCAGTTACCTCTTCCGGTCTTTCATCAATTAGCAAAACAATCAAATATACCTCAGGGTGATTGGCTGCAATAGCGTTAGCAACATCCTTTAATAAAACCGTTTTACCCGTTTTTGGCTGTGCTACAATCATTCCCCTTTGTCCTTTACCAATTGGTGCAAACAAATCCATTACTCGAGTTGACATGGACTCATTTTTATGACCTGTTACTTTAAATTTTTCATTTGGGAAAAGAGGTGTCAAATATTCAAACGGAACACGGTCTCTTACAAAACTTGGTTCACGACCGTTTACACTCTCAACCGTAATTAAAGGGAAGTATTTTTCTCCCTCTTTTGGAGGACGAATAGCACCTCTAACGGTATCTCCTTTCTTTAATCCAAATCGCTTGATTTGTGATTGAGAAACGTATACATCATCTGGAGATGGTAAATAATTATAATCAGATGATCGCAAGAATCCATATCCATCCTGCATCATATCCAACACACCTTCACTAATAACTAAACCATCAAAGTTGTACCCATAAAAATCTTCTTGCGAACGCTTGTTATGCTGTCCATTGTTCTTTTTATGGTTGTTGTTATTGTGGTGATTATTGTTGTTATTCTGATTTTTATGCTTTGGTCGATCGTCGCCTCCCTTATTATTATCTCTATTGTCTCTGTTGTTAGTTCTATTATCCGTCTTTTTCTCTGATTGCTTTTCAGCAGGGGCCTTATCTTCTCTCTTTACTTCTTCAACAGCTTTTTCAGCTTTTGCTTCTTTCGGTCCTTCCTTTTTCTGATCCTGATCTGAAAACAAATCAGCTCCTTTCTCCCCTTTTGGCTCAGCTTTTATTCGCTTTCTGCGCTTTCTTGGCTCCTTTCCTTCTTCCTTAGACTCTTCTTTCTTTTCCTCCGGTTTTTCCACCTTAGTTTCTGACTGGCCAGATGCTCCACTGTTACTGATCAAATCAATCAAATCCTTCTTCCTTAAGCCTTTTGTAACTTTTAACCCTAGCTGCTTGGCAATAGCAACCAATTCATCTACCTTCTTAGAGCTTAACTCCGTACTTGTCATACAATAATATTAGTGTGAAAAATATTCTGTGAAATAAAAAAAGAAAAACGTGAGAACCTGAATGGTTCCCTAGAACTTCTCTGCAATAATACAAATTAAATTGAAACTACAAATTTGACTTAGGTTTTTTTATCGAAAAAACTATCAGAACTTTTATGTTCAAAACCCTTAAAGGTTTCACTACATAACGCACCTATTTCAATTATATTTGCTATAAAACGAAAAACTGTGACATTAATAAAATCAATTTCCGGAATTAGAGGTACCATTGGAGGAAAATCTGGTGAAGCATTAACCCCTATTGATGCAGTAAAATTCGCATCTGCCTACGCAGCCTGGATTAAAAATCGTAATCAGGGACAACAAACAAAAATTGTAATTGGACGTGATGCCCGTATCTCGGGAAAAATGATTTTGGATCTTGTGGTTTCTACACTGCAAGCCATGGGAATTGATGTCATTGATTTGGACCTTTCAACTACCCCAACAGTTGAAGTAGCAGTTCCGATGGAAAATGCACAAGGTGGAATTATTATTACCGCCAGCCATAACCCCAAACAATGGAACGCATTAAAACTTCTAAATGAAAAAGGAGAGTTCATTTCAGATGCCGATGGAAAAGAGGTTTTGGCTCTAGCTGAGGCGCAGGATTTTGATTTTGCAGAAGTAGATAATTTAGGATCCTATAAAAAACATGAGGTTTACCTTGAAAAGCACGTAGAAGCTATTCGTAATTTGGATTTGGTTGACATTGAACTCATCCGAAAATCCAATTTTAAAATCGTCGTAGACGGTGTCAATTCAACTGGAGGAATCTTTGTTCCGGCTTTGCTTCATGCTCTTGGGGTTAAAGAAGTGATTGAATTGTATTGTGATCCTACAGGTGAATTCCCTCATAATCCTGAACCATTACCAGAAAATTTAACGGCCATTTCGGCTAAAATAAAAGAAACTGGAGCTCATTTGGGAATTGTGGTTGATCCGGATGTAGATCGATTAGCATTTGTGTGTGAAGATGGTTCTATGTTTGGGGAAGAATACACTTTGGTTGCTATTTCAGATTATGTTTTACAAAATACCCCAGGTAATACGGTTTCTAATCTATCCTCTACTATTTCGTTAAGAGAAGTGACTGAGAAATATGATTGTTGCAATTACTCGGCTGCAGCAGTTGGAGAAGTAAATGTGGTCACAAAAATGAAGGAGACCAATGCTGTAATTGGTGGTGAAGGAAATGGAGGGGTAATTTATCCAGCCTTGCATTACGGACGTGATGCTTTGGTAGGAACAGCTTTATTCCTTACCTATTTAGCTCAACGCCAAATTTCTGTCTCAGAACTAAGAGCTCAATATCCAAACTACACCATTTCTAAAAACAAAATTCAATTGGAAGAAGGAATGGACGTGGATGGAATTTTAAAGTCGATTGCCGAAGAATATAGTGCAATGGGGAATGAAGTCGACACAATTGATGGAACAAAGATTTACTTTGGTAGCGAATGGGTTCATTTGAGAAAGAGTAATACTGAACCAATTATCCGAATTTATTCGGAAAGTGCATCTGAAGAAAAAGCCAATGAATTGGCAAATACCATCATGGACAAAATTAGAGCTTTGGCCTGATTACATTGAACTAAATTGAAACTGAGAACCCAATGAAGTTTCCTTTTTTATTTCTCTTTTATTTGATACTTGCTGGAGGGACTTCCCTGGCAGCCGAGGCTTATCCTAAAACCATTTTACCGGAAGACACTACCCAATTGTGGTTATCAGAAGGAATGGAGAATAGTGACACGGTGCTTATTTTGTGTCAGGGAGGGCCAAAAGACCATTTGAGTTTTGAGAAAAAAGGAAAAGTGATTTGGCGTTATCTTCCCAATTATGAGCGCAAAAACATTGTTCATCTTCATCAAGCCCAAACACTAAACTCTGCTTTATTTGATTTTGAGGGGGATTTCACCAAAAAGATCGCCAATCAGGAAATTAAGACAACCTCTGAGATCCTTTTTCGAGCTGTTCAATATTTTAAAAACCGAAACAAAACGGTAATTGTCATTGGTCATTCGTACGGTGCATTTTGTGTAATCCATTGTTTGGCGCATCATATTCCATCCGCTGATTCTTATGTTATTTCGGCAGGCAGAATTATTGATAACCCATTGGCCATTCAAACTTTTTTAGCTGGACGAAATGGAAGCTATAAAAAAGCTGGAAAAAAATTCGTTGCTGATAAGGATGATGACGATGAATATAGCACCGAAGAAGTAAGACACTATAAAGTTCGGCAAATTCTAAAAGGAACTATTGGCAGTTTTAATTACCCCCAATTATTGGCTGGTAAAGACCTTTCTAATGTCCTTTTCTTTTACTCGGAGAAAGATGAACGAGTGGGACGATTAACGGCTGAAGAATTAGCTTTCTTAAAAAGCAAAAAAGTTCAAATCTTCACAAGCAAGGTATCGCACAGCGATGTAATGAAAGAAGTGATAGACGCAGTCCTTGAAGGAGCAATTAGTCTTTGAGTTACATTTTCGCAGAAAAAGACATACTATTAAAAACAGATTTTAACTAAATGAAAAATTTCATCTTCATCCTACTCGGTTTCTTATCCTTTACTACTCATGCACAAGTGGATATCAAATTACAATATGGTCCATCAGCTTCCTTAGACTGGTCGTATCGTTCACTAAAGATTGCCAATGGGTATGATGGTATTTATGAAAGTATCATTTTTGATCGTGATCAAAAAGAAAAGTTTGCTCCAAGAGCCACTGTAGGGTTTGATTTCGGGCTTCTTTTTGGAGATCATTTCTCAATGGGAACAGCTGTCCATTATTCCAATAAAGGATACCAACACAAAAACATTTATACAACTTTTTTCCAATATGTTGTAGATGGTGTAACCTATGTGGAGGAAATTTCTTCGGTAGATGTAAATGCATGGATCAATTATCACTACATCGACATTCCCATAACCATTGGATACCAATTTAATTTAGGTGAACGAAATGGTTTAAAATTTCAATTGGGCTACATTAATAATCTTTACCTCACTTCTTCGTATCGCGCCTGGTTTAACTATGAAAATGGAACAAAAGAAAAAAACTACGATTCTAATCGTGAACTGAGTAACTACTCAGCTCAAGGGATGGGAGGAATTTATTTTCAGTGGAAACCAGGTCAAATGGAAACACCCATCGAAATCGGTCCTCAATTTAAATTCAGCATTCTTTCCATTGTCGATTCTCCTATCCATGAACGCCTCTACTCTGTGGGACTTAGAGCTGCATGGTATTTAAGATAACCCTCTTATTTTCAAAATTCAAAACGACATCTACTATCCATTGCCAAATTTTGAAAAGAAAGCAAGGATATAATAATTGAAATAGATTTTAGTTTACGATAGGGAACTCAAAACTACATTCATCTCTATCATGAAGAATCTTATTCTTGTACTGCTTTGCTCAATTCCATTCATTAGCAGCACGCAAATTGACGTCAAATTACAATACGGCCCATCAGCTTCTTTTGATTGGTCATATCGTACATTAACACTCGACAGTGATGAATTTGGGATTGGAGAAAGTATCATTGATTTTCGTAATGAAATTGAAAAATCTGCTCCACGAGCCACTGCCGGTATTGATTTTGGACTTCTCCTTGGAGATCATTTCACGGTTGAAACGGGAATGCAATATTCAAATAAAGGTTACAGATCTCAAAATAACTTCACCCTTGTAACTCATGAAAATGACAACGGTACAATCGTGACTAATGTCGTATCAGCAGAGGTGAAATCGTGGATTAATTATCATTACATTGATATTCCTATCACTGTTGGTTACCAATTGAAACTCGGAAAACAGAATGGTTTGAAAATGCAGTTGGGTTATATCAACAACTTTTACATCACCTCTTCATTTCGAACGATATGGGACTGGGGACATACAAAACAAATAGACTATGATACTGCCCGTCAATTAAGTAATTATTCAGGCCAAGGGATGGCCGGAGTCTATTTTCAATGGAGGCCCGGACAAATGAAAACGGCAATAGAATTTGGGCCACAATTCAAATTCAGTACTCTACCGATCATTGAGGCTCCAATTCATGAACGTTTGTATTCTGCCGGAATTAGAGCCGCATGGTATTTAAGATAATATCCAAGGAGCATCACCCCATTTATGTAGTTATATTTGAAAGAAGATGTACTTGAATAGATTTACCATATCCGCTTCACCAGATAATTCTTTACCCTTAGAAAAACTGAAACCATTCAATTCGATTTACTCCAAAATTGAAGACCGACTATTTAAAATGATCCCTAAAAAGGTCAATGTGGGTGGATACGGTTATGTTTCTATAAAGCTTCATCCCCATGAAAATAGGGAGGATTGGATTAAAGAATATGGTCAATGCGTAGATTGTAATCTTTATAACTATCCGTTTAAGTTAGAGGACTTTTTGAGCAAGGGAACTAGTGAACAATGGAATGAAGTCCTTCTTATTTATAAAAAAGGATTAAGTGTCTTAGCAGCTAATCTAGATGTTGATGAAGCACCAATCCGTGAAGCCCTGGACCAGATAAGTAAGGAAAACATCTAGTAATAACACACAACATTTCCTTTTAAAATGCGTGTTTAATTGCGAAATGAATTACAAAACCCATATCATCAGTCCGGTTCTAAAAATTCTTATTTCGCTCTCTACTTTATTACTATTAGCCAGCGGAATTATTTGGATTTACTTTATCGTCATGGGCTGGATTCAAATTGGTCATTTTCCTCATTATGGCGATTCTGAAATAATTTCTATCAATGGCCCGGACAGAAAGTTAATTCTCTTCACCACCATAACACTATTTTACTCAATCTGTGTTTGGCCCATAGCTGTTTTATTCAACAAAATCTTCCAACTACAATCTATTAATAGAGGGGTAGTCATTTTTGGTCTATTCATATTCTTCATTGACATTTTACTCATCATGAGTCCAGCTTTTGACTGGATATTGGATTAAGCTAATGCGATACTTCTTAAAAGGTGATTAGAGTCATGATTTGACCTGTCATTTTTATGCTCAAAGCTCCTATCTTTATAAGTATGATGATCTTTAAATAAATACATCCAATGAAACCATTTATTGACCTGGACCCACACAACATTTCCAACGAGCATATTTGCTGTGCCATATCCGACAAAAAATGTGCTGATAGTTATCAAGCTAAAAAAGATTGGCTGGCAAAAGAGTTTAATAATGGTTATGTCTTCAAACGAATTGATGAAAGAGCAAAGGTATTTATAGAATATGGGCCAGCAGAAAAAGCATGGGTTCCGATTTCTGCCCCTAACTATTTAAACATTAATTGCTTTTGGGTGTCAGGTAAATACAAGAAAAATGGATATGGAAAAGAGCTTTTAAAAACCGCTATTGAAAATGCAAAAGGACAGGGAAAAGATGGTTTGGTAACCATTGTTGGCACCAAAAAGTTTCATTTTATGAGTGATACTAAATGGTTTTTAAAACAAGGATTTGAAGAGGTTGAAAGAATCTCCAGTGGATTTAGCTTATTGGCGATGAAATTCAACGACACAGCTCAAAACCCACAATTCAACAACACTGTTATAAGTGGAGAATGTCCTGATAAAAACGGAATTGTTGTTTACTATTCCAATCGATGTCCCTTTGCGGAATTTCATGCGAAAGAGTCATTAGTAGAAACCGCTAAAAAACGAAAGCTTCCACTAAAAGTAATTAAACTAAAAACCATGGAAGAAGCCCAAAACTGTCCAAGTCCGGCTACCATTTTTAGCTTATTTCTCAATGGCCGTTTCATGACAACAGATATTAGCGCGTGTATGGACAGCAGATACGACAAAGTGATGGCTAAATTGATCAAATAGTTTTCGACTTAAAGTGTTACATTCCATGCACAAAATCGTTATGATTCATCCATGAACCCCACTTATCATGAAATTTTTTCTTCCATTTTTTCTACTACTCATACCCCATCAATCAGAGGCTCAACATTACTTAAACGACAGCACCTTTTTTGAAGTGGACGGCTATTTTGATACCATTTATAAATTTGGTAGTGATCGTGCCTTTTTAGACTCCGAATGGAAACAATCATTCAATAAGCTTTCTCGTAAAAAACTCAAAAGAAATTCTGTTCAACAAAAATTTGAAACATCATTCAATAAACTCATCCAGAAAAATAGTGAGCAATCAAATAACAGGCTTTCTATAAATGGAAATAAGACAGACTCTTCTTTCACCATTTTATGGGTTGCAAGGATAAAGGACATTAGCCTTCGTACCCCTCAATACAGTGAGCCTATTTGGTTCAGAGAAGGAACTTTAATTCGGTATACTCAAAATGAAGCTACCCATCTAACCTACATCATTAAAAAAGAAAATAGAATAAAAAAAATGGTGCTTTATTATCATTGGTTAGTTAAATTGTACCCTTGATAATTTCTATATGTAACCAAAATGAAAGTAATCGAAGTTACACTAGACGACAATTACCTCATTGCAAAGCGCAGCAAGGATATTGACTATCTGGATGTCTTTCAAATGGAGACGACTTCTTTTGATAAACCTATTGCTCCAAAAGATTGCATGATTGCTTTTTTTAAGTCTTTTCCATCCTTCTTTACCAAAATGCTCCTTTTTAGAGAGTCTGTTGCCAGATTTATAGGACTAAAAACGGCACCAAAAACGAGTGAAGAAGAACGAGAAAAAAAGATAAACGAGTTCCAAGGGGATGTAGGTGATAGCATTGCCATCTTTGAAGTTCTCGACAGAAATGAAACGGAGTTATTAACGGGTCAAAAAGACAAGCATTTGGACTTTTTATTCTCCTTTATCAGTTACCAAAAAGAGAATAATCACATTATTGAATTGGCCACAACGGTGGTCATTCATAACTTTTTAGGAAGGGTTTATTTCTTCTTTGTTCGGCCAGTACATCGAATTTATATGAAGCGAATCATGAAAAGAATGGTGAAAGAATTATTAAAGACTAAAGCATGAACTTAACGCTTAAAATTTCATTCCTAACTATTATCATTACGGCTCTTGGATCATGTCAAACGAAAAACGAACCAACATCTGAGCCTGTTAAAGTAAAGAATGATTCAACAGTTGAAATTTCGACAAACATAAAGATCGAGGTAGATTACCCTACGAAAGACACCATCATTTACCCTGGATCTAATGGTGAATGTGAGGGTACTTTTTTCATTGATTTTCATTCTACCAACCCATCAAATTCAATTTATAACGATTTTGACTTTTCCATCTTAAGTTCTTCCATTGCTCATTTATATAACAATGGAACCTTTCTTTCAATATACTTTATTAGTGAGAGTAAAAAAGATGAATTTCTGTCTTCCGATTTGGAGGATCCAATAATGCATGGAGATGAAATAGCAGTCAAACTCAACCTAATGAATACTGATAGCCTTTTTCTCGGATCGTACAATTCAGATAATAAATTGTATGCTTCAGCAGCTAAATTCTGGATTCTTTCCAATAAAGAAGGGAGACAAGTTTCGTCCTCAATGATTGTAACAGACGCATCCGTTAACTTACATGCTTTAACCGAACAAGAAGCCTGCGGTACTTTTTCATGTACTACCGGAGCAACAACATTCTCTGGTTCTTTTAGTGCCCCACTTGTGTATGTTGAACCTCTTGAATCAACTCAATAAAACCGAATGTCCAAAACTATCATCAACCTACGAGATATTTTTACCAAAAGTATGTTTGGTGAAATTAGGCTTGGACAAACTATTGATGAAGTAATCGCATTTTTAGGAAAACCTGTTGGGGAATATGATAGTGATAATCCTAATGACGATTACAATGTCCACTTCCTCACTTATGACAGCTATGAGTTTTGGTTCATTAACTATTTTGATTCCAGTAAAGTCTACAAACTATCCGCTTTTCAAAATGACTCCTACAATTACAAAAACACCTTTGAAGGGGCTTTTAAAGTAGATATAAGTATTGATTTTTGGCTGTTCAGATATGGAATAACACTCAAGGAAGCAGAGGTGATTTTAAAATCAGAACAACTCCAATACACCAAGTATAAAAAAGTGGAAACAACCTTTTTGGAATTTGAAAACAAATCAAAGATCCTATTTGAAGATGATAAAAACTCAAACTCCTTGATTTGTGTTGGTTGGATGTTTCATCCTGAAGTGCATTTTGAATGAAACGATGGACATTCTAACTATGTAAATGAAACGAAATAAACCCTAGTTTTAGCGAAACAATTTTTGATGAAGTATTTATTTGCTCTTTTATTTACAACACAGTGTATAGCATCTATTGGACAAGTTGTTCTTAGTGAAATGCAATCTTCCAATAGTTTTACCATAGCTGATAATATGGGGGAATTTGATGATTGGATTGAGATTCATAACCCAACAGCAGACAGCTTGGAAATTGGTGGTTTGATTTTAAAAGATCAACTTGACACATGGTCCATTCCAACTGGAGATCCATCAACTTTTATTCCTCCCAATGGCTACTTTCTATTATGGGCTGATGATCAAGAAGATCAAGGTATTTTTCATACTAATTTCAAACTAGCTTCGGGAGGAGAATTTTTAGGCCTTTATGAAAGTGATGGCATAACGGTAATAGACTCGATTACATTACCTGCCTTGTCTCCGGATAATAGTTATGTCAGATGCAATACCGGATGGTTACAGACTAGTGATCCAACTCCTTTAGCTGAAAATAATTGTACCGCAAATTTGACCGAAAACAAAAGTTTTGAAGATTTATTCTCAATCAAAACAATAAATGATAAACAACTGGAAATAAATGTGGTCAATCATATTGAAGAACAACGAACTCTTAGCATTTACTCAATTGATGGAAAAGAGGTCATCCAAAAACCATTAAATGGTAAAAAGACTACCTTGGATCTTACCCACCTGGACAGCAAAGTTTATATCCTTTCGATCTCTACTTCAATCTCCACCTATTCAAAAAAAATCGTTCTTCCATAAGTTGACACGAATCTCCTATTCTGCTTCCTCCATCTTATTCATTCGTCCCATAAACAAAATATTATTGGTCAAATTATCCTTAATGAAGTAAAAAAATGGTTTATCAACTCTCACCTCAAGAGGTTCTGGTGGAGTTATTGAAATCGCTGAGGTAGTCTTTATTCCGATGACGGTTGCAGCAGCAGCCTCGGTTCCTTCCTCATTCACAATAATTTTAGCTTTGTGCAGAGCGGTTCCAATTTTTAAATCTCTTTCTTCCCGCATTCCTGAGAAATCAGCTCCGTTGGAAAATGCCAAATTCAATCCCATTTTTTCCAGATCAGGCTTTAATTCAAAAGTTGGAGTTTCAAAAGTAAATTTCGGTAAATGAAGTATCACTTCTCTTCGATACATGCTTCTCAAAAAACTCATATATCCTTCTTCTTTTAGCTTATAAGAACTCATCTTATTAGGAAGAATTATTAATAAAGAGGTTCTGTCATCCTTATATGGGATCTCAACCACCTTTTCTGCATTTCCTTCATATGCTCTGTAATGCTCTCTCGCGTACATCATATCCACCTTAACGGTACTCTTATCTGCATTGTAAAACTTCTCTTTTTTAGTCAGCTCTTTATCAAACTTCTTGCTCCAATCTTGCTTAAAATAAACCGCATTGATTAAGGCCAATTTAAAATCTGTCACCTGAGATGCAGAAACCATCTTCTGAATCATTTTATTGGTTTTATCAGCGATCCAATCATTCATTTTTTTAGCACTCTCCTCAGAATCACCTGCAAAGTCTGTTGTATAAGCATCCGTTTTAAAGTGCTTCTTCAACTTGTCCTTATAACTTTCTAACACCTTAAAACCTTTCTGAATCCAAACTGAATTACTGATTAACATCAAATCCTTTAACTGCTCCAATTCATTAAAATAATGTTCATTGTTTTCCTTAAAGTCAAAGACCGTTTCAAACTCTTTCTGCGTTTCAGAATTTGCACCTTCATAAGCCATGGCAAAAGCTGCTTTTATACTAACTGGTGAAAACAAAATGTTATCTCCATCTTTAATTTGGTTGTAAAAATCAAAGGCAAATTTGTTGTTCTGTGAAAAGGCCCCAAAACTTACGATAAAGGCTATGATTGTAATGATTGTCTTATTCATTTTATTTCGTTTTTAATCTAATACATGATGATAGCAGATTGGTTCAGTTCAATTCTTGATATTGAGTTGATTTAACAAATCTTTAACTAGTATTGAGATGTCAACAAAATCACTTTTCCATAATTTCTAAAGAGAAAATAAGTGGATTAATCGAATTCCTTAAAGACACTTTTTTTGGCTTGAATAGCTATAAGTTTTCAACAGCTGTTAATAAGTATAGTCCTTATCAATATGAGGTTCTTAGGCAATAATCTTATTTTCATGCTCCATAACTAAAAACACATACCTGTGAAGAAACTTTTGATAACCCTGGTCTTTACCGTTGCCGGATTAGCGTCTTTTGCGCAGCCGGATGACCTGACCCCGGAGGAGAAGGCCTATCAGGATTCCATTGCGAACCTGAATGAAACCAATGCAGCCATTGAAAAATCGCAAAAAGCCTACAATGAAGGTGTAGCCTTGTTTAAGCAAGAAAAATACACTGGAGCAATTAATAAATTCTCTGAGTCCATTACGGCAGATCCGAATTTTACTCCGGCCATTTATAATAAAGCCATCGCAGAGAATATGGCAGAGCGTTATAAGGACGCCATTAAAACGCTAAACGAATTGCTAAAGAAAAAGCCAGGTTATTCTAAGGCTTATTTCCAAAGAGGTCGTTCATACCAAGGTTTAAATGAGTACCTGAAAGCAGAACAGGACTATCAAAAAGCGATTGAACTGGATCCTAAAAATCCTAAAGCTTATTACAATTTTGGAACTTTAAAATTCATTCAAAAGGATTATGAAGCTGCTATTGCTCAATTCACTAAAGTGCTTGAACTAGCTCCTGAAGATGCGTATGCCCTAAATGATAGAGGATCGTGTTACCGAATGTTAGAGAAGTATCCACAAGCAGTTAAAGATTATGAGGAAGCAGCAAGACGTAATCCCAATTTGGCTTTTGTATTGAACAATATCGGATCTACTAAAACACGAATGAAAAATTACGATGAGGCTTTAAAGGCATTTAACAAAGCTTTGGCCATTGATCCTGATTTCTATTTAGCTTACAACAATCGTGGAGTTACACATATGCAAATGGGACGTTTGGATGATGCCATGAATGACTTTACAAAGTGTATTGAAAAGAATTCTTCCTATGCTCCGGCATATGCTAATCGCTCTGGAATTTATTTCAAGCAAGGAAAGTTTAAAGAAGCTAAAAAAGATGCAGACAAATGCATTCAACTCGATCCAAAAAATGCTGATGGCTATGTGAATAGAGGAATGGCTCGTGAAATGTTGAGAGACATGAATGGAGCTTGTGAGGATTGGAGTAAAGCAAGAGAATTAGGTTCAGAAAAAGGAAAGGTTTACCAATCAGGTAACTGTTCAAATTAATCAGCAAAAAACATTAAAATGAAAAAGTATATTTCACTGATTGTCCTGGCCTTAGGATTAAATGCATTTGGACAGGATATCGAATTCAAAGCCGCAAACTTTAAAGATGATAAAGAGGGCTTTAAAAAGGCAAAAGAGCAGCTCGACCTGGGAACAGAGCAGTACATTTTAGGGAATGCAGAAGTTTTTCAAGTAAGAGATCCGGAGATGTTTTATTGGAAAGCGTTAGAGCATTTTGAGAAAGCTTATGCTTTCAATAAAAACTCAGCAGAATTGAACTTTAAAATGGGAGTTTGTTATGCCCACTCTTCGTACAAAGAAAAGTGTGTAGCTTACTTTAAACAGGCATTTAAGCTTAACCCTGAGGTTGATCCATTCATGAATTATTACTATGGATTGGCAAATCAATTAGAAGGCAAATTCAAATCGGCTTTAGAATATTACGAAAAGTTTGAGGCAGAATATCGTAAGGCAGATCGTTTTTCAAAATTCGTGAAGCAACGTAAAAAGGAGTGTATTTCGGGAGATAAGTTGAGTAAAAATCCTGTTAGAGCCTGGGTGGACATTGTCCCTGAATTAAACACTGAATTTGATGATTACGCGCCAACCATTACAATGGATGGAGAAGAAATCCTGTTAACCTCTAATCGTCCAAACGGCCATACTCCTGATGCAGTAGGCAGATACGACGACGACATTTACTCTTCGACCTTGGTTGATGGAAAATGGCAAACGCCAAAACCTTTGAAAGGAAAAGTAAATACGGAGCAAGATGACATTTGCAGTAACTACTCTTACAACGGAACTAAAATGTTGATGAGTAAAATAACCGGAACTGGTGATGCAGCTCATTTTGATATTTATGAAGCCTTCTTACATGGAGATTCATGGAGTGAGCCAGTTAGTTTTTCAAGAAATATCAACCTTAAATCTAACGACATCTTTGCTTCTTACAACTTCAACGATAAGTTGATCTACTATGCAAAGGATAAAAAAGATGGGCAAAATGGGTATGATATTATGGTCTCTGGAGCTAAAAACAAAAAGAACCGTGAATATGGTTTCCCTACTCGTGAAATGAATGTGAGTTCGACCTTTAACGACGGGCCAATTTATTTACACCCGGATGGTAAACGTATGTACTTTGCCTCTGAAGGATTCAATTCAATGGGTGGATATGACATCTTTGTTTCATATAAAGTAAAAGGTGGAGGATGGACAAAGCCCGAAAATATGGGAGCCCCAATCAACACACCTTATGATGATTACTTTTTTGCCGCAACGG
This sequence comes from Flavobacteriales bacterium, assembly GCA_022361195.1. GTDB lineage: Bacteria > Bacteroidota > Bacteroidia > Flavobacteriales_D > Crocinitomicaceae > JAKSBJ01. Next base: position 65,123 of record JAKSBJ010000392.1, read on the forward strand.
CGAATGGTAAATTTGCCTATATCGCCTCTAACCGACCAGGAGGTAAAGGTGGATTCGATATTTATAAAGTTACTTTCTGGGGACCAGAAAAAGAACCTGCTTTTGCTGTAGAGGATTATTTATTGGCTTCGGTTGCTAAACCGCTAAATGACCCAATTGGGGAAGCTGTACAAGTAACAGAAACAGTAAACCTGACAGTATTTAAAGGAAAAACGATTGATGCTTTGACGAAAAAAGCGGTTGAAGCGACCATTGAAATCACAGACAATAGTACCGGATCAATTATTGAAACGTTCACAACGAATAGTGCAAGTGGTAAATTCCTTCTTTCGCTAAACTCTGGTGGGAATTATGGAATTGCCGTTAAAGCTGATGGATATTTGTTCCACTCTGAGAACTTTGACATTCCGTCAGGAAGTGCATACAATTTGGTAAACAAAACCATTGAATTAAAAAACATCAAAATTGGATCTAAGATTGCCCTTAGAAATGTCTTCTTTGACACCGGAAAATCGGACATCCGTTCAGAGTCAAATGCGGAATTGGATAGACTGGTAAAACTAATGAAAGACGTTCCTGGCCTGAAAATTGAGTTATCAGGACATACAGATAACACAGGTTCGGCTCAAGGAAATATTACACTGTCTCAATCACGTGCAGAGGCGGTTGTGAATTACCTCATTAGTAAAGGAATTGCTAAAAACCGTTTAACGGCCAAAGGTTATGGGTCAGATCGTCCGGTTGCAGATAACAGTACCTCAGAAGGACGTCAGTTAAACCGTAGAACAGAATTTGAAATCACCGGAAATTAAAACCAATCTGTTTTAATGGAAGAGCCGTCTCGAAGTATCGGGGCGGCTTTTTTAGTCTTTAGAAAAAATAAAAATTCACTTTTGAATCAGGCGGTTGATCTTTCAAAAAATGGATGATATTTCGCACATCCGTTCCAAAGTTTACCTCTCCCCCTTTACGCTCTATTTTCTCCTCAAATTGCTCAAAATACCAACTCATCCATGAATAATTAAGTTCAAGATTTTGAAGCACCTCCGGCTCCTCTAGAATCTTAATATACAATTGCTCAAACAAATCCAGAATAGCCTTAAGCTCCTGCTGGCTTTCCAAATAGCCCTTTTGATAATCTGATTCTGAAATTTTATCCTCACCTAAACGAGCCAGACTAACGACCTTCCAACAACTCATTACCCTAAGCAACTGAAGATTCAATTCAACGACATCAGACAATTGTTGCAATTCAGGTTCACCTTTTGGATGCTCATCCAAATCTTGAACTAAACGGCAAAAACTTCGGCTCAACAAACAACTGTTTCGTTTGTTGTTTGGAAGATGACTTTCTAAGAGAATATCCAGCCCCACAGTGGGTGGAACTATTTGTTATGTTCAATAACGTAGGTCAATACTTTACGCATTAAATGCACTCTGTCTTTTCCTCTTACATTGTGCTTGTGCATTGGGTAAGGGAAAAAGTCCATCTGAACTCCTGCTTCAACAAAAGCCTGAACCAAAGCATAATTATGTTGCATAACTACTACATCATCAATGGTTCCGTGAATCAACAACAAATCTCCTTTTAGATTCTCTACATAATTCATCAAGCTACTCTCTTTGTATCCTTTTACATTTTGAGAAGGTTGATCCATGTATCGCTCACCATACATCACTTCATAGTACGACCAGTCAGTAACCGGTCCTCCAGCAACACCCACATTAAAAACCCCGGCATTTCTTAACATTAAAGAAGTAGTCATGTACCCTCCAAAACTCCAACCATGAACCGCTAAACGCTCGCCATCTACATAAGGTAATGACTGCAAGTATTGAACTCCCTGCAACTGGTCTTCCATCTCTTTAGTTCCCAACTGACGGTGAATACAACTTTCAAAAGCAAATCCTCTGTTTGCAGATCCCCGTCCGTCCACAGTGTAAACTAAATAACCTTGTTCAGCCATCCAGTACATCCACAAGCTAGCACCATCTAACCACGAATCAGTAATTAATTGTGCATGTGGACCTCCATAAACATAGACTAAAACAGGGTACTTTTTTGAAGGATCAAAATTAGAAGGCTTAATTAAACGATGATACAAAACCGTCTCGTTATCTCCCGCCTCAATGGTCCCAATTTCAGCAGTTCCCATTGTCACTCCTTCATAAGGATTATCAGCTTTTAAAACTTCTCTCAATTTCTTCCTTTTTTTGGTTTCATAAATCCCTTCTAAATTGGGAGTATCATGTGAAGACATTGCATCAAAGAAATAAGCAAAATCAGCGGAGAAAGTTGCTGAATGCGTCCCATCATTAGTTAGAGCAGTTTGTTTTCCTGACCCTATATTTACTTTAAAATAATTGGTTTGTAATGGACTTTCCCCAGTTCCCTGAAAGTAAACATTTCCAGCTGCATCGTGTCCAATAATTGACTGTGCTACCCACTTGTTTGTAGTCAATTGTTTTACCAAATCACCTTTGTCCGAATAGAGGTATAAGTTCATGAATCCATCACGCTCGCTCATGTAAACAAATTGGTTATCATTTACAAAATGTAAAGCATGCTCAGGCTCTACCCATTTTTCATTTTGCTCTTCAAAAAGTGTAGCAACAAAATCACCAGTTTCGGCATTATATTTTTGCACTTTAGCATGATCTTGATTACGATTCACCTCAACTACATAAACAAATTCATCTTTTGGTCCCCAAGATACATTGGTTAAATAATCATCATCCGCTCCACGAGGTTGGATGTAAACCGTTTTTTTAGAGGCGACGTTATAAATTCCCACCTTTGGCTTTTCAGAAGTTTGTCCGGCCATTGGGTATTTGATTGAATTTAAGCTTCCAGTTGGTGTTGTAATATCCAACAAAGGATAATCAGCTACCATGCTTTCATCTTTTTGGTAAAAGGCTAAAAACTTTCCACTCGTCGACCAAAAAATACCATCAACTATTCCAAACTCTCTACGAGCAATTGCTTGTCCCGAAACAATATGAGCTTCTTCGTTGGTGATTCGATTTTCTGCATTTTTTTCACCTCGGATATAAAGGTTATTATCAACCGTATATGCTACTTGCATATTTTCATAACACATTTCTGCATTATCCGCTCCATCAGGCAATTCAACCAAAGCAGTTGCTTTTTTTGCTGCTATATCTACCAAAAAGAATTTCCCGGCATTGTGTGCGTAAAACGAATTTTCGTCTTTCCAACGATCTATTCGCATCCATGGAAATGTCATTCCGGTCCAATCATTGAGCTCTGCCAGAGTCACTAAATCTTCTGCCTTATCATTTTTAACATTTCCCTTTTTTAAGGTTAAATAATCAGCTGAAACAAAAGAATAATTTGATGTTCCAGGAATCCACTTTACCGCTGCAGTGTGTTGCGGATAAAAACTTCCCCATTGTTGAAGAACAGCCTGTTCAAGGGTAAGCTCCTGCTGAGCGTTGGATTGTAAACCAATTGCAAAGAGAAAAAGGGTAAAAAATAAGTAACGCATAGTGATATAATGTTTGGAGCCAAAAATATGAATAATTCAAAGAGCATCAGTCCACTAATTTGATAAGAGGTTCTAAAGCCTTTTAAAGAATAGTATTCTTGCCTGTAAAATCGTATATTTGGACTTCCAAAATTCAAGCCAATTATGCCTGAAACAGCACAAAAAAAGAAGTCAACCACAAAAATGGCAAATAATAAATCACCTAAAACTCCAAAAAAGATCATCCAAAAAGGATTGGAATTGATGTGTACCGCCAAAACCATGGCAGAAATTTATGAAGCCAATGCTAAAGTGACTTCAAAATATGTGCACGCCACTTCAAGAGGTCATGAGGCCGTTCAATTGGCCTTAGGCTTACAGTTAAAGCCACAAGATTGGGTTTCGCCTTATTATCGGGATGATTCTATTTTGTTAGGAATTGGAATGAAGCCTGAGGAAATTATGCTTCAGGTATTTGCTAAAAAAGACGACCCTTTTTCGGGAGGTAGAACATATTACAGTCACCCAAGTTTAAAACGGGATGACATGCCTAAAATCCCTCACCAATCATCGGCAACAGGAATGCAGGCAATTCCTACAACCGGGGTTGCAATGGGAGTTCAGTATAAAGAAATTACTGGCTTGGCAGAGGATTTTGGAGCTGATAAACCAGTTGTGGTTTGTTCGTTAGGAGATGCATCTTGTACTGAGGGAGAAGTTTCAGAAGCCTTTCAAATGGCGGCTTTAAAACAGTTCCCAATTTTGTATTTGGTACAAGACAATGAGTGGGATATCTCAGCCAATGCAAAAGAAACACGGGCACAGGATATCACCCATTATATGAAAGGTTTTAACGGAATTGAGGTTCGTACCATTGATGGTAGTGATTTTGAGGAATCATATCAAACCATTGAGGAAGTAATTGGCCTTATCCGCAAAGAAAGAAGACCTTTCTTAATTCATGCAAAAGTTCCTTTATTAGGTCATCATACATCTGGCGTTCGTAAAGAATGGTACCGGGATGATTTAGATGAGCACGCATTACGTGATCCTTATCCAAAAATTATTGATTTGGCTACCGCAGCTGGTATTAGCAAAGCAGCCATTGAAAAAATTGAAAAAGAAGTAGCTACAACTGTTGCAGAGCAGTTTGAGAATGCGATGAATTCAGAAGATCCGGATCCGGATAGCATTCAGGACTTCATCTTTGCCCCTACTCCAATTACGGAGGAAAAAGGAGAGCGGGTTCCAGCAGGAAAAAAACCAACTGTAATGGTAGATAGTGCCTTGTTTGGTATTCGTGAGCTAATGGAAAAACATCCAGAAGCCTTACTTTATGGTCAGGATGTTGGAGGACGTTTAGGTGGTGTTTTCCGTGAAGCTGCTACTTTGGCTCAACAGTTTGGAGACGAAAGAGTCTTTAACACTCCTATTCAGGAAGCTTTTATTATTGGTAGTACGGTTGGAATGTCTGCTGTAGGATTAAAACCAATTGTTGAAGTTCAATTTGCCGATTACATTTGGCCAGGATTAAATCAGTTATTTACTGAGGTGAGCCGTTCGTATTATTTATCAAACGGAAAATGGCCTGTAAGTTCAATTGTCCGAGTTCCTATTGGAGCTTACGGAAGTGGTGGACCTTATCACTCTTCTTCAGTTGAATCAGTTGTAACGAACATTCGCGGAATTAAGGTGGCTTATCCATCTACAGGAGCAGACTTGAAAGGATTGATGAAATCGGCTTTCTATGATCCAAATCCAGTAGTAATGTTAGAGCACAAAGGCTTATACTGGAGTAAGATCAAAGGAACTGAGGCTGCTATGACGGTAGAACCTGACGAAGATTATGTCATTCCATTTGGAAAGGCTCGTATCGTTCAGGAAGCAGATCAAGATAAAATTAACAATGGTGAATCATTGGTAGTTGTTACTTACGGACGAGGAGTTTATTGGACAGCTGAAGCTGCTGAGCAATTCCCTGGACAAGTTGAAATCATTGACCTACGTACCTTAAGTCCTTGGGATGAAGAAACAGTGTACGAAGCAGTGCAAAAGCACTCTAAAGTTGTTTTAGTAACAGAAGAGTCGAGAGAAGCGAGTTTCACCCTGGGTATTGCCGGTAAAATTCAAAAAAACTGCTTTACTTCCCTTGATGCGCCAATTGAGATTGTTGGTTCTGTTGATACACCTGCCATTCCATTAAACTCTACTTTGGAAGCTACCTTGTTAACAGATGCCTCTAAAGTGGCAAAAGGAATTGAAAACGTACTCAACTTTTAATCCTTTTTGAAGGAATAAAATTTATCGCTATTCATAGAGTTTGTTTGGCTTAGCGGGCTCTCTAAATATTTTTTTTATAGTTTTTTTCCAAAAACTGTAACCGCATTGATAGTTCTTGTGACTAATCAATTAAACACTAATCATTTTTTATGCAGTATTTAGCTTTAATGATTCCCTTCGCCGGAATGGCGTTGGGAGGATGGATTGCCTATACCTCAATTACGGCAGCCCATCGAGAAAAAATGGCCATGATTGAAGCCGGAATTGATCCTTCAAGAGAGGAGAATGAAAAGAAAAAGTACAATAAACTAAGAACGGCCTTGCTTTTCATTTTGGTTCCGATAGGAATTTTAGTTGGACAGCTTACCCATGAAATGTTTGCCATGGAAGATGCTACTGCCAGCGTTACCTTCTCCTTCATTTTTGGGGGAATTGCTTTGGCTTTGGCCCACTTTTTAAGCTTAAAGGGGGAAAAAGAACACAACCTGTAATTCACTGAGCAACCTCAGGAATTAAGTGGAAAAAGAACGGTTAGAACATATTAAAAAACGCCTGCGGGAAGGTGATTCTTCCTGCTTTACACCGCTTGTCAATGAATACAAGGACATGGTGTATGCGCTGGCATTAAAAATGTGCCAATCAGCAGAGGATGCAGAGGAAGTAGCACAGGATACATTTGTTAAAGCCTATAAAGGGTTTGGTCGATTTAAAGGCGACTCAAAACTCTCAACCTGGCTTTATCAAATTGCCTATTTCACAGCTATTAATCACCTCCGAAAGAAAAAAGTTGAAACTACCGATGTAGATATTAGCCACGTACCCCAAGATGATTCGGTTTGGAGTCAAATTCAGGAACAAGATCGAAAAGCTTATCTCGATAGGGCCTTTGAGTTATTAAAGCCTGAAGAAAGAGCGGTTATTAACCTCTTTTATCTCGAAGAACATTCGATGGATGAGATTTCAAAAATCACCGGATTGTCAGTTTCAAATGTGAAAGTCAAAGTACACCGAAGTCGTAAGAAGCTTTATGGTATTTTGCAGCTACTGCTAAAAAATGAAATTAATTCACTGTTATGATGGAAAAGGATGACAAGGTATTGAAGGATTTGTTGAAGAAGGATTTTAACGAGCTCAAGGCTCCTATTGATTTTACTGACAAGCTTATGAATCAGTTGGAAAATGTGGCGGCTAAAAAAGCTCAACCATTGGTCAGTTTTCCAATTCGTCTTCTCTTTATTTTATTGGGAATTGGTTTTATGTCTTCTGTGTTTTTTGTAGGTGAAGTTCCTGCAAATGGATGGGCAGAAGGTCTCCCAATTTCGGAGTGGACAGATAAAACTTTCTTATTTTTGAGTGAGAATTCTGAAATTCTGGCTTTAGTTGGATCAATTGCTGTTTATCTAATTATTGATGGATTCAGAACTCAACGTAAAAAAGTGAGAATTTAATGCCCCTGATAAAAGGTACTGTAAACGACTTAAAGGAAACGTTTGAATTGTTGCAATCATGTGCCAGACACATGGCTGACAATGGTCTAAATCAATGGAATGAAAATTACCCAACCATAGCTCATGTAGAGCAAGATGTCAGTAATCAAACCCTTTATTTAAAAAAAATTGACGGTCGAATTGCCGGAGTAATTTCAGTTGACGATCAACAATCCCCCGAATACAAAGACATTGTTTGGAAATACCCAAACGAGAAAGTGATGGTTATTCACCGCATGGCGGTACACCCTGACTTTCAAAAAATGGGCATCGCTAAAGAGTTGATGGATTTTGCCGAAAACTTTGCCCGACAAAATAACTTTGACTCCATTCGTCTGGATGCTTACAGCGAAAACAAACGAGTTTTAAGTATTTATAAGCAACGAGGTTACCATTACCGTGGAGACATCTATTTCCCATTTAGGGATGCACCATTCAGTTGTCTGGAAAAGAAATTATAGATTATTTGTTCATTCCCTCTGTCTTGCCTAAGTCCATTTTAAGACTGATGGCTCCACCTTTTAGATCTTTTTCAGAAGAACTAACAAGCGCTTTGTTCCAGTGAATAGACATATTTGCGAATTGCATATCTACAATTTTACCTGGAATTTTGAAGGTTGCTTTTAAATTCATGCTTTTACCTGGCCATAGAATTTTATAAGCTGATGATTTTGCCTCACAAGGCCAAACTTTATCATTTCCTTCACAAGTAACCGTAATTAAACTGTTATTGACCAAAATAGGAGTATCTCCTGTATTTTGAACTTTGAATTTAGCCTCAGTTACTTTCGTTTCCTTTTTTAAGGTGTTCAAAGCGATTGAAACATTATTACTAGTAATCTTCTTCTTGGTATCCGGTAAAGGGTAGTCCTCCAAGTTTTCTACTTCTCCATTTACTGGTAGTTGTGTAATCCCTCCTATTTCCACTTCCAAATTCTCAGCTGGTAATCCCGCACTTCCTGGAGCTTTAATACTAATTTTCTTGGTAGCATTTGGATTAATTTTAACCTTTTTGGCTACTGGCTGAATTTTACTTCCATCTGGTAAAGTGTAAGACACTTTAGAGAGTTCAATAAATAAAAAATCATCCGTTTTATTGGTAAATTCAGCTCTTACAAGTGCAAAGGTAGCCTGACTGTGCATATCCGAAAAAGCAATGCGGTATTCATCCGTTTCAATAGGATCAACATCTCCATAGTGTATTTCAGAAAAACCTTTCTCCGTTGGTGACGAAATAAAAGAATAAAACAAAAGAGAAATGGATAGGGCAACAAAAAGTACAGTTCTTTTCATCTTAGAATAGTTTTGGTTGATAATATAATGTTTGATTTTGTGCTTTGTTAATTGGCTAAATTAAATACCAGCCATGCACTTAAACAATTCCGTAAAAGTCAAACACTATGCCAAATATAACATTAAGTAATTGAGAATTCTATAAATAGGTTCCCGCCGACTTTAATTTTGGCTTCCAATAAGTGGATGAAATAATGTTGGTGATAATTACCCCTTTACTGCTTGATGCATGAATCATCGATAATTCTCCGTTTTTATCAGATACTACCAATCCAACATGTGTAATTCGTGATCCTGGACCAAAAAAGACCAAATCACCTTTTTGAGCATTGTCTACCTTTACCTTTTTTGATTTTTCCTGCTGCCCGTTAGCTGTACGTGGTAATAATAATCCAAATTTCTTGTGGACATAACTGGTAAATCCAGAGCAATCAAAACCTTTTTCATCACTTCCAGACCAAACGTATTTTACACCTAAAAAGGATTTAGCATAAACCACAATCTTATCTCGATTGGTTTTAGATACGCCCGAGGTATTGGTATTTTCCTTAGCCAACTCCTCCTCTACTTCTGGTGCAGCCGAAATGGCCTTAATTCCCTTTAACTCCTTATTTTGAAAAGCATTCAATTTGGATGCAATACTCTTTTGTCCATTAGATTTAAACTTAGCCTCTAGCTTTTTCAAGTAAATCTTTAAATCAGAAATTTCGCGGTAATGTGCTTTTACATAATGATCTGCCTTCTCGTTATCTAAAAACTGACGGTAAGACGAAATGGCATCATCAATTGCGGTGTTGTGACGGCGGAACCACTTTTCATTATCCGCTAATCTAAAGAGCGATAGGGATTCATAATAATGTGGAAGTGCACTGTAGTCATATTCTGGTAAAGCCTTTAGTTTACGGGCTTTTTTCAGCACCTTGCTGTAGTATCCCTGATCATAGAAAATTTCTAATCGATCAATCTTTTTATCCTGTCCAAAAGATAAATTTCCGAATACTAGCAATAAAGCAACAAATAAAATCCGACTCATACTATTACAAAATTAGGAGGAAAGAAGCTGATTTTTTGAGCATACCAGTCTCTTATGTTCACATTAGCTTGTTAATTGAATCAATTGCTTTTCTGAACCGAAGACTAATATCTCCTAACTTTGTAAATTAAACTTCTATCAATTGACATACTATCTGATAGCCGGTGAAGCTTCTGGCGATTTACACGGAAGCAATCTTCTCAAAGCATTGAAAATTCAGGACAAGGAGGCCGAATTTCGTTTTTGGGGAGGAGATCAAATGGCAGAAGTTGCCGGACAACCCGTTAAACACATTTCGGAACTTGCTTTTATGGGATTTGTGGAAGTGGTTGCCAATTTGCGCACCATTCTCTCCAACATTAAACTTTGTAAAAACGACATTCTTTCTTTCCAACCCGATGCATTAATCTTAATTGATTACCCTGGCTTTAACATGCGGATTGCTGAATTTGCCAAGGAGAATGGAATAGCTGTTCATTATTACATATCCCCTCAAGTTTGGGCCTGGAAACAAAACAGAGTACATAAACTCAAAAAAACGGTAGATGAAATGTATTGCATCCTCCCGTTTGAATCTGATTTTTATAAAAAGTTTGACTTTGATGTTCAATATGTTGGTCATCCACTAATTGACGCGATTGAAAACTATAAATCAACGGCTCTATCAAAAAAAGAATTTGTTGCAAACTACGATTTAGATAATCGTCCAATTTTGGCCTTATTACCAGGAAGTAGAAAACAGGAGATTAAGATTAAACTTCCTATAATGCTAGAAGCGGCTAAGCAAATGAAGGAACATCAAATTCTCATTGCCGGAGCACCAACCATCTCTGCTGAGTTTTATAAAGAAATTAGTCAAGGAACTACTATTAAAGTCATACCTAACAAAACGTATGATTTACTGAATAATGCAGATTTGGCTATGGTCACTTCCGGAACAGCAACTTTGGAAACAGCCTTGTTTAAGGTTCCGCAAGTGGTTTGTTATAAAGGGAACTCTATTTCTTACCACATTGCAAAGCGACTCATCAAGGTCAACTACATCTCGTTGGTAAACTTGATCATGGATCAGGAAATTGTCAAAGAATTGATCCAAAATGAATTGACTCCTGAAAACATCTTGCAGGAATTGAAAAAGTTTACTCCTGAAAAACGAACTGAGATACAATCTCAATACGAAGAACTCCGTTCTAAATTAGGAGGAGGAGGTGCTTCTGAAAAACTAGCATCTTTATTGATAGATAATTTAGGGAAGAAGGAATGAAGCGATTGATTCTCATATTGACATTATTATTCACTGTCTACTCTTATGGACAAGAGTTAGAAATTGGAGTTATGAGAGCTTATTCATCATCAAAAGTCCAATTCACTCACCTCAGCGGAAACTATACTATTTATGGTGACAGCTTAGAAATTGGCTCAATTTCTGAGTCGCAAAATTTGATTGTTCGACGTTCGGGAGAAAGAGTAAAAGCCTCTATAGGTTCTAAAGATTTAGGTTCATTTGATGTCATTCATTTAAAAGAAGTTAATCCAAGTAGTTCACTCAAGATTCAAACACTATCACCATCGGTCCATAAATTGCGGAAGTATAAAAACAACTTCAAGATTTTTCCAGAGGATAATTCATACCTAACTGTGGTAAACATGGTCGAGATGGACAACTACCTTTCGGGGGTGATAGAAAGTGAGGGAGGTGGAGGAAAGGACCTTGAATACTATAAAGTACAAGCCATTTTAAGTCGGACATATGCCCTGGATCATCTTTATAAACACCATAAAGAAGGTTTTAGTCTTTGTGATCGAGTGCACTGTCAAGCTTACCACAATATGCTTCGATTTACTCCAACAATTGGAGAAGCAGTGACTGACACCAAAAACATGATTATGGTGGGCCCTAACCTAAAATTGGCCAAAGCCTTTTTCTTTGCTAACTGTGGAGGTCAAACCAGTGAATCTGATTTTGTTTGGAATAAAGCAATATCCTATTGCAAAAGTGTTCAGGACACCTTCTGTGTGCACTCGCGTCAAGCTACATGGACCAAAAAGATTAAGGCTGGCAGTTGGAGAAATTATCTCGTGAATCATTTTGGTTATCCTGTTCATGACTCTTTGATTGGCCCCATGATCTACCATTTTAAGCAAGAAAGTCGCCACGCCTTTTATCTGTCTCCTCAATTGGGAATTCCATTAAGAGATCTTAGAAGTAAGTTCAAATTAAAATCTACCTGGTTCTCTACCCATCTCGAGGGTGAATATGTGGTTTTAGAAGGCCATGGATTTGGGCACGGTGTTGGACTGTGCCAGGAGGGAGCAATGCGAATGGCTCGTCTAGGCTATAATTATGACCAGATTCTCAATTTTTACTTTACAGGTATTGATATCATGAACTATCATGATTGGACCTTCTTAATGCAAGATTCTGAACAATTAAGTGTTGGCCTTTAAATTCTACCTTTTTAATAGAATTTAAGACTCCAACTTAAACACTTAAAAACAGCTCACTGTCAAATAGTTATGATTTTAATCGAAAACCAAAATTGTGTTAATAGCGAAAAATGGATTGGTTTCGCATGAAAAAATGATTAACTTCGGGCATCAAAATTTTAAAACAATCTATATGAAAAAAATTTACGCTTTATTCGCTGTATTGTCAATGGCATTCGTAGGTAATGCTCAAGAGAACTTGACTTTAACATTAGACAATCACACTGCAGGAGCAGCTACTTCTGACGATCCACTTAACTTGGATTTCACAATCACAAACAACGGACCTACTATTCCTTCTGGAGATACAATCTTCTGGGCAATCAATGTAGGAACTGATTTCTTTAGCTCTATTGACCTTGACGGACCTGGTTCTGTTACTTACAGTGTTTTAGGAGAAGATTTCCCTAACGGATCTGCTTTTGGTGTAGACGTTGCTGATATCTCTATGGAATGGGTTTATAACAACCTTGGTTTAACAGGAGATGTTTGTGCTGTAGTATTCGGTGTTGGACAAGCTACTTTAAGTTCTCCAACTGATACTGATCCAACTGACAACATCGGATGTGTATTCTATACTGTAACTGAAGTTGCTGGAATCGAAGACGAAGCTAACGCAATTGGAAACATCTACGTTGCTGATCAAAAATTAAAAATCGAGAGCGCTTTAGGTAATTTTGATGCTGAAACAACTATCACTATTACTAGCCTTTCAGGACAAATCGTTCAAAATGAGACTGCTTACCTTCAAGGAGCAACTCACGAACTTGAGTTGAACGACATCACTCCTGGTATCTACGTTGCTTCTGTTACTATTAACGGAGAAGTAACTACTAAAAAGATCATCATCGAGTAATCTCGAATTAAGATTTTATAAAAAAGGGCCGCCCGAAATTTCGGAGCGGCCCTTTTTAGTTTTAGTCACTATTTATTGTTTGATAAACTTCTGCCTTTGAATTCCCTCCTGAGTTTTTATTTCGATGATATAAGCTGCAGGATTTAAATCAGAAATATCTATTTCATTACCACAATTAATGTGGCTAACAATCATTCTTCCATTAAGATCATAAATGGTGGCTTGATTCACAAATGTTGCCGCTCCAAAATAAAGAGTATTCTGTGCAGGATTTGGATACAATTCCAAATCAATCAAATCAAATTCCTCAACACTTATTTGATCCTGAGGTCCGGCAAATCCATGAATACTAAAAACCAAATCCTTCGTTTCACTCAAGGTGGTTAATCGGGTCCAATCTGTCGCTCCCATCGCTAATACATCTAGCTCGTCACGTAAAACAGCTGTATCTCCCTGTACCGGACTTGATGGATTAATTCCAATCCAACGAAAAACAGAAGTATTAGAAGCCCCATATCCATAAACGCTTAACCAATACTTTCCTTCCGATAAAGAATCTGGTAATAAAACGTTCAGATTAAAATTAGTCGTTGAAGAAGGTTCACCCAATCCAAAAATGTTCAATGTTTCTTCATGGAATAAAGTTCCGGGAACACCAGCATTATTGTCATAGAATTGAACGGTCATCGAATCCATCGAATGGTCCTCGAAAAAGATATCATCACCTCTGAATCCTCTAAAAGAAATAGATTGTACTTTCCACTTAGGTCCCGCCGGCACCTCAAAATCATCAGCACATTGAACAATTTGCCCAGCAAAAATCTCAGAATTTTCATTGCTCCAAAAGCCTGTTACGTCTGTGGGCCCCGATTGGTCGTACAAAATTTGACTATGAGGATTTAAACAAAAGCTAAATGTAGTTAAGAATAAAAGTAAGAGTCTTTTCATAGTTGATAGGTGTTAGTTTTAAATACGCTTTGGGTATTGGTTATGAAGCATATACATACCAAGTTAAGAATAAATGTTGTTTTTTTCTTCTATTTGTTAGAAAAAAAGCATTCATCCTCTTCAGAATATTTTAACTACGCTATCTTTTCAAACTAATCATAGTTCAACTCCTACAATTCAAACAGAATCAGACATTAATGTTCCTTTATTCCATAATTAAAGGTTCATGTATCTTTTGACCATCATATTTTGCTTCTAAAATGTAATAACCCGGAATTAAATGAGGTATTTCATAATTTTTTTGAGATGATGTATTCATATAAACCACTTGACCCAGCGAATTATAAACTGTTATCTCATCCAATAAGACGTTCGCATCCAATTTTACAATGTCTATTGATGGATTTGGATAAAGAATCAACTTCGGCTGAGCATTCTCAGCAAAACCAATAGTACAATCGATGATTTCAAATTCTACCACTGTAGAATCATGACAATCATGGTAGTTACGGATATATTCTTTGAAATGGAAGTCATAAAGTTCAACATCCGTGGAGTCGAAGTTGGATGTTCCATTCTCATAGGCATTGTTATTTGACAGAGCGAGAAAAATAGGAGGAGTCTCTGGACCATCGAGCCATCTAAATGCCACCGTATAGTCATTTCCAGGAACCATCAGTATATCCGTTTCAGGAACTAGAAAATCTTGAAATTCACCAGAAGTGGATGTAGTAAATAAGGTTGTATCAATCATTAACAAATCTCCGGTAATCCCCTCTCCCTCGTAAAGACTTAGTTCGAACTCTTGATTTTCCCAATAGTAAGAAATCAGCTGAAACCTGTCAAGAATCCCTTCTTTTTCGGCTGTGAAACTTTGCCAATAAGTGGTATCCTGATACATCGTTGGAAAAGGAAGTTCTAGATCTAATCCTGTATATTCTTTTGACTGATCAAGTAAGTAGGTGGTATCAGACAATTCTTGATAAACGTATGCGGCCTCATGAGTTCCGAGGGATAAATCGTCTAGATATATTGAGTCAGTTGATACACCATCAACGTAAAAATCTCCACCGAAAGGGCTCCCGTTATGAGCCTGAGTACCATCAGTGTGACAATATGGACCAAGGTCTTCTAAAAAAGTGACATCAAAGGCCTCAATAGTGACCGTTTGATTAACCTCATTAAAACATCCATTGATATCAGTACTTTCATAAGAAACCAGATGCGCACCTGGAGTTAATAGTTTCGGATATAGATACTCAGCTTCTTCTCCATCAACTGAAAATACACCTCCTTCTGGTATTCCGTTGAGCAACAAACTATCTCTTCCTGAGCAGTATGAATCATTTAATCCTTCAATTGTTCCCGGAATTGGTTCATTAATTTTGACATAAGCATAAGTGATATTGTCACATGGATTAATCGCTCTAACTGTTACTCCAAAAAAATGTGAATAAAAAGATCCCCAATTAGAGTCTCCAAAAGCATAATAAGCTGTTCCCGAAGACCCTCTACCCACAATCATATCGTTATCAGAAGTAATCTGGAACGTTACAAAATCACCAATCTCAGCAGTTAGCGCAGCATCGATACTAAAATCTATCCATTGCAATTCTCCTCCCGCTTCTCCAACAACAGTTGTTGTATAAAGTAGATCACCTCCCAATCCTGAACCACTATAAACAGATAGAGTTAAGGTACTTTCTTCTTCCAATTTTACTAACTGACGATAATTCAAGATCCTACAATTATTTTCAATTTCCACTGCCTGCCACATGGACGTTAGCGTATCAAATAGGTAAGGATAAATTCCCAAATCATAGTACATGAGCCTTGGAGAAAATGATTGACTCACAAAGTCAATGGAGTCTAAATCGATAGCCGGATCATAAGTGATCATTGTTAAACCATCTGTCAACCCCTCAGGACTGAAGGTATTTCCGTCTACCCCAGGTCCACTGAATACTCCTCCTTCAGGATAACCGACTAAAGAATACGTCCCTTCATCATTTGAACAAAAGGTATAACCTTCATCAATAAAAATACTTTGGTTAACGGGATGAATTAGAAGATCCCAATTTGTTGTCATTAAGGCATCATACATTCGTTCACCTTGTCCATCCGAAAATAAAGGCATACATTTTTCCGGTGAATAGGACATGATGTTATTTACATTTGGCATATAGGAATCCCCGTTCGAGTCTGTTCCCGTACCAATATAAGTACAATCATCAACCATATCAGGTAAGCTTAAGTCTGGATCTGCTGGAGTATCACAAACTAAATCTCCTTGCGTTCCACAATTCGTACCGTCTACAAATTCTTCTCCATATAGCTCTGAGTGAGTATGTAGCAACGTTAAAATATGTCCAATTTCATGGGCAACTACAGTAGGTGATTTTGTTCCTTTGATATGCACATCATTGTATGTAATGGAAGCATAAGAAGGTCCTCCTCCTCCAGTAAAAAAGACATTAATAGCTTCATCTACCCTATAGAGAAGTTTTTGATCATCCGCCTCCCAACTGTCTGTAGCAATATCGAAATTATCATATTCTAAATATTCTCCACAATGGACAAATTGAATGTCATGAGGTAAGAAAAGTGCGTTAACACTATCAAGTAAATCTGAAGATGGTGGAGTGGTTACCAAATAGTCATCTATCCCTGAGTTTACAATATGAAACTTAATGTTTACGTAAAGCATATCACTTCTGTCTCCACGACTTCTCTTGTTGTGTGTTTTTGGGAGATGAGATGATTTAAGCTCGCTCTTTGAAGGTAGATGTGATTCAAAACTACAATATTTCTGTCCCATGGATGATTCGGAGAAAAATATTGAGATTGTAAGTATGAATATTTTAAATATCGCTGAAATGTTTTTGTTGATCATGAAGTCTAGGTTTGGTGAATATTATGTCTCTTGTGTGCTAACTGTTCGATCATGAAGGAATGCATTCAAGCATTACTGAAATTCTTTCTAAAAACGCTTACGTTTCAATGAGAGTTGCCCAGTTAATATTCACAGGAATAAATAAGAAGGACGCTGAAGCGGTATTGACCGGAACCTCTCAACACCAATATAAAAAATTCACTATCAACTCATTACAAAAGAAACCGCCCTACACAATAAAGCGTAGTTTTGAATGGTCGCATTCGGCCAAAATTTATTTTCCCATGCTATCTTTTGATATACATTTATCCCTTTTTTGGGTAAAGATTTCTAAATCCTGAACATAAAAAAGCAGCCGGCTTATTATTGCGATACTACCAAAACCTTGCAATAATAAGATCGGCTGCCCAACCAGACTCTTTGTAGAATACTCTAACTAGCTTGTTTCTTTGGGTTAATTAATAATATTTCCTTGACCTGTATCTCAGTGATCTTTTTATTTGATCCATTATTATCCCGAAATACCCGATTGATCAATTTTCCGTCTACTGCTACCATTTGGCCTTTTCTTACAAACTTTTCAATCAGTTCTGCTTTTTTACCCCAGGCCACAATTTGATGCCATTGTGTTTTTTGCGATTTGCCATTCACTTCCAAAACCGTTTCGTTTGTCGCCAGGGAAAATTTGGCCAGCTTTACACCATTTTCAAAAGTTCTGATGATAGGATTAATTCCTGTTCTTCCAATTAAGTTTACTCCGTTTTGTAATTTGTTCATGATACTTGTTTGTGTGTGTTTTACTTCCATTTGTATGTCGTATTTGCTGTATTAATCTGAACTCTACTTACTATTTCCTAACAGTAATAATTCCTGAATCTGAATCTCGGTGGTGTATTTCTTATCCCCTTCTTTGGTTTCATAAGAACGGCTGACCAATTTTCCCTCTACAGCGATCTCCTGCCCTTTTTTTACATAAGCCTCAAAAATCTCTGCCTGTTTACCCCAGGCGATCAATCTATGCCAGTGTGTATTTTCCATTTTTTCTCCTTTCGCATTGCGATAAATTTCATTCGTTGCGAGACTAATTTTTGCCAATTTACTCCCGTTCTCAAAGGTGATAATTTCAGGTTCTGCTCCTAAGTTTCCAATTAACTGTACTTTGTTTCTTAAGTTGTTCATAATGTGTGATCTTTAAAAAGTTTGTAATTAACTATTTGTCATTGTTTTCAATCGACACTGCAAAGTAAAGGCAGCTTGTTTCTATTATCCGTTTGTCTTTCGTTTGTTTACGATTATTTTACGTTTGTAAACGTTTGACAACTTTTAAAACACTAAAAAAACAGAACGTAATAAAAAAAATGGTTTATCAATTATTTTCCAACCTAAATAAAAAAAGCGCCACTTTAAGTTGCCGAAACAAATCAAAGCGACGCTTTACCGTTTGCAAAAAACCTACCTTCTTACTCCTTAGTTATTTTTACGGTACAACTTTCAATCAATTGCCACTGAATCCAAAAGAATTGGAACAATAGAACCAGACTTAATAGAATCTTTTCAACTATCATTTTATTTCTATTTAACTATTTGTAATAATTAGTTTTTGACTGGCTAACTGCTCTCCATCAATTAAATGCCTCACAAAGTATGCTCCCGTTGGTAAATCCAATTTAAGCTCTTTTGTACCGTTCCCCTTTGAGGTACCTAATTCAACCATATAACATATTTCTCCAATTGAATTGTATAACTCTAATGTATGAGAACCAACATCTTCAGTTAATGTATAACTCAAGGTGAATGCTCCATTATTTGGATTTGGATAAATGGAGAAGTTAGATACAGATTCGGTCGTTATTCCCGAACTGGTTTGGACTTGCATTTTGGCTGCGCCATCTAAATCACGGAAACGCCATAAACAAGCATTCTGATAACCAAAAGGACTCGATGTCAATGTTCCCCCTAAATTATTTGACTGATCCATAAGCTCAGTATAATGACCACATGTATATGTGTAATCATTAAAGAATGTGAGACCAGTATTGTAAGAATAGCCATCCCCTACTCCAGTAGAAACATTGGTCCATGAATCTAAACCAGAGGCTAAATTCCATCGGCTTACAAAAGAATGACGCTTATTGACATAACTGCCCTCAAGGGTAGTATTATAAAAATAGTCACCTCCGAAGAAGTTTCCTCCGATATATAACTCCGTTCCGTCGGTATCTAAAGATTGAACACTTGCAGTAGAATTACTACTAATTCGATTAATCCAATCCATAGTACCTGTAAACTGAAGTTTCGTTACAAAAGCTCCTTTACTACCAGTAAAAGGTGGCATAAGGTTATCACCTCCAAATGCTGAACTTATTCCTTCCTTATAGATCCCTCCCAGAACAATGGTATTGTCAGACATTGTTACAGTATGAGCTTCTCCATTTTGTAAAGGAGAATCAAGTGTATATAAATCCTCATTAAAGGCATTAAAAGGACCACCGCCCATATCAACCCAATTGTAAATGAAAGCGTCATTTTTTCCAGGGAATCCGTTTAAAAATGTGCCTCCCGCATAATTGAGATCAGTACGGAAAGTACCAACAAAGGAAAGGTAGCCTTGATAAGTTTCCATATCTCGAATCCAGGCCATTTCTGAAGAATTAATAGTTGCTTCCCACTCATCAGTAAAGCTAAAAGTATAAGGCGCAACAAAATTTGGCGTTTTAGCAAATACCTTGAGTTGATTCCCAGCTGGACCTCCGCTACTATATTGACGGGTTGAAAAATAAACTCGATGATCTAAACCTAAAAATGCAGACTCAAAAGTTGAAGTAGCTATTCCCTCACCTTCTAAAACCATACCTGGAGATGATGAAGGCATTTCATGTACATGCAACAAGCATCCCTCTGTAGTATAAACAGCAACAAATGCTCCTTGAGTAGAGCTTGTAGTGTAAGAAGATAATCCTCCTCCACAGGTAATCATACCATCTTCATTAATACCCGGCGTAAATACAGCATTCCCATTAAAAGTCCCCACAACATAAACAAGCCCATATTCTTCGTCCACTGCCATTCTGCTTGATCGTATTTGCTGGTCGTGAGCTGTGGCTACCCAAGATAAATCACCACAAACATCATAAGCAGCGACATACATCACCAAATATGAGATATCCGTATAATCTAAACTCAATCCATCAAAACTGGTTCCACGGTTAAAACCTCCTGTCATAAAAACATTTCCCTCATCATCGTTGGAAATATCACTTGCATGATCTCGCAAATAAGCATTTGAAGTGGTTTTAGGAAATTCTGAAGCCTCTTCTAAAATATCCACCTCAATTGTCGTACTGCAAAATGGATAAACTGCACGACTTATTGTAATGATATAACTTCCTATACATAGATCGTCAAAAGTGGCTGTTGTTCCAAATTGTGTCACTACATCTCCATCAACCTCCGTACTCCAGTTATATGGCCCTCCAGAAGATTCTAATTCAATTGCTCCTGTACAACTACCCTCACATGCATTAACTTGTGATACAATGGTAAATGGAACGTCATACACTGTTACTATAGCTTCACTACAACATCCATCTGCATTGCATAAAGTGAGCGTATAGGTACCAGCTGCTGTAGGCGAAAAATAATTCGTCACTCCATCAACACCCAAGGTAACATAAGGCCCACTCCAATAAGCTCCTGCGTAAGGATTTGGTAATATGATTACCTCATCAACACAATAACTGCTTCCATCCACATCACTAACATCTGGTTCAAAACTCACCGAAACTACTACTGTTTCGCTATTTACACATCCTTGAGCATCTGTTATAGTAGCAGTATAAATATTGGATGAAAAAGGAATAGCAGGAGGAGTTACTTCAATTGTTTCTCCATCTCCAATATAATCACCAGAAGGATCATACCAGCTAATAGTTCCTCCATCTGTTGATGTGGCTGTTAAGATTGCTGATTCACCCGGACAAACCATTTGATCATCACCCAAGGATAAATCTGGCAAATCATGAACGTTTACAGTTATAGTAACGGTTTTGGAACATCCATTAGTGCCATATACAGTAACGGTCGTGGCAAACAATCCCGCTAGTCCCGGTACGATGATATTGGTTGGACCCGTTGAGCCATCGGCCCATTCATACGTAAGGAATTCACCATCAGGAATCATTGGGTAAATTTCTATTGCTTCATCCACACAACCTTCAAATGAAGCTCCACTTACCGCTGGGGCAGGAATCACTTCCATGCTTATTGTATCATGGAAAGTACAACCATCAGCCGCAACAGTATAAATAATGTCCGTAAAACCAAGCCCTGGAACCGAAGGGTCAAATAAACCTGCTCCACCCCCCAAATCAGTTACTCCTATTCCAGAGAAAGTTCCATCAGCAGGCTCTACCACCAAATTAATTGGATCGGCAGTTTCACATATTGATGCTGGGAGAGTCAATATATCGACCGGAATATCCAGAACTATGACAGTTATGCAAGCTTCTCCAGAAATACATCCCGTAAAGTTGTCCGTAATTCGAACGCAATGAGTTGTATTTTCAGTTGGAGAAACCGTAACAGTACAAACCTCAGGATCACCTAAATCTCCAATTGGATCTTCCCACTCATAGCTATATTGTCCCGGAAGACCTCCCAAACAGGCATCAAGTGTAATACTTTCACCAATACAAATGGTTTGATCAGGCCCCAAATCAGCTACTGGTCCTGGGCCATCTACAGCTATATCCGCACAATGTGTTTTAGGGAAATTACAAGCCCCGGTTCCTGCAATAATAGATGCACAATTCTCAATATTATTACATTCTATACTTGCTATCGTAGCCTGATAAACTAGAGTTTTACATTCACCTACTGCCAGATCAAAAGGAATAGAAGTTAATGTAGGACCTACTGCAGTAAAATCAAAGGAGCCCACGTAACTTAATGAAGCTGGAAGAATGTCTTCTACAACAATATCTGTTGCAGCACTCATCAAACTGGAGTTGCAAACTTCTATTTCGAAAACAACTGTTTCACCTAAAGCAAATGGTCCTGAGGTAGTTGTACTTTTGGTGATGGTCAAAAAATCATCTCCAGGGACAATCGTTATGTCAGGTAATGATGAACCGGATGGAACACATCCTCCTCCTTCCATTGATAACCCAATATCTAAAGGGACTCCAGGTATTGCCGAAGGAGCAATTACGACTTGCTGTACCAGTTGGTAAGTACAAGGTTCGGTAATATCACCTGGTGGAATGGTAAATGTTCCCATCGGAGCAAAATCGCCCAAATAAAGTCCAACCCCTGCAGGCAAATCAATATCCAAGGTAATTTCATTTTCATTGGTAGTTCCTTCCCCCATACAAATGTCATAGGTTATGGTAACAGTATCTCCAGGGCATGGACTTGGATTATCAGCTATTCCAGTAATTTCAAGTATATCGTCTCCTTCCTTTATGATTTCGACATTATCAACATACATGTAAGAATCCATTCCTTCTTGCGCAATGATTGAGACATAATTTGCTTCGGTCATTCCAGGAGGAAGTTCAACTCCAGAAACAGAATAAGTAACCCAAGAAGGCGTAGAAACATCAAAAGTTGCAACTACATCTGCGACTACAGTCCAATCACCGCAGTTGGTTGTTCCTTCCGGATCAGTAACAATTGGAATCGGACATGGTCGTTCATCACTCAACACGACTCTAACCAAATGTCCTGATGGAGGACATGTCCCGTCTCCAATAATTCGGTGTCCTAAAAGAGAAATTTTAAATGATTCTCCTGGTAACATAGGCTGACTCAATTCCAGGACAACGGATTCTTTACCTATATTCGCTGCCATACCTACATATTTATCTCCTCCGTTCAATGGTTCAGGTGCTGGCCAAACCATAGGATCATTCCCGCAACTCATTACATTCTGAAATATTCCAGTAGCTGCATCATATAAATCAGGCGTATTTGGGAATGGCAAAGCAAACGCACAGTCATTGAATGGGTATCCTACTAAGTTGCCATCAAAACCTGCACCTATAAAGGCTTCAAAATCTCCATAACACACGTAATTACACACCTCTGGTTCACAAGGTGGATACTCATACGGCTCCATTTCAATAAAAACATAGGTGTTGTTTCCGTATTGTCCAGTCGTGCTATTATAAGGGCGATATTTTACGATAATATCTGTCACAATTCCATCAGGAGGAGTGACCTCAAAACTGGTGGCTGAAAGCATGGTTACCGTTCCTGCTCCACCAAAATATTCAGCACAACGAACTTCATCAGCATTGTGATCATTACTCAAGGCATCATCAATTATGATTGGTGTTTCAAAAGAAGTAATGTATGGATCTCCGCTCGCAGTTGGGTTATAAGAAAAAAAGTCATTGACTCCAGCTACCTCAGCATTCATAAGAGATGTACAAGCCCCGGTATAGGTAGTGGTACTCACTGCATACTCCCCCGTTCCATAAGTATTTTGGATATTATAACCTAAATCGCATAGTGTTTGTACCTCAGATAAATGAGGAACTCGAGTGTAAGATCCAGGCGCCAGAGAAGAATTCATGATGTACTCTGTATCGGGTCCTGGACAATTAAAATGACTCAAGGAAGAACCAAACTCGAAAGAAGCAGGAGAATAGATGATATGTAAATCATTTTCAGATCCGTTCCCATTCCAAAAGACATTTCCACAACCAGGCGATACTGCCGCTACAGGAACATCCAATTCTGAATTATAACAATATTCTGGAGTCGAAGATGAAGCAACCATATTACTACCTGAATATTGAAGATGAGTATCGAACGGACTGTAAAAGCCACCTAAGCCTTCACCTGCTCCATCCATTAATGAAGCAAATCCCAAAGCGTGAATAGCTTCATGTAAGGCAACTGTATAAAGATCATATTCGCTCGCAGCCTGAGCAGAAGTAGCGGTTAGATCTTGATACCAATCGATTACTCCACTAAAATTAATACTCATGTATCCATGATAAGTTGGTACCGGTCCAAATAGCTCGCTGGTTAAATTGGCATAGGAATCCCAACCTGTGTTAATCGTTTTCCAAACTTCGCCATGGGCCAAACCATCTCCAATCTCTAAAAAGTATTGGGATGCAACTCCTAGTGCAGATGGAGACATTGGTCCTGCTGGTGTTTCATTTGCACGAACAGCAATTTGAACATATTGTGGAGTCGCCACTCCAGGATAAGGCTCTGGCATACCAGCCGGAACACCTCCGGGAACTAAAAGCTCTGATAAATCTTCAAACACCTGTTTGATAACAAATCTTCTCTCTTCGCCCAAATCATCACAATCACCAGGACAATTTGAAGGATTTACAGATGGTGCCGGATCATTAAATCCATAAAACAACCCATTATCTTCTTCATAAAAATGAAGTTCAAAAATCCCTGCCAATAATGAGTTTTTCGGAATTCTAAGCTCCTCTAGTTCAAAGGTATTTCCAAATCGATCAAAAGCCTTAGCTAGATCACCATTCTCATCTACCAATTCACTTCCACTAATGGGTACTTGTTCTACAATTTCGGTTAAAACCGAACAACTTCTACTCCAGGGACCAGCTACTCCATTAAAAACCCCTCTTACCCGAATATGATAATCCATATTCTGCTCAACAGCTTGTGAGAGCATACTTAGTTTAAAAAAAGGGGATGGTGAGCTAATTAGCTCACTCAACCCCAATCTTTCATTGCTGACCATAAATTCATATTGATCTGCTCCAATATCTATCGCATGAAGTTCATGTTCAATAGAAACATAAACTGCCCCACATGATTCTGCATTCAAAGAAGTCTCCTTGATAGTTTGACTACCTAATTCATCTTGGGCGCTTAAATTGGTTGTGCAAAGAATCAATAAGAGAGTTATTGATTTCCAAAAAGTTTTCATAATAGAAAAATTACTATTGAACAATCAATTTCTTAGATACCACCTTCTCTCCAGCAACAACAGAAACTGCATACAAGCCAGAAGACAATTCACTCAAATCCAACTGCTCAGTTCCACTGATTTTCCCGGCATAAACAACTGCCCCTAAAGAATTGAGAATTTGATAAGAAGCACTTTCATTCTCTCCCAATTTAATGGTTACAATTCCCTCTGTTGGATTAGGATAAACCTCTACATCTAATTCTTGATTTAAATCTTCAATTCCAGCAGTTTTCTGAGAACTTTTGAATCCAGCATAGCATTCACCTAACCAGGTTACGGTAACACCGTCACGACCACCAACATTAGTTTCAACCAAAGGAACGGCAGGATAATCAGAGAAATCAACCGTATTGGTATAGCTTCCACAAAACTCTACCCAACTGTGCTTTGCCGGAGTACAGGCGTGATGCCATGCACATAACGATCTTATTTGAGTATGATCTACCGCTCGATGATTGGTCACCGTACCGGTCCAATCATATGAAGCTACAAAAGAGCCTTCTGCTGGTGTGGACACAGTTTCAAAAAAGCCTCCTGCCGTTTGTAGGCTTGCATTTTGTTCAAAAATACCACTAACAAAAACATGTTCTCCATACGCACTGTTAATGGTAAAAACATCTGTTAATTCAATATCCCCTAGACAATTAAAAACTCTCGCCCAAATTAGAGCCCCTGTAGCGGCATCTTTCTTTAATAAAAAGCCAACTTTGCTCGACCCCGGCCCAATAGGATTAATCCAATAAGTTCCAGGTCCTGGATCAACATCTGTCATTCCTGAAGCGGTACCGACAACATAAACACTTGATGGGCCGCAACCACTGATCGCTCCGGATAATGAATTTGGCAAAGAACCGACAATCTTATCAGCCCAAATTAAATTTCCGGTATCATCAATTCGGACATTATAAATTGCATCAAGACTTGGATCAGCAGCGTCAGCCACCAAATCATATGTTCCTATACCGGGATCAACATCTGCTGTTCCATGGAACATTCCGGTTAAATAAATTTTATCCCATTCGGCCTGAACATAATCTCCATAATCATCATACTCCCCTCCCATTGATTCTACAAAGCCAACTGCACCAGTCGTAACATCAAATTTTGCTACAAAAGCATCCGTCCCTCCTTTTGATGGAAGTGCACCGTAAAACATTCCTCCTATTGGATAACTTAGCGTTTGCTCAAAGGTTCCGGTAACATAAACACTACCATCTCCATAAGCAACTGAATTGGCCCAATCATCTCCAAGTCCTCCCATGGTATAAACCCAATTAAAATCACCTGTTGATGTCAGGCTCAGCACAAAAATGTCTCGGCCTCCTGTAGCTGTTCTGTTTACCGTTATTATGGGATCTGGATTAAAATCTACCGTTTCCGAGAAAAAACCTACGATCACAAAGTCTGTATAATTAGCTTTGGTAACACTCAAAGCTTGGTCATTTCCAGGCCCACCAATGGTTTGAATCCAGTTTAATCCTGACTCTGCATGACGTTCAAGAATAAAAATGTCGTCCCCTCCGTTGGAGGTTCTATTGATATTAAATACCCCTTCATTATAAGGTCCAAAATTGGTCGTATTATTAAAATGTCCTACGGTCACTCCATTAAGTCCACTGCCGTTTCCTCTAACACAATTGGCACTCTTGTCTCCTGCGCCTCCTTTATAAGTAGTATGTTCAGATGGTGTGGGTGAAAAATGAAAGGTTTGTGCCAAAAGAAATTGCGTTGAGGTGACAAGCCAACAGATTATACCCAGTTTGAAAATAAAATTCCAATTGCCCGAGGACAATTTTGTAGTTTGTTTTTCTCGACTAAAAATCGAAAATGAGGTTAATGATTTTTTCTTCATATCTAATCTATTTCTGAAATTAATGATGAGGTAAATCACTTGAAAAAATCATTAAATGGCCTCATCCATTTGGATGATATTCACACAAAAACTGCCATAAAATGGGGATTTAGGACTAATTAGGTCCGAATTAAGAGAAATGAGAAGTTTTTTTGAGAAAGAGAAATGGCTCCTTAAAAGTTACGAGCAAAAAATTTATTTTATCCGACTTAAGTTTTCAGATTTTTTGATGGCTTGAGTTCGACTCTTAACGTCTAACTTTTCGTAAATTTTGAGTAAGTGTGTACGCACAGTGTTGACAGAGATAAACAAACTCTCAGCAATTTCTTTGTTCTCTTTGCCTTTACAAAGTTCAATTAATACCTCCATTTCTCTTTTGGTCAGTGAAGTTTTCATCAACTCACTAAGTCGTTCATTTAAAATCTTACCATCAATTACAGTACTTTCTTTAAGTTTAGCATTGAGATTTGTTTGCAAGAGATTGACCGTATTTAAGAGGTTTTTAATTTCTGTCTCAGCTTTGGTTTCTTTTATACGAACCGATTGACGATATTTCCTAATTCTAAAAAGAACTAATCCAAACAAAACAACTGTCCCTCCACTAACTAAATACAATCCGGTTCGATGAATCTTTTTTTCCTGATTAAGATTTTCTATTTCCTCCTCTTTGCTTTCTATCTCTAATTTTTGTGTTTTTACGGTAAGGCTATCCTCTGCTTTAGCTTCTTTTACTTTGTATTGAGCTTCTAATTCTAGTACTTCTCTTTGATTTTCAAGATTTCGAAAGTCATCAGTCACTTTTACCTCCTCTTCTTTGTAGAAAAAGGCCTTTTCCCAGTCTCCTTTCTCTTGATATATTTCAACCAGCAAACGAGATGCTTTTTTACTTTCCCATTTTTCACCTTCATCACTTTTTGAAATCTCGTAACTCAACAAAGCTAGTTCTTCAGCTTTATCCAAATCACCCTCAATAAAATGGATATGCCCCTTCAACCAATAAGCAGCTGATAAATTCTTTTTATCATTTATTTTTTGAGAAAGTAAAATGGACTCATCCAAATATTGCTCCGCTACCTCAGCTGAATCCAACCTAAAATACAAACGTGAGAAATTGTACAAAAGCATGCTTTCTCCTTTTTGATGCTTAATCTTTCTAAATAGTTCTATTGATTCTTTAAAGTACTTTTTCGCCAATTGGTAATCCCGTTTCTTTTCAAAATAATATACTCCGACGTTATTTAAAATATATGCCTCCCCCATAGAACTACCTGATTCCCTAACGATTTCCAAACTCTTTAATGTATACTCATTACACTTATCCCAATCACCTAGCCGGCGATAAATAATGGCAATAACATTATAAGACATTCCTCTTACAGTTCTATCTTTTCCAGTTGGGTTCTCAATTTTATCGGACCATTCCAGAGAAGTCATTGAATTTTCCAATGCTGCTGCATAATCGATTAGCTCAATATAAGCTGCTGCCTTTTTATTATAGATATGTGGTAAACCAATTCTACCATATTCAAGCTTAATATCGATACATTTACCATAATTGATAACGGCCTCATCAAATTTCCCTTTTCGGAAAGCAACATCTCCAAGATTTTCGTAACAGAAATCAATTAAATCCAAATACACTTTTTGTTCTTTCACCTCCAATTCTTCAGTCAACTTTTCCTGAATAAACTCAACCGTTATAGTTGTATATTTTTTGGATGAGTCTTTGTTTACTGGATAAAAAATGTCGCTAATTTCGATATATGATTGAGCAACGATTGTATCATGTTTTGCATTTAGAATTTGAAGTTTTAAGGAATCCAAAACACATCGCTGATTACTATCTAATTGAGCAAAACAATGAGTACTCCAAAAAACAACAGGACAAAAGAAGAGTACAACTTTTTGGGTTAATGACAACATGGAACTTCTTTAGGTAGCTATTAAATAACCTTACGTACATTTTACAAACATCGTTTGTAAGGGTCTTTTTTTGAACGTTTGTTATTTGAGCCGAAAATAGCCATTTGGTGACCACAAACTCTTCTTTACATTGCAAAAAAACTTAAAAAAGTGTTAAACATAAAAAAGGGCAACCGTTTTACCAGCTGCCCTTCTATTTGTTTTTAGGATGTGCTTATTAATTAATGAGGTTGATCATCATCTCCATCCGGATAATCACAATCATAATGTTTAATCCAATCATTTTCCATATTCTCAACCTCAATGATGTGTATTTGACCTTGATTTTGCCAAGGATTATACCAATCTTGATATGCTTTTCTGGCCTCACCCATTTGATCTACCATTTCATCTTTGTTGTCTTTGAGCCGACGTGCAGCACCTTCTGCCTGATTTAGCTCATCTTGCATATTTGTTAATAAAATGTCCATTTGCTTAGTTTTTATTGTTTCGTTAATTACTGATACTAATTCTATAAAACACATTTGTAAAATCGGCCTTACTCACCGTAAAAGTCCATCCATGAGGGTCATACAGCTCAAAAAGTTGTGTACTGGGATCATAACCTAAAACGGCATAGGAATGTCCTACTGTTGGTAAATTTGTGGTAGCACCAGGATTTGTAACCGTTGGTGAAACGGTTTTAACGTTAACAACTGAGGATTCATAAGAGTCCACCGTAGCCATTTTTCCTGCAGCCATTTGAGTTATGAGGTTGTCAACTGCATTGTTATTTTTATTTATAAAATCCGGCATTGGATTTCCATTAGAATATTCAGTTGGCAAAACAATATAGGAATCAGTTGTCTTATTGGTAATAATGGACATGGCTTCATCGCTAAATCCACCTTCCTCTATATTACCATAACCACCTAAAGCATTAGCTAAAGCCTTTTCATATAATAAAACCCACTTTTCATTTTCACCAGCTTCTGACGATGCATATGGAGACTTTTTGTCAGAATCGGACACAAATTTGTCCGTTATCGTAATGACCACTTCGTTCCTTTCTGAAGGATTATCGGATCTTGTAATCACCTTCTCCCCCCAGCTAGTTTCACCTACTTCTACTCCCAATAGATAAAGTGTAATATTGTAAGTGCCGTCTTGATTATCCTCTATATTATTCTTAATAATCTGTGGATCAACCTTCGCTACTGCGGCTAGGGCTGCTAGAAAAAAGCAATCCCCCAAACTTCCCTGAACAACATCGTTAAAGGCTACTCCATCATTCGTATCCCATAAGTTTGTCAAGCCCATATCTGCAGCTGCCTCATAGTCGTACACATACCTGTCACTCGGAGACAACGGCACCTTATCCGAATTAAGGGTTGTTCTATTATCAACTCGTTCAATATCAAATCTGGATTCAGTAAGCCAAAGTCTAGCTTTAATGCCATCATTAATTTCATCATAATCCTTTTTTGCCATATTATATTGATCAGCATTTAGATTATTCGAAGGAATTTTACCTTTAGCAGCAGCATCACTATACTTTTCCCGATACAAACTTATCTTATTCAATGCATGATTAATTTCACAACCATCTGTTACAGTAAGTATAAGTCCAGCCCTTCGAGCTGATACCTCATTCCTTTTCTTTTTTTTAACATCGTAGTCAGCCCCTGTCATATCCGCGTCTGGCTTGTTTTGACCTTTCAACTGATTTAAAGCCCCTCTTGTCAAACTCTCATGATATCCTAACTCCTTCTCATAAAAATTCTGATCAAGTGATTCTCCCTCATATTGCTCATAAAGATCAAGCAACCTCTCAAATTCTTCTAGGTTTTGATTGTACCCTTCATACTTGAGTTTATTCAAATCATCCAGTGTTTCCGAATTGTCGTATGAATCGTATTGAGTTTTGTACTCAGCAAGTTTATCGCGAACATCTTGTACTTTGTTTCTCAAACTGCCACGAAATTCATCTGTATCATAATCAACATCATTTCTTAGTTTATCAAAACTGTCCATAGCAATACTCCACCTCTCCTGAAGCTTTTGATCACAGGTTAATTCATCATTGTAAATATTAATTATCTCTTGCAATAAAGGTTTTATTTCTTCCAGATAAGCCAAATCATCTTCGTCACCATCATCTACTTCCATCATATAGTTAATTCTTACCGTATCAATCTCACGTGCTTTTTTCTGAAATTTATAGGATGGTACAAACTTCGATTCCGTCGTCAATTGAACAATTTGTTCATTCAGTTTTTCAATAGACTCATTGAACTTTTCAGTATCCTCCTGAATATCTTCTATTAACCCCTCAATTGTCGTTAAATAGGGTTCAACCACATCATAACCCTCTCCTGATGTTGGAAACATATCCTCCAGTCCATCCATAACTGGCAGAGGAGTATCCAATTCTTCCCAATTCGGGTCCAGGCTGTCCAAATATTCTTCTATATCAACAGGAGGAAATACTGGAGGAGGAAGTTGACTTTTATATTCATTTGATCCAGGCATAATTGTTTGTGTTTAGTTCGTCTTGTTTATGTTTCTTTACCCATTTATAAATTGCGAAAAATCAATTAATGTGGTTGATCATCACCTTCTGAACCAGGATAAGCACAATCATAGTTCCCAGCCCAATCATTAGCCATACCGTCTAGTTGATCTTCCAACATCTGTTGGCCAAAGCCTTCTTGCCAATTCCGATATTCTTTTCTTGCCTCTTCCATCTGAGAAAACATTTCATCCTTATTGGTTCTAATTGTATCATCAAGTTGCTTAGCTCTTTGCACCTTATCGTGCGTATTTGCCATAAATATTTCCATCTTCTGTTTTTTTAATTTGATTAATCGACAATGCTTATCCCATCAAAAACTTCTACAAAGTCGGCCTTATCCACCCAAAAGGTCCATCCGAGAGGATTGTACATTTTAAAGCGTTGACCACCTGCATCATATTCCAAAATAGCACAAGCGTGTGGTGCAACCAAAGTAGCGGTATTTCCAGCCACCACGTTGGTGACCGTTGGAGAAACAGTATCTACCGTAACTGTACTTTCTACACTGGTGCTAACTGTTGCAATTTTCCCGGCAGCTAATTGGGTAATTAGGTTATTAATTTCGGCATCATTCTCTGCTATGAAAGAAGGTTTAGGATCACCATTTGAATCAGTAGTCGGTAGAAAATAATAAGTGGACACTGTTTTATTGGTTATGATGGAAAGTGCCTCATGACTAAAACCTCCTTCTTTGATATGTTGATATCCTCCCATCACATGAGCTAAAGCTTTCTCGTATAATACAACCCACATTTCATCTTCTCCTGCCTCGGAAGAAGCATAAGTTGACTGATTTTGACCATTTGCAACAAATTTGGAAGTAACCGTAACTACAATTTTGTTCCGGACAGAAGGGTCATCTGCTCTTGAAATTATATCAACCCCATCTTCATTTTGAGTAACTTCTACTCCCAATAAATAAAGGGTAACATCATACGTTCCATCTCCATTATCCTTAATATTGTCCTTAATAACCTGATTGTCAATACAAGCTACTGCTGCTAAAGCAGCCAGAAAAAAACAATCTCCTAATCCGCCCTGAACAATATCATCATATGCTACTCCATCACCTGTATCCCACAACTTTGTCATCCCCATATCTGAGGCATTTTCGTAAGTATTTGCATGGCTCCCGTGTAGATGCATTGGAACTTCATCTGCATTTAATGTGACTCGTTTGTCTGTAGGATCTGTTCTAAATCGATCTTCCGTAAATTCATAAGCCTCCTTCCACTGTTCTACTAACCAATCTTGCTCATCTTTCGCTTTGTTGTACTTATCCGAGTCTAAATTGGCTGGTGGAATATTGCCTGTCAAGCCTGCCTTATCGTACTTAAATATGTAAGTGTGTAATTTATCGTAAGCCTGATTAATTTCGTTTCCATCGATTTCGGTAAGTACCAAGCCTCCATTTCTGGAATGCATTCCTTCTCTCTTTTCCTTTGCTTTTTGCCAATCCGACAAAGACATATCATCATTATCAGGTTTGTTTTGTCCTTTAAATTGCTTTTTGGCATTGGTAGCTAATTCTTCATAATACCCTAACTCCTTCTCATAAAATGTTTGATCCAACGGATCATTCATATGTTGTTTGTACAGGTCAAGAATCTTCTCATAAACCTCTAAATCTTTCTCATATCCCTCATACTTAAGCTTTTCTACATCACTGAGTGTATTTCCATTTTTGAGCGGATTATATTCATTTTTAAATTCCTGAATTTCCGTTTCTAGTTCCTGAATTTCATCTGAAAAATCTTCAAAAAACACATCATTGTGGACGTCAACCTTGAACCGAATTTTATTAAACTCAAACATGATCTTGTTCCATCGCTCCTGCAGCTTCGCATCATCAGGTAAAGCATCATAAATATTTCTTGCTTCCTGAAACAATCGGTTTAAATCATCTATGTACTCTTCACGGCTATATTCCTCTCCATTGTCTTTGTAACCTTCTTCGTAGAATAATTTGGCCCTATTGATCTCATTTATCTTGAATTTAAACTTTGGTGATGGAACATGTTCTGCATCCTCAACAAGCTTGTATAAATCATCATAAATCTCTGATAAAAGTTCATTTAAATCTTTAGTGTCCTCCTGTATTTCCTCCAATAGCCTTTCAATTTCTTTTAGATAGGGCTCTACCACATCGTAACCATCTCCAGATGTTGGAAACATTCCTCCCAGTCCGCTCAATGGATCAGAAATGTCAGGAGATTCATCCCAAAAAGGATCCAGACTATCAAAATAGTCTTCCATATCAACGTACGGCACCCATGGTGCAGGTACTCTGTTATCATAGTCTGCTCTTGGCATAATCGTTTTTTTTAGTTCGTTGAATAATATGTTGCTCTGCTCTCTGTAAAAGTTTTACTACGATAGAGAGGCGAATAAACCAATTCAGCCGCTCCCATACTTTCTACCTTTCTTTCTGATCGGATTAAACGATGCGGTGAAAGTGACCAACTGATATTAAGACCATTGTACCAGGCCATGTAAAATGCTTTTGCACTATCCAAAAGAGAAAGTTTCCAGGAATCTGGCTTTAAGTCACGTAATGATAATTTATCAATATGAATGGCTAATCCATTATCCTTGTACTCCGAATTATGATGCACTTCTCCATGCACAATTAAGTAAGCTCCTTTTTCAACTCCCATGCTTCGTAAGTTGTTGTATGGAGCCACAATCCAGACATGTTTTTTACTGGAAGGATCATACAATTTCACCTGACAAACCAAATCAACATCAACTGTTTGACCGCTAACAATTTCTTCCACAAACCCTTTTACCTCAACAAACTTTTCAGGATCGGCTGTATGGACTTTGTGGATATTGAAGTTTTTACCATCCGGAATTTTGGCTAAATCAAAAGGTAAATTTTGAGCACTGAAACTGGTTTCTTTTTCTGTAGCTAAGTCAACGTACAATTTCCAAACAGCTACATGGGCTGCTAATAATTGACGACTCAACTGTCCAAATTTGGCATTTACAGCACCCAATTTTTCTGAATCACCATTTTTTCGTTCATCCTGTAAAGCAATAATTACCTGATTATAAAAACGGCTGCGTTGGGCAACTTCTTTGAGGGTATCAAAAATATAAGCACTAAAGTCACTGGCCTCAGTATAAAATTCTGCCTCATCAAAGGTCAGATTTAAGTGTAATTGATAAAACCGAAGAAGCTTTGTTTCAAAAACATCCCACATTTCACCAATCACAGTTTTTGCATCATCTAAAACATCTGCTCTTTGTTCAACCGCTTGTTGCAATGTTTTCTCCAGTTTTCTGCGATTGATTTTATAACGAATTTGCTTGTTGAGTTCTCCATGTAAATACAAAAGTCCAGAACGATTAATTATTCCCAAACAATCATTAATTAAATTCTCTCGTTCTTCTGAAGCTGATGTTGCACATAAGGTTTGCAGATAATTGACATACTCCCTACGATCAAGCAAAGCTTTGCTACTCATGGTGTGCCAATTCTGGTACAAAAACAGAAGGGATTGTCTAAAAAAATCATCTTTCACCTTACCTTGAATATGTTCCTGTGTAAATGAACCTGATGAAGATGAATTTAGATTTTGTGCATCATTAAATGCATCAAATAAATTACTACTCATAAATATCGTTTTAAGTCGTTTTTGTTATTGATTGAGGCTTAATTCAAAGGCTTTTTCTACTGCCTTTCCCCATTTGGATGAACCAATTTTTTTATAGCGTTCAACTTGCATTTGTGTCCAGTCAAATAGCTTTTTTTCATCGTCTCTTCGGTCTTTTATATGCTCGCATATTTCTTTTAAGACCCAGTAATTATGTCCCGATCGGGCAATTCTTAAATCCTGAATGAGTTTTTCTTTTCCTCCTCTCATTTTAGTAAAGAAGGGAATGTACTGTTCTACCAAATCTTGTCGGCTCTTTAATTCTTTGGCCAGTTCTTTTACGCTGGTATCTTTAGTGATGGACATGGTTTTTCGTAAGTCAGCCCAATTGGATGGGTAAACCTTTTCAAAGTCCTGGAAAAATGGAGTCTTACTCTCGTAAGGCTGATCGTTGATGAGTGCATAAGCTGCGACTTTGTACATATCCATCTTTAAGAAAGCGTGACGATTTCCGTAGATTTTCCCGTCATAAGCATCTTGAAAGGGTGCAGAAGAATCAATACTAACTGCTTTGGATTGACGAGTGAGATAACCCGTTAAGGCAATTAAAATTGGAGATCCCACCCCTAAAATATGAATTGGAGTATCATCCTTTAAAGCATTCATAGCTCCCAGAGTTATGGCTTGTGCAATAATGTATGCTTCTGGAAGTTTTTCTTCAAAGTTCATCCATTTGTCACCCAGTTTAATTCGGGTTATATAACGCCTACTTCTCATTGGAGCTCCGTAGCTAATAGCAATTCCATCTTTTGAAACATCCTTAATTTGCTCTCCACCTAAATACGAACTGTCGTAATTGTATGAATGCAAAACCAGGAATTTTGCTGATTCCTTTAATTGCTTCTCAAATCCCAATTCTCCTTCGTATTGTTGGCTATATAGTTCGGCTGTTTTCTTTTGGTAAGCAACAATGCTCTCTGCATCTGGTGAAAAGGTATCATCCAGCATACCACACATCATCATCACCGGAATGCTAAAATCTTCCAGTCCAATCATGTAATGGGGCCGAATGAGTAATTGTTTTCCAATAATTTTTTCAAAGTCAAGTTCACCTCTTACTTCATCACATTTTTGAGTAATGCGCTGAATCAAATCAGCTCTATCGGCCAACGTTTTTTCAGCTACTTCTCCCTGCTTTTTTAGTTCATCTTTTGCCTGATTAAGGATATCATCCCCTTCATCTGAAAACTCACGAGCAATAGCACACATTCGGGTCCAATTGCCATTGTCGCTAATGAGTAAGTTTCGACGACTACGAACCCATTTTGCACGCTCTATGCTACTTTTGGTGGTATAATGCTCTGAAAGTAAATAGCCATCTCTTAAGGTTGTTTTTGGGTTTAAGGGGTCAGCCGTAACCGTTCCTAAATTGGAGATAAAAACAAATTCATCTCTCTTGTATTTTGGAATTTGTACAGTAGATGGCTTTTTCTTTTTTGGAAAGGCTTTGAAGACAGGACTCAGCTTGAACAAATCTCCTAAAAAGAGTAACATCTCAAAAGCTCTGGCCTTACTTATAGGCTGATTGATTTTTGTGGAAAGGGCCTCTCGAACAATCTCCATTTTTTCATCAGCAATCAACCCATCAAACAACTCCAGATAGTTTTCGTATTTGGAGATCGTATTGGTACCAGACTTGCTTCCTGTCAAAATTCGATTAACTCTACTATCCCAAATAGGATAGACAGTTGGATTAATGAAATGTAACAACTTGGAGGTTCCGGTTACCGAATTGTTGACTAATGCTTTTAAACGGGAAAATTCCTCAGCAGATAAGCGCTTTCCATCATCCTTAAGACGATTCAATGATTCCAAAACTTCTTCAAAATTATTTTTACGGAAATTAAGCGTGGTGGGCATCCAACTGTACACCAAAGCACAGCCCTGAATTAATTCGGTTGGCGTAATCTCTTCAGCATCTTCAAAAAAATCAAGATAATAAGGATAGCTTGTCAAATAAGTCCACAATCTTCTATCAACGACAGAGGTACTTTGCTCAAGTTTTTCAAAATCGATCACGATTTGACCCTCGAGTCCATTCAACTGTTCAAGTGTAATTTTCATCTTTTTGGGTTAATAAAGTGGACACTAAAAGATGAATTATACTCCTGACTTAATCTGTTCAATTTCTGAATTGCCTATTTTAGTTTCTGAATCTTGTCAAATGATTCACAAATACGTTTGAAGATTCATTTTTAGAATAAAAACCCTCACAATCAAACAACTACCATTTAACAAAACAAAAAACAGCCCCAATTATTCGGGGCTGCTCTTTCTATTTTTTGGTTTGTTACTTAGAAAATTTGGTGGATAAACTCTACATTAAAGTAATATCCCTGATACCTTATAGAAGGAATATTTTCTATTAAATAACTTGGATTTGAATTATTGGTATAATCATAATCATTACTTAGATTATACCCCCCGGAGATGGCTAATCGAGTAGCAGGGGATAAATAGTAATACATATCAGCTTGTATTCCTGCTAATAAACCTGGAGTAGCACTATTGCTCATACTATGACCTCCATTTATTGTGGCTTTTAAACGAGTTCGAGTAGTTGGGTACCATCCCGTACTAAAATAGGCCGTAGTCCATACCGGATAACGTTCAATAGTTGAATTGTCTAAAAACTCACTTCGATTAAGTCCGCCATAAACTGAAACTCCTAAATCATATTGCATGGCATAAGAAGCCGGTAAATAATAATCGAGTTTTAAAAAACCTAAAACGGAGGTAATATTCGATGAACCATGAACTGAATGTCGAGCATATCGAAGGGGAGTAGTCACCCCCAGTTCAGTTCTAAGTCCACTCAAACGACTATTGAATTGAGAATAATAGAAGGCATCGTTTAAACGAGAAAAGTAGGCAATATCCTTTGTTGTCTCTACCCCAATTGAGTTTAAGGTACTATCCAACTGTTCTAATTGCCATATTCTTAATAAACGACGATCAAAGCCTCTTTTGTTTCTGATTTTACCAATTTGATCAGACAAGCTTTTGAGTTGAGATTCGTTTAAAGGTTCACCAATGGTCCCCGTTTTATTCAATAGACGATTAACATCCATTGCCTGACGGGCAAAAGTGGTATATTCAATTCTTCCAAGTCCAATAGACAAAGAAGGAGCCACATTTAAATTCAATCCATTTCGTAAGGTATCGTCTACATCTTCAAAACTAATCGATGGAGATACTGCTAAACCACCATGAGCTCCAATAAACAACTTTTCTCTGAGGTAAAAACGATTTTGACTGTTATGGCTTAGACTCAGGTTTGAATCAAATCTATCAAATGCATTCTGACTTTCAAAACTTCCGCTTAGGGATAGTGCGGTATAATAAGTTCCTTGGTAATGGGATTGATTACTGAAGACGTAATGCGTTAATCCGGTTCTAAGGTATGCATTGTGCGTTTCAGAAGAATTGGGTGCAGTAATCTGCCTTCCCAGGCTATTTGCATCAAGATTCCAATTCAATGAACGGAATTTAAATTCGGGAGATTGATAATTCTTTAAAAAGGTTTTGTCCAGATTTTGGGAAATGGAATTTAGGCTCTGTAGGGCGACGAAACCCAACAGACAGAGTTTTAACATTTTCATTTTTTACGATCATTTTTTACGTTAACACTTTTTTAACAAAGTTTGTACCAAAAAAGCACATTCTTGAAAAAACTAAACGTTTTAAATCACAATAAATTTTATTCCGATAAAGCCAGTCAAGGGATTCAATCAACCTTAAAAACTCCAATTATTTTGGTTAACTTTCTCTCATGAAAAGATCTGAAATTGAAATTGTACCTGACTACTTTCTCCGTTACATTAATCTTGTTCCTGATGCCGAATTAATGGATGTCTTACCTACTGGTGGAATTGACCTTTACCAAAATGAATTGGAAAAGTTGAAAGCAATTGGCTTAAAAACTTATGCGGCTGAAAAGTGGACTATTCCAGAATTGATTGAACATCTTATGGATACAGAACGAATTTTCTTAAATCGTTCATTACGTTTTGTACGGCAAGATACCACTCCACTTCCGGGCTATGATGAAAATGAATATGCCAAAACCAGCCGTGCTAATGAACGAAGTTTGGAAGATTTATTGGAAGAATATGAAGTAATTCGTAGCTGTACCAATCTTTTCTTTAAAAATTTGAATCGCGAACAATTATTAGCCACTGGAGAAGCGAGTGGATTAAAGATTTCGGTTCTGGCGATGGGATTTATTCAAATTGGTCATCCCATTCACCATTTCAACGTCATTAAGGAAAGATACTTTCCTTTAATTACTCAATAATTGAATCTCTGAAATTTTTGGTGTAATAGGTTTCCAAACGTCCTTTAGCGTTAGTAAAGATCAAATAAACCTCTAAATCAAGTTCGGGATGATCATTGACGAACTTCATTGTTTCATCTGCTCCCATCACCATAAAGGCAGTTGCCATTCCGTCAGCAATAGCACAACTCTCAGCTACTACGGTAACACTTAAAAGAGAATGTTTTACTGGATAGCCTGTTCGTGGATCAATAGTATGAGAATATTTGATTCCATCTTCTTCATAAAATTTTCGGTACGATCCTGAAGTGGCCATACTACGGTTTTTGAGCTGAACAATTTGTTGAATTTCTCTATCCTCTGCAGTTGAATTATCAATGGGTTTATCAATTCCAATTCGCCAAAGTTCACCTTCAGAGTTTAGACCTTTAACTCGAATTTCACCTCCAATTTCAACATAGTAATTCTCGGCACCTTTTTCTTCCAACATTTCAGCTAATACATCAACGGCCAAACCTTGAGCAATGGCATCAAAGCCCAGCTTACTTTCTGATGTTCTTTTATTCAGTACATAAATGGTACTATCAGTTTTTATAGTATCATCGGCACCCAAATAGTTAAAGTGATAACCATTTTGAAAGCCTATTAATGCTCTTAAAGAATCTACGGTCGAAGAGTCGGGGCGTTCCTGTATTTTACGGTTAAACCCCCATTCATCTATCAAAGGAAAAACGGTTGGGTCAAAAGCTCCATCACTTGTTTCAAATACAGTTTGTGATAACTGATAACAACGGTCAAAGTAGCCTTGTGGATCTGTAAAACTAAATTTCCCGGCAGGAGCTTCGTTGAGTTTCGTAATTGTAGAATTTGGGATATAACTACTCAATGCCAAATCAAAATCATCTAAAATCTGCTCAATTTCAGAAGTCTCTAGTGGAACATCATCATTGCATATAATTGCAAAAGTTGTTCCTTGTGTGTTTCCATAATATTCTACGTAGGCTGAAGCCTCTGAATCGTTTTGGTTTTCGGCTTCTTTTTGTTCTCCCCCACAATTCATTAAAAGCAATACAAGGGGAAGTAAGAGAAAGTGTTTGTTCATTGAATTTGATAATCCTAGTTACGTACTAAATCGGCAGCTTCTGTATCATTTTGCCACTGAAATTCAGTAATTCCTTTACCGTTCATACTATAGCTAACCGTTCCAAAACGAGTTTGTACTTTTTCATAGAAATTTCCAACTCCGTTTCGTACAACTACCCTTCTCACGATGTATGAAATCATTAAGCCATCTTCATCCTTGTTCGTGTAGATTTCTTCTGTAACACCTTCAGGAAATTCAGTACCTAAACGGTTTTTCATTTTTTCATCAATTTGATTTGGATTGATGTCTTTTAAGGATTCAATATAATCTTCGTTTTCGGCCAAATGCTGATCTGTTCCATCCGAAATTTCACCATTCTTCTCGATAATATCTTCCACAGCAGAGATGGTTTCATCCGTATTGTTTTCAGATTTAGAATCAGCTTCATTTCCAAAATTGATTTGTTTGTCAATCATTCCATCAACTTTATCAACGGTTGCATAACTCTCATCAGTTGTATTTTCAACATCTGTTTCATGCTTGTCAATCAACTTTTCATTGATCTCTTCTACAGTCACTTCATAACCTTCTCGGTTCTGGTCATAAGTAGTTCTGTTTTTCTCAATCTCTATCTCAATATCCACCAATTCATTTTTGTCATTCATCAATTGGTTGTTTTGCTCTGCCGATAAGTTATCATGGAACTCACCTATTTCAATTTCTGAATTTTCAACGGCCACCTCGGTTTCTTGTCGTGGAAGATCATTGTTCATATTCTCCAACTCCATCTCAGTTGTCATGTCCTCCGTATATTCTTTGGCTTCAATGGTAACATCATACTGACCGTTCCCTTGATTTCGTTTAGTTTCCTCAAATTCCACCTTCAAGACCTTCATATCCTCTACATCATCAATTCTAGGAATATCGCTATTAACCCATGACGCAACTCTCTCGTCAGTCAACAACTCAGTCATATCTTTAACATTCATCACTTCATCCTCCTGGTCCCAAATCTTAACTAAGTTCTTGTTAATAATCTCAATGTTCAAATCTTCTACATGGATTTCAGTGTTCTTTCTGTCAACGTCATTATTTAAATCTTTAATGACATGCTCATCTTCTATACGATTGACATATTCTTTATTCTCCATCACCACATCCGTTTGCTCCCTGGTAGACGAGTTTATTTCATCACTTACTTCCAACTTAATAAGCTCTACATCTCCAATATATTCTACTCGGGCTAACTCACTATTTTCATTGATTCTGGATGTTTCGATTTCTATATTTTG
The DNA here is from genome assembly GCA_022361195.1 of Flavobacteriales bacterium. Classification (GTDB taxonomy): domain Bacteria; phylum Bacteroidota; class Bacteroidia; order Flavobacteriales_D; family Crocinitomicaceae; genus JAKSBJ01. The sequence goes on from JAKSBJ010000392.1 coordinate 106,494, forward strand.
TGCTGCCTGTCTATTTAATTGAACAACATCATTATTATCCACACCCCATATATCATAGACGTCGGCCATTTCAACTTCAAGATCTTCAACCATCAATTCAGCCTCGGAACGTTGCACCTCACCTGACCATTGTTTTTGGCTCAAATCAACCTGCATTTGTTCTACTTCCCCTTTAGTTTCAAAAGTATGTCCCTCTTGCAAAATGTCAAGACTTTCTAAGAGCTCTTCATTATCCTCTCTCTGCTTAGATGCCTTTTTATTGGAAATCCACCTTCTTTGTTTTTCCGATTCCAATAAGAGTGCTTCTACGTCTACCGAATTTGTACTTCGGTCTGGATTCCCATAGTTCTTCATTCCACCCGATGAGGCAATATTTTTATTCGGATTCAAAATCTTCTCTATTTCTTCTAAACGTTGTTTCGGATAATCATCTCCAGGCTTAATGGTTAAAGCTCTTTCGTAAAGGTCTTTTGCCTTATGATACTTTTGATCATCAAAATATTTGTCAGCCGCCGATAAAATTTTATTGTATTGCTTGGAAATTTCATCTACCGACTTTTCATTCATGTGTTTAATACACAACTGAATTTGATTCTCGGGATATTTTTCATTGATAAGATTGTAAGCCTCGGTATACTTCTCTTTCGCTTTCGCCCATTCCTGACTTTCAAACAGATGATCAGCCTCAGTAATTAAATCATCATAACGCTTTTTATTCTTAGATGCATTCTCCATATCACTCAATATCTGATTGATCTCATCAATTCGCTGTTGAGGAATAGGATCGGTTGGACGGATATCTTTAGCACGTGTGTAAAGCTCAATGGCCTTTTCGTAATCCTTTTGATCAAATTTTCGTTGTGCTACGGTTAGAATTTTTTGATATTCTTTTTCAATTTCAGCGGCACTAGCATCTTTCATGATTTGCTCAGCTTTTGCAATTTGATCTTTTGGATATTTTTCATCCATTACTTGCAACGCCAGTTCGTACGACTTGATAGCCGGCTGATAATTTCCATTTCGGAATTCTTCATCCGCGGCGGCAATGAGTTTATCGTATTCAGCTTTTTGTTTCTCATAAGCAGCTGCATCCTGCATTTTCAGCTTCAAATCTTCTATTCGACTTTTTGGATGAGCTTCATCCGGTTTTAAGGCGATTGCATTTTTGTAATTTTCAAGTGCTTTTGACCAATTCTCGGCATTGTACGATTCATCAGCTGTTTTAATATAAGCAGCATAATCTTTTTCCAACTGCTCTTTATCGGCCATTGCTTTAGCCCTGTCCTCTTTTAATTTTTTGATTTTGTCAATCTGCTCCTTTGGATACTGATCTGAAGGCTTAAGGGAAAGCGCTCTTTCGTAATAGGAAATCGCTTCATCCAAACGATCATCATCCCTTAACCCATCTGCTTTACTAATGATCTTTTGATAGTTTTTTTCCGTTTCGGCAGCTGCCTCATCCTTCATTCGCTGATCAATTTCAGCAATTCTATTTTTAGGGTACTCCTCATCTTTAATATTGACCGCTTCAGCATACAAATCTTTTGCTCCATTCCAATTTTCATCGTTAAATGCGGCATCTGCTTCTTCAATTTTTGCCTGATACCTTTTATCCAACTCATCATTCGCCTTTTCTGCAGCAATTAACCCATCTATTTCCGCGATCTTATTTGAGATGGTTGGATCTGGTTTAACTGCTATTGCCTGTTTGTACTTATCTAGAGCCTCTGTGTATTTTTTTTGTTGAAACGCTGCATCTCCTTGTCCCACCAACTCATTAAACTTCTCTTCCTTTTCTGCAGCTGATGCCATTTCGCTGAGCTTCGTTTGGCATTCTAAAATTCGATCTTTAGGATGTCTCTCTTCACTAAGTTTTAAAGCTTCTTCATACTTTGTCAAAGCCGCTTCGTAGTCTGAAGTTGCAAACAGATCATCTGCTTCTTTGATAAATCCATCATACTTTGCTTTCAATTCAGCAGCAGCTTTATCGGCAGCTTCAAGATCATCAATTTCTTTCAGCTTAGCTTTAATTCCTTCGTCATCACGAATTGCCAAAGCTTGTTGGTAGTTAGATCGTGCGCCGCCGTAATTTTTTGCATTAAATGCTTCATCACCTTTTGCTTTATAATCACTAAACAACTTATCTGCCTCCGCAGCTTTATTTTGTTCCTCTATAAGTTTATTAATCTCATCAATTTTGGCCTGAGCGGCGGTATCCCCAGCCTTAACATCCAGGGCTTTTTTGAACTTATCGAGCGCAGCTGCCAAATCACCATTAGACTGTAAAGAATTACCTTCAGTCATTAAATCATTGTACTCTTTTTCCAAAGCAGCTGCCTTATCCATATCAGCCAAAATTTTATCTATCTCAGCTATTTTGGTTTTTGGTTCAGTCTCATCAGGCAATACCGATGAAGCTTCCTGGTATTTGGATTTAGCCTCCTCATATTTTTTACCATCAAACAAGCCTTTAGCAGCCGTCATTAGACTTTCAAACTCTTCTCTCTTTTTTGCTTGTGAAGCCTCTTTTTCCAACTCTTTATTAATCAAATCAATTTGATCCATTGGATATTTTTCATCCGTTTTAAGAGCAGAAGCTGACTTATACTGTGTTTTTGCTTTTTCCCAATCCTTGTCTGCAAAAGCTGCGTCAGCTTCAGTAATCAATTTCTTATAATCTTCTTCCAATTTGGCTTTAGCATCTGCCTCGTCTTTTAATTTCTTCAGAATTGCATCAATTTCCGAGATCTTTTGCTTGGGTTTTTCCTCATCCGGTAAAACCGCTAATGCCTCCTGATACTTTGCCTTAGCCTCTTCATATGATTCACCAGACAATAGTTTATCTGCATCAGCAATCAGCTTATCGTATTTGTCTTGTAATGCTTTAGCATCTGCCGCTGCTTTTTCTTTTTCTTCTTTTTTCTTTTTGGCTTCGGCCAATTTAGCTTCGGCCGCCGAATCTCCTGGTTTAAAGGTTAAAGCTTCTTCAAACTTGCTAATGGCTACATCAAAATCTTCTGACGTTAAAGCTGCTCCACCTTCAGTCATTCGTTTTTTGTATTCAGCTTCGTTTTTAGCTGCATTCGCCAAAATCCCTTCAATCTCAGTAATTCTGTCTTGAGCCAATTTGGAATCTGGCTTTAACTTAATAGCCTCCTTATAAAGAGCCAAAGCAGGTTCGTAGTTTTTCCCATCAAACTCTCGCTTAGCAGCTTCCATTTTCTCACTAAAAGCTTTTTCAGCGGCAGCATTTTTCTTTTGATCTTCCCACTTCTTTTTGGCATCATCCAATTTAGCCTGAACGGTAGCATCAGCTTTTAAATCAATTGCAGCCTGGTATTGAGAAATTGCCGTTTCATAATCTTCTTTAGTCATCGCTGCATCACCAGCTTTTACATAAGCACTAAAGTCAATCTCCAGTTGTTTTTCTTCCTCAGCCGCCTTCTCCTGTTCTTTCTTTTTCTCCTCCATGGCTGCCTTCAGATCTTCAATTTTCTTTTGCATCACCTTTAGCTTTCCTTTATCCCAGCCTATAGTTCCTTGCGAATCCCAAGAAAATTCAATCATAGGTGTAGTTTCCAGAAATTTAAAGTCAACTCCCTCAACCTCTTGAAACAATCCAGTTTGAAAAGGTTGTTTATAGAAAAGTGGTAAATCTTCGGGGAAGTCGTTATGCGAGTCAATCTGAGCGATTTTGGTCACATATCCCGGCTTTTTGATTTTGATAGTATAAACCGGTCCCAATGGTAAATCAATTAGTGGAACCTTTCCACTAGATGCAGAAGTCTTTGTTACAAAAGGTTTTCCGTCAGCCAAAACTTCAATAGTTACTCCTCCCAGTTTTTTCCCATTATCGTCATCCCGGATGTTAGCCGCTAATTGAATGACAGGATCCTGCCCAAAGGCAAGTCCCGAAAGACAAAAAACCATTAAAAAGAGTAAAAATCTCATCTATATTATATACTATTTCAGTCTAAAAAGGTTCAATTTAACAATCTACTGTTTGCAAATCAATCCGGCTCCTTCCGCAGCCCAGTCCCAAATCACTAATTTTAAGCCGTGGCTTAAACAAACAAATATCGGAAAAAAAGGCGAATTTGTCCATTTATTCCTCATCTGAGAACGACATAATCCTATATCCCTTTTTCCTCATGAGAAAAATTCAACAGGACACAACATTCCCAATAGACTATTTAAGTCCTCATTTATTGAAACGTAATACAGGAAAAAGGTAACACAAATGCCTAAACATTTCTACCATTTAACCCATTAATAAACAGACCTGAAACCAAAGATGAATTACAAGAAGATCACTGAACAAAGTTCTAATTATGATTCCCTCGAAAAAATGAGTGTATTAGAATTACTTGAGGGAATTAATAATGAAGATAAAACGGTTCCTTTAGCCGTTGAAAAATGCATTCCTGCCATTGAGCAATTTGTCACAGCAGCTTTGGAAAGAATGAAAAAAGGTGGTCGTTTGTTTTATATAGGAGCAGGAACATCAGGTCGTTTAGGAATTGTTGATGCTTCAGAATGTCCTCCTACTTTTGGCGTTGATCATGGAGTTGTAATTGGGCTAATGGCTGGTGGAGACAAAGCCATGCGAAAAGCAGTTGAGTTTGCCGAAGATGATACCCAGCAAGGTTGGAAGGATCTTTTAGAGCATGACATTAATGGAAATGACACGCTCGTTGGAATTGCTGCTAGCGGAACCACACCTTATGTAATTGGTGCATTGGAAACAGCCAATAAAAATGGCATTTTAACCGCTGGAATTACCTGCAACCCTCAGAGTCCCTTATCTCAAACAGCCCAACATCCTATTGTTCCGGTAGTAGGTCCCGAATTTGTTACCGGTAGTACACGAATGAAATCCGGAACGGCTCAAAAACTCGTTTTAAATATGATTTCTACCTCTCTCATGATTGGGTTAGGAAGAGTTAAAGGGAACAAAATGGTAGACATGCAATTGAGCAACAACAAGCTCGTTGATCGTGGAATTCGGATGATTATGGATGAAATTTCCGTCGATACCGAAACAGCCGAAAAATTGCTCAATGAACATGGAAGTGTTCGAAAAGCTGTTGAGGCTTATCAAAAGCCTAAATAGCTCTCCTCTCCCCATCTGTTCTAAAATTCCAAGCTATCTGTTAACAATTTTTAACAGCCACTAAAAGGTGGATGGAGTATACTGTAAGTAAATTTGTGAGAATACACGAAAACAAAGGAAACCATGGAAGAAATTTCTTCAAACCAAAGCGCAACCTCCATTGAGCAAATCAATGCTAAAATTCAGGCCGAAAGCTCCTTTTTGGATGTGATGAACGCCGAGATCAGTAAGGTTATTGTAGGACAAAAATACATGATTGACCGACTGATGATTGGACTTTTAGCAAACGGACACATCTTGTTAGAAGGGGTTCCGGGATTGGCCAAAACATTAGCCATCAAAACCCTATCAGACACTATTGGAGGTGATTTTAACCGTGTACAATTTACCCCCGACTTACTTCCTGCCGACGTTGTTGGAACGATGATTTATAATCAGAAGAAGGAAGAGTTTACGGTAAAACAAGGACCTATTTTTGCCAATTTCGTTTTGGCAGATGAGATTAACCGTGCACCAGCCAAAGTACAAAGTGCTTTGCTAGAGGCAATGCAGGAACGTCAGGTTACTTTGGGTGAAACAACTTACCATTTGCCAAAACCATTTTTGGTAATGGCCACTCAAAATCCGGTTGAGCAAGAAGGAACTTATCCTTTACCAGAAGCACAGGTTGACCGTTTCATGTTAAAAGTGTATTTAGATTATCCAACCAAAGAAGAAGAAAAACTCATCGTTCGTCAAAACATCTCTGCAGGAGGTTTTCCAAAAGCCAGCCAAGTGGTTAGTGTTGAACAAATACTAAAAGCTAAGGACCTGGTTAGAGAAGTTTATTTGGACGAGAAGATAGAAAAATACATTGTTGACCTCGTTTTCGCCACTCGTACTCCAGCAGATTATGGACTGAACGACTTACAACACTTAATCGGTTTTGGAGCTTCTCCAAGAGCCTCAATTAATATGGCATTGGCAGCTAAAGCATACGCTTTCCTTAACCGAAGAGGTTTTGTAATTCCAGAAGATGTTCGAGCCATTTGCCCAGACGTACTTCGTCACCGAATTGGTTTAACCTACGAAGCAGAGGCAGAAGACATCAGCCAAACAGACATTGTCAAGAAGATTATGGACTTTGTAGAAGTGCCATAGTAGTTGAATGAAATACCTCTTTTACATATTGACTCTTATGTGGATTGGAGTGAGCTGCCATGGTAATTCTCAAGCTCACAACTCCAAGACGGAAGAAACACAAAAGTCTTCTGAAGGGGAAATTTATGCCAATGAATATGGTCAAATTGAGATCATTCCATTAAACGACACCCTATGTCAAACTATCTTCAGCAATAATGAAGGCGTAACCTTAGACACCACTTTAACGGTTAAAAACGACAGTCATAATATTTCATCCTTTATACATATGCCTACTCCTGAAGATAAATGGATTTCGATTGGAACTTCTGGAATTCTATGGAATGAAAACAGTCTGGAGGTAATGGAATTATCCGGTGCTTTGAAATTGCCTTATAAAACTAGAATTCGTGAAATTCACGATCGACCGTTTTATCGTTTGAGCAAAGAAGTTGAGCTAAAAGGAAATTTGGTAAACAGTAAAGACGGTGTTTACCTCAACGGTATTTATATAGAACAATTAATGATTGCCTCCTACGATGATGGATATTATGAAGCTAAAGGAATCCTAAAACGAGAGGCTTACGACAAGGCCTACTACTCTACTGATGAATCACCTCAGGGAAAGCTTGGTAGCGACACTACTGTTGTATATTATCGAATGGTGATGCAAGATGTAAAACTGAATAAACCAACATCAACCTTATACAGAGGTACTAAGGTAAACAGTAGTAATAAAGCAGGAATTGCTTGGGAATTGGCCGATTCGGAAGTTTATTTATTGTGGGGGAAAGACGATTTATGGCCTGAAAATGAATTAGGAGAAACAATAGAATTAAAGGGAGTTTATGTTTTTGAAAGAGGCATTTCCTGGTTAAAAAATGTAGAATATCTCGACTAGAATTTGGAAACAAAAGAGCTCATAAAAAAAGTTAGAAAGATTGAGATTAAGACCAAGGGATTGTCTAATCAAATCTTTTCAGGAGAGTATCACTCGGCCTTTAAAGGAAGAGGTATGGCTTTTAGCGAAGTGAGAGATTATGCAGTTGGAGATGAAATAAGAACCATTGACTGGAATGTAACAGCTCGTTTTAATGAACCGTTTGTAAAAGTATTTGAAGAAGAGAGAGAGTTGACCGTCATGTTATTGGTTGATGTTTCGGCTTCTGGAATGTTTGGAACCCGAAATCAACTTAAGCGGGAAACCATTACCGAATTATGTGCTGTTTTAGCTTTCTCAGCAGTATCTAATAATGACCGAATTGGTTTAATCATGTTTGCAGATGGCATTGAGAAATTCATTCCTCCTAAAAAAGGGAAGTCTCACATTTTGAGAATCATTCGAGAACTCATCAACTTTGAACCAAGTAGTACTCAAACCAATTTGAGCGAAGCGCTCAAATATTTCACCAAAATGGTGAAGAAAAAAAGTATTGCTTTTGTTTTGAGTGATTTCATGGATCAACGTAATGAAAACGATGAGTTAAAATTCACTGACTCTTTAAAAATTGCATCCCGAAAACACGATGTCGTGGCTTTAAAAGTGCTGGACAAAGCCGAATTATCAATTCCAAATATTGGAATGGCCCTTTTTAAGGATTTGGAAAGTGGAGAAGCCAAGTGGGTGAACACCTCATCAGCAAAAGTCCGCAAGCGCTATGAAGAAGAAGCAAAAAAACGTGATGAGGAATTGCGAAAAATCTTCCGTCGATCTAAAACAGATTTTGCGGAAATCTTTACGGATGAAGGTTATATAAAACCATTAATGAACCTATTTAAGAACAGAGTATGAGATTATTGTGGTTCATAGCGTTTTTGTTCATTCTCCAGTCCGTTGAGGCACAGAAGGCCAGTATGGAACTGGAGCAAGACCGAATTAGAATTGGAGAACAGGCTGTTTTACACCTTTATTTCCAATACGACAATCCAAAAGAAGATGCACTTATTGGATGGCCATACTATGATGACCGTTTGACTGAAGAAATTGAAATTCTGGATCGAACAGTTGATTATGAAGCTCTCATCGATTCAGCCAGCAGTACTTTTTTAAGAGAACAAAAACTTGTCATTACGGTCTTTGAAGAAGGAGAATACCCTATTCCACCACAACGTATTGAGTTAAACGATTCTGTTTTTTATACCAATCCAGAATATTTGGTAGTACAAACCGTAAAAGTCGATACATCGGAAAGTATCAAACCTATTAAAGACAATTATGAAGTTCCTTATCCTTTTAGCGAACGATCAAAAGATTGGTTTTTAAGAAACTGGTATTGGTTTGCCATTTCTGCTGTTTTAGCAGCCATTTTCCTATTAGTAAGAGTATTGAAAAAACGAAAAGGTGAAGAGGAAGAAGAGGACATACCACAAATTCCAGCGCACATTACAGCCTTAAACTCACTGCATGAATTGCGGTTAAAAGAAGCCTGGAAATCGGAGAATAGAAAACAATACTATTCTAACCTCACCGATACGGTACGTTTGTATCTGGAGCAACGTTTTGGCATTTATGCGATGGAACAAACTACTCGTGAAATCATTGAGGATTTAAGAAACTCAGACATTAGCGATGAGGATAAAGAATTTCTGCGTAAAATTTTGAGCCAGGCTGATATGGTAAAATTCGCGAAGGTTCAGCCGGACGAGGAATCAGGGCATCAATCTCTGAATCGTTCCATTGAATTTGTTGACAAAACCAAAAAGGAAGAGATAGAAGAACAAAACAATACTGAAGAGGATGAAAATTAGGATCACAGATTACCTTGAAATATCGCCCTTTTCATACGAGTATCTTTATACTGAGGTATTCTGGTTTTTCCTGATTATTCCGGTTTTAGTGTTTTGGTATTTGTATAAGGAAGGCAAGGCTTTTAATCAACTCAACTTATCCAGCTTAAGTTCTTTTAAGAAGGGAAAATTCAACTTTATTGCCTTTTTCCGCCATTTAAACTTTTTTGTTTTTCTGCTAGGATTGTGCTTCATCATTTTATCGTTGGCACGTCCACATTTACCCGAAGAAATTGCGGAGTATAAAAAGAAAAATATAGAAGGAATTGACATTGTTATGGCCATGGATGTCTCTGGAAGTATGTTGGCAGAAGATTTTCATCCAAACCGATTGGAAGCAGCCAAAGAAGTGGCCTTAGACTTTATTGAAGAACGTCCAACCGACCGAATTGGTTTAGTTGTTTATGAAGGAGAAGCTTACACTCAAGCCCCAATTACAGGTGATCATGAACTTTTAAAAACTCTCTTTAGCGAAGTTGAAACCGGAATGGTAGCCCAGGGAACAGCTATTGGAGTGGGATTAATTACCGCAGTTAATCGTTTGATAGAAAGTGATGCAAAAAGCAAGGTCATCATTCTATTAACAGATGGAGTTAACAACTCAGGAAATGTAGATCCTATCACTGCAGCTCAGGTTGCCAAAGAATATGGTATTTGTGTTTATACCATTGGAGTTGGAAAAGATGGTCCTGCCCCAATTCCAATGCAAACTGTTTTTGGAACCGTTACTCAGTCTGTTGAAATTCCAATTGATACTGAATTACTCACTGAAATTGCTCAGTTAACCGGAGGAAACTTTTATCGGGCTGAAAACAAAAACCAACTAGACAGAATTTACAAGGAAATTGATCAACTCGAAAAATCGAAAGTAAAAACCCTGGATTATAAAGTTAATCCACCCGAAAAATATTACGGTATGTTGGGCCTAGGCTTGTTTTTAATTTTGATTTATAAAGTTGTAGGAAATACCTGGTTAAAAAGTATACCATAAATGAATCAGCATAAATACGACATAAAAAATCTGGTTATTGCCGTTCTGATCTGGGAGGTGATCTTCTGGTCAGTATACTTTAGCCTGCATTATTATATGTTGGAGAATGTTGACGCTTTCCAATTTGAGAACATGCAGTACCTGCAATTACTGTACATTGTTCCGGTTTTGGTTTTAGGCTATATTGCTATTTTACGGTGGAAGAATAAAACACTCAACACATTAGCCGATAATCGATTATTGGCTTATCTCACTTCTCCCATTTCCAGCCTAAAATCATTCTTTAAGTTCTTCTTGTTCCGAAATGCTGTTGTCTTTATTATTCTGGCCTTAGCCAACCCACAATATGGTAGAGGGAAAGCCAAAGCCGTTAATGAAGGAATTGAAGTAATGGTCGCCATTGATATTTCAAACTCCATGCGCGCCCTGGATTTAGATTCCAAAAAAGATCGACTGGAAATTGCTAAAATGTCCGTTGAACGATTGTTGAATGAGATGCATGGCGACAAAGTTGGAATCATTGTTTTTGCCGGAGATGCCTTTGTTCAGGTTCCTTTGACCAACGACTATCGAGCGGCAAAAATGTTCTTGAACACCATTCGCCCTGAGATGATGACAAATCAGGGAACTTCTATTGGACTCGCCATTGATAAAGCCATGACCTCCTTTGACATGGGGAATGGGGTAAATAAGGCCATTATTGTTATCTCGGATGGAGAAGATCATGAGGGAAATGCTGAAGAGGCTGCAAAAATGGCCTATGAAAATGGCGTTTTGGTAAGTACTGTCGGAATGGGCGGATTAGATCCAGCTCCTTTTCCTGATTTTCAAAAAGGGAAAGCTGTTGGACTTAAAAAGGATGATAACGGAAAGACCGTTTATACCCAATTGAATGAAAAAATGTTAAAAAAAGTCGCTTCGGCAGGTGGAGGAGTCTACACAAGAGCCGATCGTACGTTTGTTAACTTAGAGGATGTACTCACCTCAATTCGGGAAATAGAAAAAAAGGAAATGGCTTCGCAATTATATACCGATTACGAAGATCAATATCAATGGTTTTTAGCCATTGGGTTGTTACTCCTTTTTGTTGAGTTTTTCTTGAGTGAAAAACGCTCAGGAATTGTTCATAAATTGCAGGAATATAATGGATAGACTGGTACTCATAGCATTCATTTTCAGTTTCTCCTTTACGGGATTAGCTCAAGATGACTTTAAACGAAATATGTACAAAGGGAATCTTTTTTGGGATGAACAGGATTATGAAAGAGCCCTTGAATACTTTAATGAAGCTGTGGATGAATCTCCACTAAACTTCAAGGCTAATTTTAATGTAGCCAACACACATTATCAAATGAAAAACTTCGATAAGGCAGCGGATCTTTTTAGTTCAATTCACGGTCTTGCTCCTACTCGTTACGAAGAGTCTAAGGTATTTCATAATATGGGAAATGCGTATTTGATGGACAAAAAACTAGATGAGGCCATTGATGCCTACAAACAGGGTCTTCGTTTAAATCCTTCAGATGAGGCAACTCGCTACAACCTTGCGTACGCTCAGTTTTTGAAGAAAAAACAGGAAGAGCAACAGCAAAACAATCCTCAAAATCAGAACCAGAACCAGAATCAGGAGGGTGGTCAAGATGGAGAGAATCAAAATCAAGACAATCAAAATGATCAAAACCAGGATGAAAATCAGGGAGATCAAAACAACCAGAATGGAGACAAAGGTGATCAGAACCAAGATGACCAAGGAGACCAAGGAGATCAGGGAGACAAAAATCAAAACGATCAAGGTAATTCTGGAGACGAGGGAGAAGACAAGGAAAAAGGTAAAAATCAATCCTCCGATTCTGAAAAAAACAATAAGGGAGATAAAGGCTCTCAAGTGCAAAGCTCTTCGGGAAATAGAATTTCCAAAGAACAAGCTAAACGTTTGTTAGAGGCTGCTTATAAACGAGAAAAAGAGATTCAAAAGGAACTTGAAAAGCGAAAAATCGTAGGAAACGGTAAAGCGCAAAAGAAAGATTGGTAAAAGTGAGATTATTCTTTGTCTGCATAGTACTTATTTTCTCCGGGAAAGTCATTTCTCAGGTTGTGCTGGACGCGCAAGTTGACAAAGATCTTGTTGCCGTTAATGAGCAATTCTCTTACGTTTTAACGACCAATAAAAATTGTGAAATAACACCACCTCGATTCAGAGGTTTACAAGTTGTTGCCGGCCCCTATCAGGGACAATCACATTCTTCCCGGAATATCAATGGTAAAACAACCTCTTCTACCACCTACACCTTTACCTGGTATCTAAAGGCTAAGGAAATGGGTATTTACACCATTGAACGTTCAAAAATGGCCTGTAAAGATTCGGATCATGCTTCACAGGAAATAAAGATCAAAGTTGCTTCACCTGAAGAGATCAATACTGCCAAAGAAGGTATTGCTGATCATTATTTGACATTAGAAAGTAATAAAGAAAGCGTTTTTGAAGGGGAACCTTTTATCCTCTCCTTAAAATTCTATTCTAAGAAAAGACCTCAGGACGTTGAGAACTATTCCAATGGTCTATCCAGTGGAATTGAGCGTCATGATTTAAGAAAACCTACGGACAACTACCCTATCGTTCAAAAAGACATTAAAGGAGTTCGTTATTACATCATTGAATTACGAAAAGAACTCTGTATTCCATTGCGTGCTGGAAAAGTATCCATTGAACCTTCATATGGATCGATGTGGTATGAGCAAAATATCTTTGAAGGTTATCGACTTGAAGGCTATTCTAACGGCCTTGAAATAGATGTTAAAGCTGTTCCGGAAGAAGCTCCAGAACATTATATAGGACTGGTTGGTTCATTTGAGATGGATTTTGAAATGGATAAAGTGGAGCTCAGCGCCAATCAGGCACTTGAGTTTAAAATGACCCTGAAGGGAAATGGAAATTTTAATTCATTTGATCCTCCCCCACTCAATGTACCCGATCATTTTATCGTTTACGATCCTGAAATAAAAGACAGCCTTGTGGTGGGTGAAAATGGAATTGAAGGAACTCGGGAATATGTTTACAGTATTGTTCCTAAGGAAAAAGGCGAATACAAACTCACTCCTTTTCAATTTTCATATTTTGACTTGAGCAGCAACTCTTTTAAAACACTTACCACGGGTGAGGTTGACCTCATCGTTAATTCAGCCTCTAAAGCTGGAGTTGAGTATGTTGAAAAACAAATTCCGACAGTCGATACAACAGACATTCGTTACATTCATCAAGGATCGGACAATCTGTTTAAAAAAGATGATTTCTTTTATGGCTCATTGCTTTATTATGTAACGGTTGGTTCACCTCTTTGCCTCGCATTACTTTTCATTTCTATGAAACGAAGAAAAGAAAATATGAGTGCCGAAGCCAGACTGGCATTAAAACAAAAAGGAGCCAAAAAATCAACTTTAAAAGTACTGGACGAATCCCGTAATTTATTACAAGCAGGACAAGATCAGGAAGCCCTCAAGTCCTTGCAAAATGCCATGTTTAATTTCTTCATGACACATTTAAACATGCCGCTTTCAGAGTTGTCCAAAAACAGCATTTCGACTCACTTAAAAGAAAAGAACATTTCAGCTGAAACCATTGCTTCATTTGAAAGTTGCTGGACTAAGATTGAAATGGCACAATATGCGCCAGTAGGAGCCGAGAATATGGCGAATACCATTGATGAAACCGAAAAAATGATTCAATCCATTAACTCGCAATTATGAGATTAGTTTTATTGACATATTGCCTCCTTTTGAGTCTTTTTTCGTTTGGAATATCCAATTCCAAATTCCATGAAGGTAATGATGCCTATTCACATCAAGAATACGCACTGGCCTTAGAAAAATATAGCCAGTTGGTTTCAGAGGGATATCATTCGGCTGAATTGTATTATAACCTGGGTAATACACATTATCAACTTTCAGAGATAGGAAAAGCGATCTGGTCATACGAAAAAGCCCTTGAAATTGACCCGTCATTTGAGGATGCTCGTTTTAACTTGGACTTTGTAAACATGTTAACCGTCGACCAAATTGACCAGGATAAAGGAGGCTTGGGAAGTTGGTTTAAAGGAATTTTCTTTAGCCAATCCATCAACTTTTGGGCTTATATGAGCGCCCTCATGAGTATTTTATTGGCTACTTCGCTGGTTCTCTTTTTCAGAAGCCGTCAGCGTAAGCTAAAAAACCTGAGTATGCTCTTGGGGTCAGTATTTGGACTATTATTATTGTTCACCCTCTTAACAGCTCATTTCCACAAAGGATATATTCAGGATCAAAGTAATGGAATCATCATTGTAGAAAGCACTGCTGTTCGCTTATCTCCATTAGAAGAAGCTCAACTAAGTTTTGAATTACACGAAGGAAGTAAAGTGCAGATTATTGGATCAAATGCCGAGTGGGTTGAAGTTGAAGTCAATGAAAATACTGGCTGGATGTTAAAAGAAGATCTCTGGGAAATTTAAACCTACTTCACGGTAAAAAACAGGGAACTCAACTCTTTGGATGCTCCAATTGAAATTGAAGTTGTTTTGGCATCATCACGTTTATTTCCGATCGCATCTTTTGAAGTTGAAGATTCGGCAAATTTGGTTTTATCACTCTCATCCGTTATTTCTTCAGCATCATAACTCTCCATTGGCCCTTCCTTCTCTGCAATAGTTTGTTGATTATTTAAATCAAAATTCGTTACGGTAGTTGCCGAATTTGTGTTTATCGTTTCTGTCACTTGATTATCACTTTCGTTACGCGCATATTTGTCATCAGAGCTGACATCTGTTGAAATCTTGTTCTCCGCCTGCTCCCGATTCTTTTTTCCTAAAAACCCCTTGTCTTTTCCTTTCTTACGACTTTCTTTTTTCGCAGTAATACCTGCTACTTTTTCAACCTGTTCAGGAGCATTTTGTACTTCCACATTCTTTTCCTTCTTCTCATTTTCCTCAATCGTCCAACTATATGTTCCAGGAGCTACTTCATCGACCATTTCCAGCTCATCCACATCCATATCTCCCGATATATCCTCTTCTTCTAATTTCTGATCTTCCAAATTAGCAGATACTCCCCCAACCAATTCATTTGATCTATAAAAACGACTGTCAGATGTAGTCTCAAAATCTTCAAGATTACTCAACTCCCCTTCTCTATCTTGCTCAAGCGCTAAGCTTTGATCATTATCATCTCTGCTTGGCACGAGCTTAGATGAAACCGAATCCATTGATACTTCCTGTTCTTTTGAACTTTTAATCTCAATGGTATCATCCTGTTCTGTTTCCAAATTCTGTGCTAAGTCAGCTTCATTCTCCATACCTCCAAAAGGATCTGAAACAAAGATAAATCCAACAATCAAAAGTGCGGCTAGGCCCATTTGGAAGACTGGCTGTTGGTAAAATTGTTTTTCCTTTGTCCACAAGAATGCCCCAACCGAATTGAGCCAAATACCCTTCTCTCTTTTAGGTTCAGCCAATCGATCCATTACCCTACTTTTCAAATCAGCACTAGCTTCTACCTTATCCGCCGCAAAGGCCTCACCTACATTGAGTAAAAACCATTTCATCTCGTCAAACTCCTCTTCGGTCTGAACGTACTCACCCACCAACTTCAGCTCCTCTTGAGTCAACTCAAAGAACTGCTTGTTTTTAATGATATCTTCTACATTCCCGTTCATAAGATCGTTTTTCGGTAAATTGTCAATTTAGAGGCTAACTCCTTAGTCGCATTATGTAAACGAGACTTTACTGTTCCGGGATTAATTCCCAATGCTTCTGCAATCTCATTTAAGGACAGTCCGTCATAATGTCGTAACATAAATACCTCTCTGTGCTTATCATTCAATTTCCCCAATTCTAACTTCAACTGCTCTCTAAACGCATTTTTATCTACTTCTTTATCGGCTAATTGTTTTCCGTCTTTTGCCTCATACCCTTCTGGCACTTCATGTGATGTGTTTTTTCGAATTTCCTGTTTTTTATATTCGTTTTTACACATATTGTTGGCCACTGAAAACAACCAGGTTTTAAAGTTTCTATTCAAATCAAATGATTCTGGCTTATCGATTATTTTAGCAAATAGATCGTGCGTAAAATCCTCAGATTTAATCCTATCATTCCACAGTTTTCTATAAAAAAAGTTGACCATAAATTTCTCGTAGCGTCGATAAATTTCTTCAAAGGCTTTCCTGTCGCCTTTAACGTAAAGGCGCATTAGTTCTTCATCCTTATATGTCGAATAATCCTTTTTAAAGAGCTGCATTCCGGAACATGGATTAGGAATTCACTCAATATGACCATCAAGGTCCGTACAGACTGTTATAATCTTAGACTTCTTAGTTCATATCGTATTCTTTCAAAATAGCGTTAACTTTTTTTGATTGTTTAATTTTCGCGGCTAATACCTCAATACTTGCTCTAAGTACAGCGGCATCTTCCCCACTCATTTTTCTCAATTTGTAAAGTGTTAATAACGGTGGAAGATAGTTTCCATAAAGTCGTTGTTCTTTGCTTCCACTCAATGTCATTTGTGACAAATCACGTTTCTTAATTGTATTCCAAAAGGATTCTAATTTTTCCTTCTGATTAGCAGTGTTCCATTCATAACACAATCCCGTTAGATACATTCCATCCG
The DNA here is from genome assembly GCA_022361195.1 of Flavobacteriales bacterium. Taxonomy (GTDB): domain Bacteria; phylum Bacteroidota; class Bacteroidia; order Flavobacteriales_D; family Crocinitomicaceae; genus JAKSBJ01. Next base: position 123,143 of record JAKSBJ010000392.1, read on the forward strand.
AAATTGACCTGAGATAGGTTTGTTTTACTGTAGTGGAAACATAAATCTCTTTTCCAGAAGCGGTAAGCATCTTACGCATAAAAGCTTGCTCATTTCCTACAAATTGGGTCATCCCTATTCGTAAATCTCGCTGTACTCCTATTTTGTATTCCTCATTCTTTAAAAAATCAAGTGTGATGATATTTACTCCTGATCCTTCACTGTGCAATAGCTGTAAAAGGTAAAGAGGATAAGCATCTGCTTTATTACTCACTAACAAATAGCCTGAATTGGATTTTGGTAGCACATCACGGTAATAGTCGAGCTGATTATCGGAATAGTTTTGTTGGATTTTCTTAGCAAATTCGATTTGTTTGGCACGATTTCCGGCGATGATATACATGGCCATCATTTCATTTAAAACATCCGTATCGGTAGGGCGGAGTTCGTAAGCTTTTAAGAGGTTGCCGTTTTTATCTGAGCTGTAATTGCTATTTATATAAGTGAGGAAATTATACTCGAAAGACTCTTTATCCAGTTCCTCCATTTTCACCACTATGTTATCCAACTCTCTCTGCTCAGAAGAAGTTAATTCTTTGTTGGACGAATTCAACATCTCCTTCCTTTTTCTCAGGTATTCGTCTTTCAACTGAGGCAATTCTGACTGATCAGGTTGTGCCAGCGAAATCCAACCGAACAGAAGGAATAATATGGTGGTAAAAGTTCGCAACATTTTCTTTATTTAATCCTTACTACAACTCTTTTGCCAAAAAGTTCATTTTGCATTGAAGATAACTGAATTCCAATACAAAGAAAAATTTCCTACATTTAAAAAAAACTCAAAATAACCATGAAAAAATTCCACCTCCTTCTATTACTAATCCCCTTAACGTTAATTGCTTGTAGCACGGAAGAAGCCGAAAAACTGGCCGATGAGTATCATAAAAAACTACAAGCCGAACAAGATGAATATATTGTTGATCATTTGGTAGATCCTGAACAATTAAGCTTGGATGGACGAGATGCCTGGTTGGGACTTTTTGATTTAGTTCACAGCTGGGGAAAAATTACCAGTGTCACCAAATCAATGGGATTCCATAAAAACTATAATAATGGCGTAACAACTGTTGATTTAGATTATGAACTTGAATTTGAGCCGAGACTAACGGTACAAGAAAAAATCTCACTTATTGACCGAGGAGATGGTTATAAGGTATGGGGAGTTGAATACAATTAACCTTTCTTAGTCTCTATTTTCAGACTCACCTGAAAAGAAGTATTTATTGGGAGAGGTAAAATTTTCCCGAATGGCATACATGACAATTCCAGCGGTATTTTTTACGCCCAACTTGTTCATGATGTTTTTACGGTGAGTATTAACGGTATGCTTACTCAAAAAGAGTTTCTCTGAAATTTGCGCATTGGTATAGCCCTCAGAGATGAGTGTAATCACTTCAATTTCTCTTTCTGATAAGATGATTGGATCACAGCTAAACTTTGAGTTTTTTAGTCCGTTTACGTCAATTCCTTCGGCTTGAATGATTTCCAAAATCTGTCCACAGAAAAAACGATTTCCTTCCATGGTTTCAGTAATTGAATCAATGATTTCCTGAAAATCACAGTTCTTTTTAATGTGCGAGTGAACTCCACTTTGAATAGCTCTTGAAATGACAGCTGCTGACTGCTCTGGCGAAATAGCCACCACCTTTATATCCTCATGAACATCCAGTACTCTAACCACTGTATCAATCGAAAACCCTACACTGGTATAATCGATTAAAATAATGTCAGGTTTCTCTAATTTAATTTGGGAGAGAAGCTCTTCACTACTCGAAGCTTCATTGACAATACGTATATCCGTATTCTTAAAAATGGTTCTTAACCCCACACGTATGAGCTCATTATTGTCGGCTAGGATTAAGTTGATCATTATTTAGAATGAATATAAATAATGTACAAATATACAATAGAATCCCAAACTTAGAGAAAGGAAATGGTATTAGTTTTTAACGAAAGTTAAACTTAAAACTTCATTGAGATTGCCAAACTTGGCATAATTGGCAACTGGTAAACTTTTTCGTTGGTAATACGATTTACGTAGAAAATATTTTGACGGCTATAAGCATTGGTAATTCCGGCAATGATTTCCCATTTTAAGTTTTTCCATTTCTTCGATTCCAACTTCTTTTTTAAGTTAACATCTAAGCGATGGTAAGTTGGAAGACGTCCTGTATTTCCTTCTTCAAACAAAAAGGTTAAATCACCTGCATTGTTTGTCCAATAATCATCATCAATTGAATTTACATTAGGAACTTCATATACTCCATTGGTTTGTTTGAATGGGAATCCAGTTCCTAAATTCCATCTTCCAGTTAACTCCCAATCTTCTTTTTTACCAAAAGTATAGGTTGCAATAAAGTTCATGTTGTGACGTCGGTCAAATACCGGAGCATAGGTATCAAATCCATTCCAACGAGTTACTTTACCTAGTGAATAAACGGCCCATACGTAAAGCTTTTTAGAGTTATAAGTCAAAACAACATCTCCTCCCCAGGCTTGTCCACTTTCAATGATAAAGTCCTTTTTAAAGACATCATCAATTTGCGAGTTCACGTCCGTATCTTCAAAGATCTTGTTAGAGTTGATATTACTCATTTGATCAAACCACTTGTAATATCCTTCTAACTGTAATGTCATACGCTTAGATAGATCAAATTCAAATCCACCAACCGCATGCCATGCTTTTTGTAATCCGTTTTTGATATCTTTTTCAGTTCCATCAGGTAAAACAAACTCATCTGGAATGTTAGATGGAGCCGTAAGGAAACCGTAGAATAAGTTTACTACGTCACGGTCAGATGTAGTAGATGTAAAGTTTTGTGTGTAACGTCCTCCAGCTGCTTTAAATCTGAACTTCTCAGTAATGTTATACTTTGCACTCATTCGAGGCTCAGCTGTTACTTGTCCTACTGATGAATATCCCTGGAATCTGAAGCTAGGTTCAATAATAAAACGCTTGTTTTTAGAAATTCTTCGGTAGCTCAAATATCCTCCAGCCTCAATGGTATATCCATTTTCTTCAATAGCTCTGTTTGCTTCATTAAAAGTTTGGAATTCTGTTTGGAAGATGTTAAACGCAAATCCATACTCAATTTTATTCTTTCCTTCCAGGTAGTAAGTAAAATCAAAAGCCATTTCACCACCTTTAATTCCACTGAAACGATCGGCCAAATTCTCTTCCTGCAAAACGATGTCATATTGCGAGTAGTTGATACGACCTTTCATGAACAACTCCGAGTTTTGCGGAACGAATACAAAGTTGGTTCCGGCTCCAAAACTGTTCCATTTCAAATTAGAAACTGCCTGGTAAGTTACCTGATCGTTGAATGAGAATCCGAAGAAGCTCATTTTGTTAGCTCCATCACCCTTAATACTCACTTTCCCGTAAAGATCCCAGAAGTTAAATGGTAAACCTTCTCCCTCATTAATGTATGGATATAACGTTTTTGATGTTTGCTCTAATAAAGATGCTTTACCTGCCAATACAAATGAGATTCCATCCTTTTTAGATAACGGTCCTTCCAACAACAAACTTGATGTAAATGGTGAAATACCGACCATACCACCAAAGCGTTTGCTATTTCCATCTCGGTAAGTCACATCCATTACTGATGAAATTCTACCTCCGTATTTGGCACTAAAACCTCCTGTATAAATATCTGCCGAACGAATTAAGTCTGTCTCAAAAACTGAGAAAAATCCAATTGAGTGAAAAGGATTATAGATGGTCATACCGTCCAACAAAATTTTGTTTTGAATTGGTGTTCCACCTCTTACATACACCTGACCTCCCTGGTCACCTGTAGATACAACTCCTGGAACCGTTTGGAAATATCCAGCAATATCGGATACACCACCCGTTACCGGAACTCTCAAAATATCTTTTTTGGTAATTTTTATGATCGATGTTCCCGGATCAAATTTTCGTTCTTTGTTTCGGTAATCTACATTTACAACCCCCAAAACAGTTCCCTCCAGCATCTCAATGGTTACCTCAGTAATTTGTCCTTTGTTAACTTCAATTTCTTTGGTAAAATCACTATACCCTGTTACCGTAACTCTTACGGTTTGGGTTCCTTCTGGTACTTTAGGAATAGAGAAAA
>JAKSBJ010000236.1 GCA_022361195.1 Flavobacteriales bacterium
ACTTCTGAATTTCCCATCTGTCCGGCAGGTAGCCCTACCGCTAAACCAGAAGCTTCTAGTTTGCTATGAGAATAGTCCTTATATAGGGAGTCAATAAAAGGTGTCTGAGCATTTGCTATGGCCGAGATTTCAGGGTTTTCCCCGAGTCCCCAGCCGTCCAGAATCATGAGAAGTACGCGCTTGTTCATGCGCCAAATATAAATATTAAAGCGTGGTTTGTAAGTCACTTACCATTGTATTAATTTGAATCGATTGCATCAGTGACCATGCAATTTTTGGCATTGTTTTCGTTAACACTAATACGTTAACCAACCTATTTCATGAGGAGAATTCGAAAGAATCTGACATCTGTTTTTATCCTGCTGATACTGAGCACATTCTCACTGTCTGCTCAGGAAGGTGACGACATCATCGACAATGTACAGGAGGCTCTTAAATCTTCTAATTCGAAGGAGCTCTCCAAGTATCTCAATGAACGTGTTGTGATCAGGCTCGACAGTAAACGCAAGGAGTATAGTATCAGTCAGGCAGAGATTGTACTCAAGCAGTTTTTCCAAAAGCACCCGGCAGATGAAACCGGCTTTATCCATCAGGGAAATTCCCAGGGAGGTATTATCTATGCCATTGGTAACTACACTTCAGGCAATACCTCTTACCGCATTGCGCTCAGGGCCAAAAAGTACAAGGATGATTACAAGGTCTACCGCCTTGAGTTCTCCAAACCAAAATAAGGGTAATCCACAGCCCTCAAAGCAATACCTCTTTTGTATTTTTGGCCATGCGGCCAGATTACATAACTGAACAATCGCTAAACGATTTTATTGACAGAGCCCTCAATGAAGACATCCGTGATGGCGACCACTCTTCATTAGCCTCCATACCTTCCGGTGCCAAAAACAGCGCCTATCTTCTGATGAAAGCTTCCGGAGTGATTGCCGGTATGGAACTCGCAGAAATCATTTTCAGGAAACTGGATCCGGATATGGAAATCGTGGCGGCTGTAACGGATGGTACTTCGGTGAAAGAGGGCGATATTATACTGAAACTACACGGCAATTCACGAGCCATACTTTCCGCAGAACGGCTGGTGCTCAACTGCATGCAACGCATGAGCGGTATTGCTACGTATACCCGCTACCTCAACTCACTTATAGCAGATTCCAACACGAGGCTTCTTGATACGCGGAAGACCACACCCAATTTCAGAATGATGGAAAAATGGGCAGTGGTGATCGGTGGCGGTGTGAACCATCGCTATGGCTTGTTTGACATGATTATGCTCAAAGACAACCACATCGATTTTGCCGGAGGTATTCCCAATGCAGTCAGTGCTACGGTAGATTACCTGGTAAGGACCGGCAAGGACCTGAAAATAGAGGTGGAGACAAGAAACCTGGATGAGGTACAGCAAGCCCTGGATACCGAAAAAGTGGACCGTATCATGCTCGACAATATGTCTCCGGAAGAAATGACCAGGGCCGTGGAGCTTATCGCAGGCCGCTCAGAAACCGAAGCATCCGGTGGCATTACTGAATCGACCATTCAGGCCGCTTCGTCATCCGGAGTTGACTACATTTCCGTTGGTGCTCTTACGCATTCTGTCAAGAGCCTTGACATTAGTTTGAAAGCCGAATAACCTGTTTTGAGTAATAATAAGCGCAATTTTTTAGTAAGAATGGTTGAAGCCTTGGTTTTGATCCTTATGTTTGTGTTCTTTTTTCAACACTGTGCCTAGAACAGGAAAAAATGATCGTCAAGACTAAGAAATACGCTTTAGATAAAAAGGCCTACATGCGGGCCGGAATGCGCAACGTACTCCAGCAACAGTGGTGGGTGTTTTTGATCGTGCTGGCCATCTCCTCCATGAC
>JAKSBJ010000241.1 GCA_022361195.1 Flavobacteriales bacterium
ACCGCGCTTTCTGGCGCCACACCATGGCTTCCGCCATCTATGCCCGTGCCATGATGGCCATCGAAGAGCGTGCCTATCAGGCCGGCTACGATATTCTGTTTGCGCATTCCCTCAACGATCCGAAACGGGAAGCGTCCTGTATCCGGCGTTTTCTGGCGCGACGGGTGGACGGTTTGTTCATTTCACCGGTTTATCGGCTGGAATCGGTGGCTCCGATTTACGAAGAGATCAAGAAGCATCAGACGCCCTGTGTGGTGCTGGGGCATCGGGCGTCTTTCTGCCAGGATTTTGCCAATGTGGAAACCGACAGTCGCAATGCGGCGATGGCTGCCACTCGGCACCTGCTTTCCCTGGGGCACCGTCGCATCGCGTTTTTCTCGGGGCCTTTGGCCGCTCCCTGGGCCAAGGACCGACTGGAAGGATTTCGATTCGCACTTGGGGAAGCCCGCATACCTTGGGACGACAAACTGGTGTTCCAGGCCGGTGGCACTGTCGAGGAAGGGGCTCAGGCAGCCGCCCAGATGCTTTCGGAGGGAACCCAGGCCACCGCCATTCAAGCGGTCAACGACCTGGTGGCCATCGGTGCCGCGGGCCATCTGATCAAACAGGGCGTCCGGATCCCTCAGGACATGTCGGTGGTTGGTTTTGGCAATATTCTTACAAGCGAACATTTCCAAGTCCCCTTGACAACAGTCCGTCAGCCCAAATTGAGACAGGGGGAGGCTGCCATGGAACTGATGGAGGGACTGTTGAAAGGGGGGGCTCGGGAGTCCAAGGTGATTCCCGCCGAACTGGTCGTAAGGTCCAGCACCGCGGCTCCTCCCGATACCGCTTCCTGATTTTCAAAACCGCTTCAGACACCAAGAAATGCCTTCATCAAGGCAAAAATAGTTTGGAATGTTGGCGTGGTTTTCGATTGGATGGTGTCATCATGCCTAGGAAAGTAGTCAGGACCTCCATCCGGAGGATGCCAAGTGACCCAAGCTGCGCGCGTCGGGGTGTATTTGGATTGTTGTGTGCCCTCCTTTTTCTTTGGGGACACGCCTTGCAAGCCAATGATGATTTTCAAGGTGCCACCCACATGATGCCTTTTGAGGAAGGGACCATTTCCTATGGCGAAGGCAAGGATACCAGTCTGGTGGCCCAACTGCAGGAGGCGATTGATCGCGGTGAGGTCACCTTGGAATTCAAAAAGGACGGTCAGGGCTATCTGATGTCCCTCCTGGAACAGCTCAAAATTCCCAGTGAATCCCAGGTGCTTGTTTTTTCCAAAACTTCCTTTCAACGCCACAAAATCGCACCCTCCACGCCTCGCGCTCTTTATTTTGACGACCAGACATACGTGGGATTTGTGCAGGGCTCGGATCTTCTGGAACTCACTGATGAAATTCCCAAGATTTAGCTGTACCAAGACCTTGCTCGATTTTCCTCTCCGTGCAGCCTGGAGCATATATAAGGCCTCCACTAGCCGTATTTGCGTCGCTCTGAAATCTAATACGGTTTCAAGCATTGCGTTCAGGGCGGCAAGCACAAGCCTACTTCGCTCCGATAACAGTGTTCGATCAGTCACTGTCGCCATGTACCGCGAATGAGCTCGGATCAGCGAGTCAAAATTACTCGCCTTATTCATATCTTCTTCAAGTATCTTCCAGCTTCCCTCAAGAACC
>JAKSBJ010000043.1 GCA_022361195.1 Flavobacteriales bacterium
AGGTTATAATTCGACTGTTGTTTCGCGCAAAGTCCAGTTCATTAAAGTCTATCTCAGAAGCCGTTAATGGACTACTTAATCCTCCGGAGCCGTAGCTGTCCGAATAATTATCTACCCATGTCCATTGTAATTCGTATTCTTCAGCTCCTTCAATATAGTCCCACCAAATTTCAAGTTCGTTCGCATTTGTTGGAATAGCGGTCCCGGTAATTATAGTAGGATCCGAACTTGCTGAATAATCCAGATAACTAGCTCCCACAACAGGAGTTGTAGTTGAAATTTCGTAATAACGATCAATGCTCAATTCACCTTCTATATAAATATTCTCTGGGACGGTGGTTGGAAATCCGGTTGGAAGTGCAACTTCGATTCTATAACGATTATAACCTCCCGTCTTAAAAATGGCCTGATCCACGTAAAAGCCACCTTGACTAGGAGAATAGGTAATTGTCATTTGAGTTGTTTCGGTAGATAAAACAGTACCTCCACCATTTAGAGCTTCTACAGTTAAATCTATCGTTACATCCACTGTAGTTCCGTCAAATTCTGGAATATAACCGTAGGAAATGTCTTCGTCAACCCCAAAACGAACCAACAATTGAGTGCTCCTATCATAAAAAGCATCAGTACCTAATTCATCAAAGCGTTTATCTATTACTTCAAATGAAAAGTCACTACTAAAAGCATCGGCTTGTTTTCGGTTTGTATAAGTTTCTTTAGTAGCTAAAGCATTTGTACTCATCATGAATATAAATGCCATGAATGCAAGTTGTTTCTTTGAATTCAGGTTTAACTTGATTAAAGGCAAGAGGGAAAGAAAGCGGTAGATAAAACCGTTTTTTTTCGAAATGGATGTCGTGAATCTTTTTGCCATTGCTTTCATTTTAAAATTTTCCGTTTTTCAATTTGTTCAGAGGTCAATTATTCAACTGAACGAAGGTCAATTATTTGATAATCTGAGTATTCTTTAGTTGGGGTCGGTTGATTAGCTGTATTGCTTAAATAATATCCCAGATTTAAATGTTCATCTTTTTCTTTCCAACTCTTTTTAATTTCACCGTAAGTGATTCTTAATTTGGGATAGTCCATTTCGGGTTGGAAGTAGCTGGATGAAAAATTATATTGATGAGCATAATACAGCTGAATTTCTTTGATTTGATATTTTTCATTTATGATGATATCAATTGCTGAATAAAGAATGTCAGATTTTTGCTTTAGAATGAGTCTTAGTTTAGTCGAACCATCCTCTTGCTCAACAACTTTAGTATCTTGGCACATTTGAAGACTTTTTTCCAAATCAGCGTCAATAACCTTTTCTTCAATGGGATCTGAAATAGTCATGAGTTTATCGTCATGGTCTACGGATAAAGAAAGTCCTTGAGAGCTGATGAAAATACTGTTGTGCAATGTTCTGTAACTTTCCTCTTCAGATCTGAAAAATTGAGAAGAATAGGTATCCATTACTTCTGTTCCCTGCCAACCTTTATATAATTCATAATTAAGGTTCAATCTGAAAGTCTTTAGATTTTCATAGTTTTTTTGAACCTTACGGAGATAATCTTCGACTGAACTTCCAAAAGCAAGAGGTAAATTCAATGCCAATAAAAAAAATAAAAGGATAAACTTGTTCATTGTTTTGGATTTAAGGATTTGGATCAACTTGTAAGGTGTTAGAACGAGTTTCTTGGATCGTTACAATTCCTCTCGAGGTCTCTTTTTTGATTCTAATGAGCCCCCCCTCCTGATCATATTCATAAAAGGTTGCATAATTATTATCATCTAATTCGGAAACCAACCAGAATGTTTCACCATCATAGACATAGGACTTCATACTACCATTAAACGGATGGATTCTGATATCATCAAAATAGGTGGTATTGCTGGCATCGGCTTCAATACTAAGTAGGAAATTAGTTGCATCTGATGGGACTGTAAAACTTCCTACAATTCGTTGCCAGCCATCAATGATTTCACCACTTGGATACATTTCTGGAATGATAGCATCAGTACCTATGAATATCGCTCTTAAAAAAGGTCCTTCTAATCCGTTTTCAAAAGTGAGTTGTTGTTCAGGATAATCTACATGTACCCAAGCCGAAATCCAATATTTTTCATTTGGAATTGGAGAGAAGGAGTCTCCACAATCGGTACAAGGTCCAGGGTCAGGTGTTTCAGTATTTAGAAAAAGTACGTTATTGACTACTTTATAATCTTCTAATGTAAAAGTCGAACTTTCTCCGCTTGCACTTGGGTAGGTACAAGTCCAACCAGATTCAATTGTTTCTTTAACAAAATAGGAATCAGTAGGATCGTAAAGAAAGTCTGTGAACAAATACATTCCCGATTCATCTGTAGTGGTACTAGCCACTAAGGATGAGCCTCCAGCTCCTTCAACCTTTCTTAATTCCATTGTAATACCTTCAAGAGGCACCTCTCCCTCATCTAATTCACTGTTACCATTTAAATCTTCAAATTTGGATCCCCAAACAATCGGTTTTTTGTTACAACAAGTAATACAACCGTCATGAACATTGATTTTTACCGATGCTTCCAGGGCTGAGGGACTGGGCATTTGACCAAAATGAGTTTGTTGTTGATCTAATTCGGTGATGTACCCATAGTTAACAATTGTGATGCTCAAGGTATTTGTTGCTCCAGTTTCAAAAATGTCCGCATAGAGTGGATCTCCTGAATCTACTGTTAAGTCAATCATATTGGCATCTGTCCATCCATCAACAACGGGATCTTTAGTAGCAATGACAACATCATTGAGTCTTACTTCTTTTACATAATTATCGGCAATGCACTTTAGTTCCATTACCATTTCGGTGGCATCTTCACTAAGGCAAAAGTCAGTTTCATAAACAAACTCTCCTAAGTCTCCTGTGCACGGTCCTTGTGCTTTAATGGATTTGGTAGTATAGTCTCCCGTAAGTCCCATTGTGCCGAAATAAGGATGATCAACAGTCCAGGCTATGAATAGTGGTGGATCATCGTTGCACGGAGTGGATACTAAGCGCCAGTTGATATCTGGATTGTCATTTGGAATTTCTGTTGCATCCTCAGGATTAAAACCAGAATATCCCGTTCTGATATAATATTCTTTTCCTCCACTGCATGAAAAGCCACATCCTTGTGACTTTAAAGAGTTAGCCGGGGAAGGAATAAAAGTTGACAATTCAGATACACGAAAGCTCGCTTTATTACTTATTGTATCAACATGAGTACTGTCCTGAGTATAGGAAAGAGAACTACTTGCTACCAATAACAAGGTAATTATCCAATATTTATTCAATTTCATCATTGCTTAATTGTTCTAGTTGATTCTTATTCTTCGCAATCCATTCGATAGAGTCGTTGGACACGGCTTCCAGAATAGAGTTTTAAACTGTAGGCTCCAGTATGTGCTTTTGTTGGAGAAATAACTGCACCTGAAGTGGCGTTGACACTTTCTTTAAAGCCAAAATGTTCTTTTTCATCACAGCCTTCAAAGAAATAATCCTCAAAGCCATCAAATCCAATTTCACGGTACTGACCGTTAGCACCAACGGCCATAGGAAAAGTGGAGTTATAACCATATTGTGCAGCAGAATAACGCATTAAAGCATCAACATTTTCCAATTCAAATCCGTAGGGACTATATTTTGTTACTTCAGAAGTTGATGTCCAGTCAGTTTCATCTTTGCTCCAATTTGTTCCATCAAAAGAATAGAAGGATGAAAAGTTTTTATAGAATCCATCGTTCCTTGGGTCAGGGTCAGATGTGTGTTTACGGCTTGTAAGGTATAGCCATGATTTTAAGGCACGCCATACCCCCAGTGCATTATAACGATACTTATTATATGTGTCATTAACTGGATCAATACCACATTCACAATCTGGCTCCCAGTGATCTGAGAATTCAATAGCTCCTGCATTGACAATTTTTCTTGCTTCTGGAGTTCCTCCCTCTAGCCATGAACTATTCAGCTGATATTCAGCTTGCCCATCAGAATCTACGTCTCCAAGGCTGGTTAATAAAGGGGAAGTCAATGGGTTGATTTGCATTGTAACCGAGGTCATTGAAGCATTTTGTATATTTCTTCGTCCAGAGCGAATTACTTTAGCTCTTATCGCTCCTGGACTATCATAAATATCCCCATCAGCTTCTAATAGTTGAACTTTTGTATTATCAGATGAATGAAGTTGATTGACCCACAACCGGGTATAAGTACCCGCTGAGTAGCGATAAACAAGAAGTTCATCTCCCGGTTCAAAATAGTCTTTGTTTTCACCCGGAGATAACTCGTAATAATAATCTTCTCCAGAAGCTTTCCATAAATCGATAGTTGTACCACTATTAAATGCAGCCATTCCCATTCCCGTGTAATACCAATAGGCCGGTAAATTCAAAGAATAATATTTATCCCCATATTCATTAACTGTTTCAGTTAGTAGTACTTCTCCGGTTTCTCCATCCCAAACCAAGTTTCGGGTATGAACACTTGCTCCTGCATCCAGTGCAATAGTTTCACGTAATATTCCAAATGAGTTAATTACTTTCGTGGTAACGGCCATTCGAAGTTTATCTTCATGTCTGCTATAGTCGGGAATTGGAGCAGGTGCAGTTACAGGTGTTACCCCGACGAAGAAGGTCGCCAGGTTAACATTAACACCTCCAATTTTTGTAACCGAACGCATCTCTCTAAAATCATTGATAATATCATATTCAACCCCTAAAGTTCTGTCGTCAAATAGACCGTTTGGATAAAGTACTTTAACCTTATTATTGAGTAAGCCTTTATTTTCTGAAACAGGAGTGAAATCCGTTCCACCAGGTGTAGCCGCTGTGTTTAAATCATAGTTATACTTAACTCCTGATATGTAGTCATCGTGGCCTTCTGCATAGACATATTGAGCTTTCATTTTACCATCCATGTCGTTTAGATGAACAACATATCCTTGAGAAAGGGTTATGTGCTTTTTAACATTAAAGTGTAATAAACCTAGTAAAAGAGGATTGTGATCTTCCTGAGGATCTAGCTCTGTCTGATCTACAAGAGTTGGATAATCTTTTGTAGTATAATGTTCCGTAACTACTTTTCCAGTAGCGTTCTTTTTTACAATTTGATCGCCGTCTACTCGTTCGAGATTTTGAACAGTAACTCTTGCATAAGTAACTCTTGGATTTGGGAAAAATGATTCCCCAAAAGGTTTTTCCATAAAGTTATCTTCATCTGGGGCTAGGGTGCGCTCAACATTCACAAACACAGGTTGGACAAAAGGATTTTCTTTAGATCCAACAGGTTCATAAGAAGCAACTCCACTGGAGGTTCCATTTTCTAATTGGTATTCATATGTTTGTCCGTATCGTTGGTCGCTAATTCCTCCGGCAGTTTCATCAATCATACCAGCCCATTCATCTGTCATGCTAATTTGCTTTACTCTGCACCCTCCTCCTTTTTTATTTGGAGAAGAAGCCCCCAAACGAATCCATGATTTAGCAGGAACAAATCGTTTGGCGATATTTTTATTTTTCAATAATCCATTGGCGCCGACAAATGTTTCAAATAGGTTTTCTCCCATAGAATAAAGGGACTTTAGCATTACATCAGCATCGCCTTCTGCCACATCAGGAAAGCCATATACATATTTTGAAAGGTATTTTCGGGCAAAATGCCAGCCTGCTTTGGATATAGGATTTACATCTTTAGCACCTCCAAAACCACCTTCTTTGTTGACGTATTTCATTTTAACACTTCCGTAGTTGCTTCCGCCAGAAGTAAAGAAGTCGTAGTAATCAGAATCAGTCCGATCTAAAACAAAATAACCTGTTACATAGTCAAACGGTTCATTTTCCCAACTTGAACCAGTTCCCCCTTTAATATTCATATTGAGGAGTGTTCGGAAATAAATGAGTTTATCTCCATCATCGGTTCTTGGAAGGGGATAAATACACTTGGCAAAAAAGTCTGCTTTTGAAGTAATGTTATCAGGTAATTGGAAATAGAGGTATTTGGCTTGATTCCCTCCTTTGTAAAGAAATGCAGCATCATCCGGCTCGGCATTAGGGTAAAAATCAAAATCTCCCATTGAAGCGGTTGTTGGATTTGGATACATCCCAGCTCCGGCCAATTTAAACATCTGCATGGCCCTTTTATCCTGTACATATTGATAGTCATCAGATTCATAGTCGACCTGTATTTTACCACCGGAAGGCAGGGAAATATCTGTCATGGACCAGGCTGATGCGTACTGATCAATATTTGGATCATCTTGGTCTACATAATTAAATTCTGGTGCAGGAAGATGATCGGAAGCTCCACACCCAACAGCATCAACTCCTGAACTAGGATTAGGTTTGTAACATCCCCAAATATCATAGCCTTTTAAATTGTATTCAGGATTAAAACCAGGTTCTTCTATTCCATTGTGATCAGAATCACCATAGGTGAATTCATAATCAGAGTATTGACCCATGTTTGAATTCCGATAAGTGAAATAAACTTTTCTTAAGGTTAGTTTTCCTCCTTCATTACTAAGTTCGTTATCATCTAGTTCTGACTCTTCTCCTGGATTTTTTCCATCATGATTATTATTGGGAACTCCTTGACATAAATCGTAATCATAAACAAAATGAACTGTTTTAATAGGGGTAGCGGTTGTTGTAATGTTTCCACTAGCATCTGTTCCTTCTCCTAGAATATCATCTCCAGCATATAGTTCTCCTCTCGAAAACAACATGATCTTATCCAACTTATACATCTTGGATGTTGTGGTAGTATTTGGATCATTACCATTTTCACCATCTACACCATAGGCATCGTTTCTTTCCGAAATGTAAAAGAGGGCTACGTGAGTTTTGGTTTCAATTTTTTGGATATAACTAGCTTCTTTCTCTCCATACATATAGGAGGCTTTATCATCTGTTGGATCTGTTTTCAAACCTTCGTTATAAGAAGCTTTGTCTTTTTGGAAAGGAACTCGCCACTTATAATTCCCCATATCTCTGTATTCAAATTTTGTGTAAGAGCCCAGGTCATCAATAGAAGGTCCAGGAACATTATCTATATCAGAATAATCAGAAGATAAAATTGACGTTAGTAAAAACGAATGGGCATAATCAGGTGTAATAACTTTATTGAAATAATGATCTCCTCGTTTATTATCGATCGAATTATCAGTGCCTGGAGTATAGGAAACGAGTCCTGTACCACATTCTGCCGTAGAAGCATTTCCAGGAATGGCACCAGCTCCAAATCCATCACCAATAGCAAAAGTTACTTCTTCTTTGGTATTATTATAAAGGGCTTGACCATAAACATAACGAGCTGCATCGTTACGAGTAACAATAAAACCAGCTGTATGATGATCTTTGGCATTTGTGTTTTTTGAAAAACCATAGCCAATAGAATTTGCTTCTTCAGCTGTTACTTTTAAAATTGCTTGATTTCGTTTAACTCGTTTGTTGGAAGATCTTTTTATGTCATCTTCATTGATGGTATACTCATTGAACAGACTGGCTACATCTGAGTCTTTGATTTGATATTTGTTTTTTAATTCTCTTAAATAAGGGACACTTCCAATTTTTAATCTTAAAGGATTATAGCCCCCTAGTTTATCTGCATCGGTTCCATAAATACTCGCATCTTCATCAACAGATAAGTCACCTACATTTTTATAGTAAACTTCTTCGTATCGCGGATCAGAAATTTCATTAGAAATAAAGTTTTCAAGAGCATCATTAGCCTTGCTCCAGCGACCAGAAGTAGCATCAGTTGTGGTCGTTTCAATATCTCCTCCCGAATGTGCTGTTTGTCCAACGCCTATTTCAATACCTCCTGAGCCTGCACTGGAATTGGATATTACTTGATTGTCATAGACATGACCGACTTGCGAACGATAAGGGCGAAACATTCCTCCAACACCTTGCCCTTGAACACTGTATATGTCATAAGTATAGTTAGTTATGGGCAAATTAGTTGAATTGACACTGAAGTTGCCATCTTTTTCTCTATTGAAATCAAGCACATCCTCGGGCTTGGCTTCATGTGTATGGTCATAACCATAAGCATTTTCAGTAGTTGTATTTTTAGCTAAGTATTGATTCATTATGAAGCCAGTGATCATAGCGTCACCTTCAGCACCAAATATTTCGGTTCCAAAAGAAGCATTGAAAGTTCCATTTTCGGTAATGAAATTATCCCTGATAGTTGGGGTATAAGTATTCGGTACAGAACTGATCACAGAACCAACGGATGAAGATTGACTGTTTTCGTTAAATTGAGCGGCCCCATTTTTATCTAAGCCAAAATTATTCTGAACAATGTTTGCTGAAGCGGACATGTTATAATCTTTAATCCCTTGTCTTGAATTAAAAGAAACACCAGCATTTAGACCAAGCATTGTATTCTTTATAAAATTCATTTTTCCTTTAGAATTTAAGGATGCACTTGGTGTTATATTCAATCCATCAGGGGTGGATTGAACATTCATGGAAATAGAAGCATTTTGATTGACTTGATAGGTAATACCTCCTGAAGGCATTAGACTTGGACCATCATAGCTGTTGTATTGTAATCCAAATCCTACATCAAACGATAATCCATCACCACCATCTTTAGGTGCAGTTTTGTCCTTTCCAACCCCAAATAAATGAGGTTTGAACTTGAAGCTTCCTCCTACCGTGTAGTTGGGTTTGAGATTGTTTACATATGTCATTTCATCTCCCTTGAAATCATCAGGTAAACCTCGCATTTGACGGTTGATTTGACCAACATTCAAATTCCAGCCTAAGCCAACCCATGAAGCTTCCTGATCCATTGTAATTCCAGAATTATAAGCCAAGTTGATAGGGAAACCTCCAACGTCCATTAAAGGAATGTTATAACTAAAATCTCCAGAGGTTAAATCAACCATATCAGATGTGCCAATAGGAGTGAAAGCACTAAATTCAGGTTGGGCCGGTCCTCCCGTTAATCCATAGGAAGGCAGAGGGTTGATAATAGTTATTACAAAGACTGCGCACATCAAAATACTGATGGCCTTTCCGGCTCTACTATTTCTAATTGTTAAAATCATGATGGATTTTTAATGTTGTTTTCGATATAATTGGTTGAAGCAAAAGAAAACTTCATGTCTCCTTTTTGAAAAAGAATGTCTTGATACAAAAGCGTGATTTCTTCTTTAGGCTCTATTCCTTTAAAACCCAAGAGCAATCGTTCGTAAGGAGCAACTCCAAAATCTCGTTCATAGATACTATAAAGACAATCATATACTTGACCATCTTCTGTTTTGAGTTTAAAGTCCTTTTGGATTCCGAAGGAAATGTAAGAGATTGACTCGTCCATATTTCCCTTGAAATATTTTTTCATCAAGTCTTGCTTTTGCTTTTCTTCAAACTCGAAATAGAAAATTTGTTCGCCACCAACGGTAGCTAAGACAGAATCTAAATCTTCTTGAGCAACTCCTTGATTTAATAGATAGAGATCCATTGGAATTCGTTTAGCTCTAAAGGTTATATCTTCTATCTTCTTTTCAATTCTGGGAATGGTATAGCTATCTTGCGCAGCTTTCTCTTCATCCAAGAAGATGAGCTCACCCTTGTAAGAAATTTCTCCAATGCCGTTATCTTCATAATTAGGATTCTCGGCAAAATGTATTTCGTGATCAGTTAATGATTCATTCTCCGAACACGCAGTTAAAAAGAGAAAGGGTGTTATGAATAAGAATAGTTTTTTCATTACAATACTTTAAATCTGATAAACCAATTTTCATTTTTGTCATTGAGAATTTCCATTACGTAGTATCCTGAAATCAGAGAGCTTACATCTAATGAAAGTCTGTTATCTCCAAAACTTTCTGGAATAGAGCTTAGGGATTGTTCCTGCCCTTGATAATTCCGAACAACATAATTGAGATCTGAGCCAGTAGTGTACTCCTCATGAAACTCAAATCGAAGAATATCATCATCTGGAACTTCATAATATCCTCCTTCAGAATCACGCTTAGGCTCGATATATTGGACGATTTGAGGTACCGGGCAAAAAGAAGAAATAGTGTTGATTAGCTGAGGTTTGCCATATTGCATTGTATGCAATTCAAAAGGGCCATTGTCACTTAATGAAGTCGTTGATAAAAGTGATGTTGCCCCATTTTTATAAAGTTCAACCTCTATTTCATCCGAGGTTTCATTATAATTTAAATCAACTCGAAAAACACCGTTAGGAGATGTAAAGAATGATTCAGTTGTAATAGCGTCGTCTCCAAAAGCTGCAACTCCAGATGAGAATATATTGTTTGTTGAAACACCAAATGCTTGATTACCATCTGATTCTTCAAAAGCTAGATATTGAAAATTTGAAGGATCAGAACCAAGCCATGAGGCTCCTGATCCAAAAACATCCGTTTCAAATTGTACCCAACCACTTTCCGCATTAAATGTTTTTGCTTCGCTATCAGCTGAAGCCCAGTCAGGAGCTATTGTACCAGGACCAGGAATAAGTGTGTTATTGGTTCCTAAGATAATTTGACAATCCACTAAATTTTCCCAATCGACTAAATAGCCCACTGCAAGCTGGTATGGATAAGTAAAAGTAGAACTTCCATAACTGTATGAAACTAACATCGTATAAGTCCCAATTGGTACATCTTCATACACACAAGATGAGGAGGGAGTAATGATGGCAGAGGTTTGATTATTGGTCAATACGCAAGAATTAAGCGTAATTCCAACTGGGATTTTAATCGAGATATCGGTTGTTGTTGTCCCACAGCCTAATTTTGGATAAGAAGGATAAGGTTTTGGGAACCTAAGCTGACCTAATAAAGTATGTCTTTTAAGCTCTATATTTTGATCTTTGAGCACAAAATCAACCGTAAAGTCATCTGTTAATTGAGAATGTAATGTATGTCGATATGCAACTGTATCTTCTACATAAAAGACAAAGTCATTTCCTTCTTTTACCAGGTAAATATCATCACCCGCGTGAATTGTTCCTGTGTTGGAGGTGACAACACCAGTATCAATGACTGCATAACTTCCATTGGGTTGGATATTGACTCCAAATTCAAAATGACTTGTAGCGGTTGCTAAGGCATCTGTGTCATTGTTGAACCCTATAATAAACCCTCCTAAGGATTCAACTTCAAAAGCAATTCCACCTGAATGGTTATTTCTAAGGAGCTTAGAAAAAGATGCAGTTCCATCCCCTTGAGAACTATTTGATCGAGAAATCTGATCTCCGTTTACAGTAACACCAGTTGAGTTAACGAGTGATATATCTGGAGATAAATAGGTTGAGGTGTCAACTAGTTTTGCTCCATCATTGTCAAAAACAGCAATATAGTATTTACCACTATTGAGGTTAGAAAAAGTATAATTTTGAGAATTAATATCTCCCCGAAAGAACGTAATACTGTCATTAGTAATGGTGTCATTTAATGTATTCCAAACATCTGTAAGACTACCAATAGGATTATGACTTATCATATAGCGATAAGGAAGACTTCCTGAAGGAGAGTTGAGAGTGATAGAACCATGATCAAGGCTGTCAACAAAGTCAATTTTTAACTGAGGCTTTACTGTAAACGATAACTTAAGCAGTGGCCCCGAAGCCAATCCAAAATTTACATCATAATACTGCCTGTGAGCTCCACCAGCCTGGTTAAGGTCTGAGATGGACATCTCCATTCCATAGTTTTGTGTTGGGTTGGCTTGCCAGTATTCTATAAAGTCTA